>CBHFOL010000354.1:0-8269 GCA_965995405.1 uncultured Saccharothrix sp.
GTTGCGGGCGGCCGAGGAGAACACCAGGGACGTGGTGGTGTCGCCGTACCGCTGGGCCTGCTCGACGAACTCCTCCAACTCCACCATCGACCGGCACACGACCCGCAGCAGCCAGCAGTCGTCGCCGGTCACGTGGTCGGCGTCGAGCACCTGCGGCATCGTCACCACCCGCTCCCGGAACCGGGGCGTGTCCAGGCTGCGCACCCGCACCCGGACGATCGCCTCGATCGGCAGGCCGAGCCGCTGCGGCGACACGACCGCCGTGTAGCCGGGTGATGACGCCCGCCTGTTCCAGCCGCCGCACGCGCTCGGTGGTCGCGGGCGCGGAGAGGGAGACCCGCTTGGCCAGCTCGGTGAACGTCATGCGGCCGTCCCGCTGGAGCAGGTCCAACAGCTTCCAATCCAGATCGTCCAGTTCCACCGTGGAATCGTAGGCACGTACCGGGCAACGCCTGGACTTCGGCATGTCTCCCGACCGTGCGGTCCAGCAGGATTTCAGCCATGACGAACACGCTGCGCTTCCCGCCCGCCGACCCCGTGACCGCCGCCGCGTTCTTCGCCGCCGAACTCGCCTTCGAAGCCGACCCGGACGACGTGGTGCGTGACCTGAAGGCGGGTACTACCGACGGTTTCCGGCTGGTGGAGACGCGCAGCGCGGAGGCGTTCGCGTGGGCGCACCTGCCGGGCGCGGTCAACCTGCCGCACTGGGAGATGGACGGGACGACCACCGACGGCTGGGACCGGGACCTGGTCTACGTCTGCTACTGCGAGAGCACTGGGAGATGGACGGGACGACCACCGACGGCTGGGACCGGGACCTGGTCTACGTCTGCTACTGCGAGAGCTTCGAGTGCAACGCGGCCACGAAGGGCGCGGCGAAGCTGTCGGCGCTCGGGTTCAGGGTGAAGCGGCTGTCCGGCGGGATCCGGGCGTGGCTGGCCGCCGGCTACCCGGTCGAAGGCGCGGCCGTCGAGAACACCGCAGTCGAGAACACGACGGCCGGGAACGCCGCGGTCGGGGGCACGGCGGTTCAGGGCGCGAAAGTCGAGAGCCTGCACGGGATCGGCTGCGCCTGCTGATCTACCCTCGGACGGGTGACGCGTCTGCTGGTGCTGCAACCCGACGACAGTGACCCGGTCGCCCGCCTCGGCGACTGGCTGACCGGGGCCGGGGCGGTGCTCGACGTGGTCCGGCCGTTCGCCGACCCGCTGCCCGACACGCTCGACGGCCACCAGGGCGTGGTGTGCCTGGGCGGTGCGATGGGCGCGTTGGACGACGTCGACCACCCGTGGCTCGCGGACGTGCGGAAACTGCTGTCGCACGCGGTCGCGAAGCGGGTGCCGACCCTCGCGGTCTGCCTCGGCGCGCAGTTGCTCGCGGCGGCGACCGGCGGTCAGGTGCGGCGCGGTCCGCACGGGCCGGAGGTCGGCGTGCTGCTGGTGGCCAAGCGGGACGTGGCGGGGCGCGACCCGCTGTTCGCGGACCTGCCGTGGACGCCGGACGTGCTCCAGTTCCACAGTGACGAGATCGCGCTGCTGCCGCCGACCGCCGAGCTGCTGGCGTCCTCCCCGAAGTACCCGAACCAGGCGTTCCGGGTCGGCGAGAACGCCTACGGGGTGCAGTTCCACATCGAGACCACGCCGGAAATCGTGTCGCGTTGGGCACAGGGCGAGCCCGACACGGCGGCCTGCGCGCGGCCCGGCGAGCTCGATCCGGAGCGGCTGGAAAGCGGTCACGAGGACATCCGTGAGGTGTGGCAGCCGTTCGCCGAACGTTTTGTCCGGTTGGCGGCCGGAGATCTTGTGGCACACCGGAACCTGCCGCTGGTGTGACGAACGTCCGCCGATGTGAGTGTTCATCGGCTGGACAGGTAGCGTTCACCTTCGACTGTGTCGGTTCAGCCGGAGGAATCAGCGTGGATGCCTCGCTCCTCGTCATCATCGTGGTCATCACGGCGTTGGCATTCGATTTCACGAACGGCTTCCACGACACGGCCAACTCGATGGCGACGTCCATCGCGACCGGCGCGCTGAAGCCGCGCACGGCGGTCGCGTTCTCGGCGGTGCTGAACCTGGTCGGCGCGCTGCTGTCGGTGGAGGTGGCCAAGACCATCTCCGGCGGCATCGTGGACGACGCCCGGATCACGCCCGCCGTGGTGTTCGGCGGCCTGGTCGGGGCGATCATGTGGAACCTGGTCACCTGGTACGTCGGGCTGCCGTCGAGTTCGTCGCACGCGCTGTTCGGCGGGCTCATCGGGGCGACCTGGGTGGCGTCCGGCGCGGACGCGGTGCACTTCGCGAAGGTCGTCGACAAGGTGATCGCGCCCGCCGTGGCCGCGCCGCTGGTCGCCGGGATCGTCGCGCTGCTGGCGACGTACCTGACCTACCGGCTCACCCGGAAGGCCCGCGAGTCCGTCACGCACAAGGGTTTCAAGGCCGGCCAGATCGCGTCGGCGGCGTTGATGTCGCTGGCGCACGGCACGAACGACGCGCAGAAGACGATGGGCATCATCACGCTGACCCTGATCACCGCCGGGACGCTCGCGCCGGGCTCGTCGCCGCCGCTGTGGGTGATCCTGAGCGCGGCGGTCGCGATCGCGCTGGGCACCTACCTCGGCGGCTGGCGCATCACGCACACCCTGGGCAAGGGCCTCACCACGATCGAGGCGCCGCAGGGTTTCGCGGCGCAGACCAGCGCGGCGACGGTGATCATGGCGTCGTCGCACCTGGGTTTCGCGCTGTCCACGACGCACGTCGCGTCCGGCGGGATCATGGGCTCCGGCCTGGGCCGGCAGCGGGACGGCGTGCGGTGGGGGGTGGCCGGGCGGATGGCGGTGGCGTGGATGCTGACGCTGCCCGCCGCCGGGATCGTGGGTGCGGTCGCCGGGAAGGTGGCGTCCCTCGGCACGGCCGGTGTGGTGGTCGTGGCCGTGGTGGCGGTGCTGGTGTCGCTGGTGATCTGGCTGCTGTCGCGGCGTGAGCCGGTGCGGCCGGAGCACGTGGTGGACGAGATCGCCGCGCAGGCCGAGCCGCACCAGGTGGCGGCGTGAAGGTCGACTGGGTGGCGCTGGGCACCGTGTTCGGGGTGAGCCTGGCCGTGGTGCTGGGTCTGGTGGTGCTGTTCTCGGTGGGGCTGCGCGCGCTGTCCGCGCGGGAGGACGCGCGGGAGCGCGGCGTGTCGGCGGCGGGGTACACGGCGGCGGCCGGCGCGTGCCTGCTGGCGTGCCAGGCCGTGGTGGTGTTCGGGATTTACCTGATCGTGGCCTGACGCCGGCGCGGCACTACGGTGGTGGGCGATGACGGATCCAGCCCGCAAGCCGACGTCCCCCGCCCGGTTCGGCCTGACCGGGGAGCGCAGCGGCGAGCACCTGCGTGCGGCCGGGTGGTGGACCGATCGCGGGACCACCCCGGGCAACGAGCCGATCCTGTGGGCGCTGTCCCGCAGCCCCGATCCGGACCTGGCGCTGCTCGGGCTGGACCGGCTGCGGGTGGCGCTCGGCGACGGGTGGCCCGCGCTGGACGACGCGTTGCGGGCCGACGAGGTGTTGCGCGGCCGGCTGCTCGCGGTCCTCGGGTCGTCCACCGCGCTGTCGGACTTCCTGGTCGCGAACCCCGGCCGGTGGGTGTCGCTGACCGGTGCCGAACCCGTGTCGCCGGACGAATTCGACGCCCTGGTGACCGCGGTCGCCGGGCTGACCGGGGCGGACGCGGTGCGGGCGCTGCGGCTGGAGTACCGGGCGCTGCTGTGCCGGATCGCCGCCGAAGACCTGGCGCACGTCGTGGAAACCGACCTGGCGTACGTGAGCTATGACGACGTGGCCGGGCTGCTGTCCGACCTGGCGGTGGCGGCGCTGCGGGCCGCGCTGGACGTGGCGCGCCGGGAGGTGGCGCGCGCGGACGAGTGCACGCTGACCGTGATCGCGATGGGCAAGTGCGGTGCGCGGGAGCTGAACTACGTCAGCGACGTGGACGTGGTGTTCGTCGGCGAGGGCGACGTCGGGGTGGCGACCAGGCTGGCCGGGGCGGTGATGTGGGTCGCCGGTCAGGCGTGTTTCGAGGTGGACGCGGCGCTGCGGCCGGAGGGCAAGGCGGGCGCGCTGGTCCGCACGCTGGAGGGGCACGCCTCCTACTACCGGCGGTGGGCGCGGACCTGGGAGTTCCAGGCGCTGCTCAAGGCCCGGCCGGTGGCCGGTGACGTCGAGCTGGGGAAGCGGTACCTGGAGGTGGTGCGGCCCCTGGTGTGGACGGCCGCCGAACGCGAGGACTTCGTGCCCGACGTGCAGGCCATGCGCCGCCGCGTCGAGGACCACGTGCCGCCGGGGCTCGCCGACCGGGAGCTGAAGCTGGGGCGCGGCGGGCTGCGGGACGTCGAGTTCGCGGTGCAGCTGCTGCAACTCGTGCACGGCCGGGGTGACGAGGACCTGCGCATCACCAGCACGACGGCGGCGCTGGCGGCGTTGGGGCGCGGCGGGTACATCGGGCGGACGGACGCCGCCGACTTCGGCCGCGCCTACCGGTTCCTGCGCACGCTGGAGCACCGGTTGCAGTTGCAGCGGCTGCTGCGCACGCACCTGTTCCCGGCCGACGACGACGCCACCGGCCTGCGCTGGCTGGCGCGGGCGACCGGGATGGCGGCCGAGGGCGGGCTGTCCGAGGCGCAGGTGCTGCTGGCCGAGTTCCGCAAGCGGGCCAACCAGGTGCGGCGGCTGCACGAGAAGCTGTTCTACCGGCCGCTATTGCAAGCGGTGGCGAACGTGCCGACCGAGGCGCTGCGGCTGACCACGTCCGAGGCCGCCGCCCGGCTGGCCGCCCTCGGCTATGCCGCGCCGGACGGTGCGTTGAAGCACATCGAGGCGCTGACCAGGGGTGTTTCCCGGCGGGCACGCATCCAGACGGCGCTGCTGCCGGTGCTGCTGGACCTGTTCGCCGCCACCCCCGACCCGGACAGCGGGCTGCTGGCCTACCGGCGGGTGTCCGAGGCGTTGGCGGAAACGCCCTGGTACCTGCGGCTGCTGCGGGACGAGGGCACCGTCGTGGACCGGCTCGCGGCGCTGCTGGGCACCTCGAAGCTGGTGCCGGACCTGCTGGTGCGCGCGCCGGAGGTGCTGCGGCTGCTCGCCGACACGGAGGCGCTGGTCGGGCGGGACCCGATGACCGTCGGGAACCCGTTGCGCAGCACCGTTTCCCGCTACAACGACCTGGAGCGCGCGGTCACCGCCGCCCGGTCGCTGCGCCGTCAGGAGCTGTTGCGGATCGCGTCGGCGGACCTGCTGGGGCTGGTGTCGCTGCGCACGGTGTGCGTGTCGCTGTCCGAGGTGTGGGTGGCGGTGTTGCAGGCGGCGCTGGACGCGGTCGTGCGGACGGCGGGCGAGCGGCAGGCGTCGATCGCGGTCATCGGGATGGGGCGGCTGGGCGGTCGGGAGCAGGGGTACGGGTCGGACGCGGACGTGATGTTCGTGTGCGAGGCGCTGCCGGGCGTGAGCGACTCGGCCGCCGTCCGGTACGCCGGGTCGGTGGTGGAGACGGTGCGGCGGCTGCTCAGCGCGCCCAGCCAGGACCCGGCGTTGCAGGTGGACGCCGACCTGCGGCCGGAGGGCAGGCAGGGACCGCTGGTGCGGACGTTCGAGTCGTACCGGGCGTACTACGCGAACTGGGCGGAGCTGTGGGAGGCGCAGGCGCTGCTGCGGGCCCGGTTCATCGCCGGCGACGAGGCGCTCGGCGCGCGGTTCGTCGAGCTGGTGGAGCCGGTGCGGTACCCGGCGGGCCTGGACGCGGTGTCCGTGCGGGAGATCCGGCGGATCAAGGCCCGGGTGGAGGCGGAACGGCTGCCGCGCGGCGCGGACCCGTCCACGCACACCAAGCTGGGGCGCGGCGGGCTGGCCGACGTGGAGTGGACCGTGCAGCTGTGGCAGCTCCAGCACGCGCACGAGGTGCCGGCGCTGCGCACCGAGTCGACCGTGCACGGGCTGCGGGCGGCTTCGGCGGCGGGGCTGGTCTCGGGGGAGGACGCTTCGGCGTTGCTGGACGCCTGGTTGATCGCCACGCGTGCGCGCAACGCGATCGTCTTGGTGCGCGGCAAGCCAGGCGACCAACTACCCACGACCGGGCGTGATCTGGCGGCCGTGGCCGGGGTGATGGGATTCCCCCGGGACCCCGGCGAATTCCTCGACACCTACCGGCGCACCACCCGGCGGGCGCGGACCGTGGTCGAGCGGGTCTTCTACGGTTCGTGAACACTGGGGTATGTGAAGGCGATTGCGCAGAACGAGTTCGGGGATGCCGAGGTGCTCCGCCTCCAGGAGCTGCCCGACCCGCCGATCAGCTTCGACCAGGTGCTGGTCGAGGTGAAGGCGGCGGGCGTGAACCCGGTCGACCGGCTGATCCGGCTGGGCTACGCGAAGGACACGCTGCCACACCACTTCCCGCTGATCCCCGGCTGGGACGTGGCGGGTGTCGTGCGGGAGGTCGGACCGGCGGTCGACGGGTTCAAACCCGGTGACGAGGTGTTCGGCTACCAGCGCAAGGACCACGTGCAGCACGGGGCGTACGCGGAGCTGATCGCCGCGACGGAGCGGGGGCTGGCGCACAAGCCGGCGTCGCTGTCGTTCGAGGAGGCGGGCGGGCTGGCGCTGGCCGGGCTGACCGCGTTGCAGTCGCTGCGCAAGGTGCACGTGTCGCCCGGGGACACGGTGCTCGTGCACGCCGCCGCCGGTGGGGTCGGGCACCTGGCGGTGCAGGTGGCGAAGATCCTGGGCGCGTCGCGGGTGATCGGCACGGCGTCGCCGCGCAACCACGACTTCCTGCGGTCGCTGGGCGCGGAGCCGGTGGCGTACGGGGACGCGCTGGTGGACAACGTGGCCGAGCTGCTCGGCGGCGACGGGCTGGTGGACGTGGCGTTCGACTGCGTCGGCGGCGCGGCGATCGACGACTCGCCGGCGCTGGTGCGGGACCCGGCGCGGATCGTGTCCATCGTGGACACCAACGTGCTGGAGCTGGGCGGTCGGTACGCCTACGCGAAGCCCGTTCCGGAAGACCTGGAGTGGCTGGCCCGGTATGCCGGGTCGGGCGCGCTGAAGGTCGTGGTGCAGCAGACGTTCCCGCTGGCGGAGGCGGTGGACGCGCACCGGCTGCTGGAGGGCAGGCACGTGCGCGGCAAGATCGTGCTGACGGTCTGAACCGGCTGCGGAGGGGCCTCCGCGGGGTTGGTCCGGGAGGCCCCTGCGCGATCACTCCTCGTCGAGCGTGGGGACGGAGGTGAGGAGCTCCACCACCCATTCCTCGACGAACGTGTCGTCGGAGTCCTCGTCCGGCACGAGCCGGTTGGACACCTTGACGCCCAGGCCGAGCACGTCGGCGGCGCCGATCGCCTCGATCGCCTCGGCTGCGGAGTCGAAGATGTTGGTGGACAGCACCTGCGCGGTGGTTGCGACGTCATCAGACACGGCGCGACCCTAACCGGACGTCACGAACGTGGGACCGGCAGCCCCCTGCGGGACAGGGGTGTCGGTTCATTGACTGGCGGTGCCCGTTCGGCCGAGACTGTCGGGGCTCCTGGGGAGACTGCCCGTTCGCCGCGCCCGGACGAAGGACGTCATGGACGACGAGACCCGCCACCACCGGCACCACCGTCGGCGTCGGCGGAGGCCCGCCGCGCTGAAGATCGGCCTGGTCGTGCTGGGGGTGCTGGTGCTGCTGGGCGTCGTGCAGGGGTTGACGTCGGGGATCGTGGGTGTCGGCGCGCTGAGCGTGACGTTCCGGTCGACGCCGACCACTTCGGCGGGTGTCGACGGGGTGGTGGGGACCACCGGTTCGGCGGAGGACGCGCCGACCACGGGTGTCGAGGCGAAGGTCGTCGTCGGGGCGTGGAAGCAGGCGCGGGGGCTGCTCACGGTCGAGGTGAGCCGGGTGGAGAACCGGGGCGGGCGGGTGCGGCTGTACGTGACGGCGGTGAACGCGGGCACGTCGAAAATGGACCTGCCGTTGGTGTCCGTTGTCGCGTCGGACGACGTGCCGCGGAACTACAGCGCTTCGACGTCCACCAGCAAGTGGCCGGTGAGTGTCGCGCGGAACGCGAGCATCTCGGGGTACGTGGAGCTGGACCCGGAGGTTCCGGCTTCGGCGACGATGTTGACGCTCACGTTCGGCGGCATCATCGGCCAACTGGCACCGACCGGCGGCGAACTGTCCGTCGGCGGTATTCCGATCCCGCGTTAGTTGCCGGGCCTGGGAAGCGTGAAACGGCCGGGGGGCGGGCGTCCCCCGTGGGTACC
>CBHFOL010000355.1:0-8268 GCA_965995405.1 uncultured Saccharothrix sp.
TCAGGGCCTGGGTCTGGCGGTGATGGAGGAGATCCAGACCGCCGACGGCAAGGTGCGCAACCCGTCGTTCACCGACTACCTGATCCCGACCGTGCTGGACATGCCGCCGATGAGCATCGACGTGCTGGAACTGGCCGACCCCAACGCACCCTACGGCCTGCGCGGGGTCGGTGAGCCGCCGACGATCTCGTCCACCCCGGCCATCGTGGCGGCCATCCGGGCCGCCACCGGACTGGCGCTCGACCGCGTGCCGGTGCGCCCCGAACACCTCACCGGAACCTGACCTTCCCTTGTCCGGCCCGCCATCCGGGGAGGGTGGCGGGTCCGGGCACGTCCCCTGGAGCTGTCATGACCACTTCCGGCCCACCGGAACACCCCTGGCTGCGCGAGTCGATCGAACTCGCCGTCCGCAACGTCGCCGCCGGCGGCGGACCGTTCGGCGCGGTGATCGTCAAGGGCGGCGCGGTGATCGCCACCGGCACCAACCAGGTCACCCGGACCTTGGACCCGACGGCGCACGCCGAGGTCGTCGCGATCCGCGCGGCCTGCCGGGCGCTGGACGACTTCCGGCTCACCGGCTGCGTGCTGGTGTCGTCGTGCGAGCCGTGCCCGCTGTGCCTGGCCGCCGCGATGTGGGCCCGGGTCGACCGGGTCGTGTACGCGGCCGACCGGCACGACGCGGCGGCGGCCGGGTTCGACGACCGCGAGTTCTACGAGCTGTTCGGCAAGCCCAGGGTGGAGTGGAGCCTCCCCGTGCACCAGGTGTCCACGGGCGACGACAACGCGCCGTTCACGGCGTGGCTGTCCCGGACCGACCGCGTCGACTACTAGCCGGGACACCGCGCTGCACGAATCGGCCTCCGCCGGGGCGGACTGGACCGGGCCGTACGCGGTGGCGTCGGTGGTGGCCGTGCGGCGCAGTGCGTATTCGTCCGAGTCCGGCTGACCCGGCAGACGGCCGGGACAGGAGCGTCGATCAACTTGCTACTGTCCCGGCCCATGAGAACCGGGGGACTCCTCCTCGCCCTAGTGCTGCTGACCGGATGCACCGCCACGCCCACCGCGTCACCGCCGGCGAGCACGTCGTCCGGCACCGACCAGGCGGCGACGCAGCAGCGCGTCACCAAGGCCCGCGTCCCCGACGACCTGGTCACCCCGCTCGGCTACACCCCGAACGTGGACAAGGCGGCGTCCTCGGGCAAGTACACGACGATCATGTGCCCGGCCGACCTGGCCACCGATGGCGACGTGTCCACCGTCCGCGACCTGCACCGCTGGCTCAACACGGCCAAGCGCTCGCAGCTGGTCCAGCGGGTCGTCTGGTACACCCGGGGCGCGGCGGCGAAGGAGACGGTGGAGCTGGCCCGGAAGTCCCTGGACTGCGGCACGTTCCAGTACGCGGGCGGGAGCCACACCGTGGACGGCGAACTCACACTCCCGTCGCTGGGCGGCGATGCCCAGTTCGCCGTGTGCTTCCGCGACGACCTCGGCCTGGAGTGCGAACTGCTGCTGAGCAGGGGCGACCTGCTGACGACCCTGACCTACCTCGGCCCGGACCGCGCCGCGGCGGCGGCCGAGCTGGAGCAGGTCGGGAAGGCCGTCGTGCCGCTACTGGGTCCCTAGGAGGCCGCGTTCGTAGGCCACCGCGACGGCGGCGGCCCGGTCCTTCACGCCGAGCTTCGCGTAGACGTGCACCAGGTGCGTCTTCACGGTCGCCTCGCTGATGAACAGCCGGGCCGCCGCCTCGCGGTTCGTGCAGCCGCGTGCGATCAGGCCGAGCACCTCCACCTCCCGTTCGCTCAACGGCTCGGCGGCCGGCGTCCGCACCTGCCCGATCAGCCGGGTCGCCACCGACGGCGACAGCACCGCCTCGCCCCGTGCCGCCGAACGCACCGCCCGGAACAGCTCCTCGCGCGGCGTGTCCTTCAGCAGGTACCCGGTCGCGCCAGCCTTGATCGCGGGCAGCACGTCGCTGTCCGTGTCGTACGTGGTGAGCACCAGCACGCGGGCCGGGAAGTCCCGCAGCCGTTCGATCGCGGTCACGCCGTCCACGCCCGGCATCCGCAGGTCCATCAGCACCACGTCCGGGTGCTTGGCCCGCACCACGGCCTCCGCCTCCGCGCCGTCCGCCGCCTCGCCCACCACGTCCACGTCACCGGCCGCCGCGAGCATCCCGCGCAGCCCGTCCCGCACCACCGGGTGGTCGTCCACGATCACCACCCGGATCACCGCGCCACCGCCGCCGGGATCGCGGGCACCGACGCCGACACGGCCGTGCCGCCGCCCGGCTCCGACTCGACCTCAAGCGACCCGGCCAGCCGGGACACCCGCTGCCGCATGGCGACCAGGCCGAAACCCTCGGTCTCCCGGCCGGTGTCGAAGCCCGCGCCGTCGTCGCGCACGTCCAGCGTCACCACGTCCTCCATGTACGACAAGGTAAGTCCGACCCGGGTCGCCGCGGCGTGTTTGGCCACATTGGACAGTGCCTCCTGGGCGGTGCGCAGCAGGGCCACCTCCACCTCGGGGTGCAGCGGACGTGCCGCGCCAGTCGTGGAGACCGCGACCTGGACGCCGGTCTGGTCCGTCCAGCCCGCCACCACCTCGGCCAGCGCGTCCGGCAGGTTGGCGTCCTCCAGCGGGGGCGGGCGCAGCGCGTGCACGGAACGGCGTGCCTCGGCCAGGTTCTCCCGGGCCAGCCGCAGCGCGGTGCCGACCCGCCGGGACGGCTCGTCCACCGCCTGGAGCTGGGTGATGATGCCGGTGAACCCCTGGGCGAGCGTGTCGTGGATCTCGCCGGCCAGCCGCTGCCGCTCGTCCAGCACGCCCGCCTCCCGGGCCTGGATCAGCAGTTGGGCGTGCAGGCCGGCGTTCTCCTCCGTCATCGCCGCCATCTCGACGAGCATCTCCTTGCGCCGCCGGGACTGTTCGGAGGTGACGTAGCCGAGCAGCGTGAACGTCATGGCGACCGTGACGATGAACGCGGTGATCACCAGGTGGACGACGATCGCCACCGGTTCGGCCGGCGGGAACCCGCCGACCAGGGAGGCGGACGCGATGGCCGCGTTGATCAGCACCCCGACGAACTTCCGCCACCCCGGCAACACCTCGATCGCGTAGATGTACCCGGCGAACGAGTAGAACCCGAACACCGGGTCACGCAGGCCCAGCACCGCGTAGAAAACCAGGACGCCGGCGAAGAACACGACCATCAGGCCCGGCCGGTCCCGCCACCGCGGGTGCAGGGTGTGCCACCACAGCATCCACAGGCACGCCCCCGCCACGATGGCCAGGCTGACCGCCTGCCGCGCCGGCGGGTCCGGCACCACCAGCAGGTAGAGCAGGGTGGTCAGGGCCAGGGCGAAATACGGGATGAAGTAGGCGAGGACACCGAGCCGCCGTTCCCACACGTCAAGCCTGTCCGTCACCCGTGCTCCCTCACTCCCAACGGAACGACCTCGCGGCGACGGTACCCGCCACGACGGTCGTCAGGGCGAGGATGCCCAGGTGGACCGGGCTCGGCGCGGTGCCCAGCCACGCGTCCTGCAACGCACCCACGCCCGGCGGCACGTGCTCGCCGATGCGGACCAGGAGGTCCGGCATCAGGAACCGCGGCAGGTACGCGCCGCCGAAGAACATGACCAGCATGAACCCCACGGTCGCCCAGCCGCCCGCCGCCCGCGCGTTCGGCGACCACGCCGCGACCAGCAGGCCGAGCGCGGACAGCGACAGCATCCCCAGCACGCAGGTGGCGAGGAACCCCAGCGGGTGGTGCGGCAGGTCGATGTCGAACACCACCTTGCACACCACCAGCAGCAGCACGATCGACACCACGGCGGCGGCCAGGTTCACCACCAGTTGGGCGACCAGCAGCCGAGCCGGGTGCATCGGCGTCGTGGACAGCCTGCGCAGCACGCCCTTCTCCCGGTAGGTCGCGACCGTCGCAGGCAGCTTGTTGAGGCCCAGGACGGCGAACGCGATCACCACGAGCGTGGACACGTAGGCGTCGACGAAGCGCAGGTTGTCGAATTTCGGGTCCGGTGTGCGCAGGGCCGGGATCGCGCCGAGGACCAGGAGCAGCACGGTCGGGAAGAGCACCGCGAACGCGACCATGGCGGGTTCGCGCAGGAACAGCTTCCACTCGGTCCGGATCATCTTGGTCATGGTCGTCACTCCGAGAGCTTGCGGCCGGTGAGGCGGATGAAGGCGTCGTCCAGCCCGGCCTGCTCGATGCGCAGGTCGGCGGCGACGATCTGGTTGCGCGCCAACACGGACGTGACGGCGTGCAGCAGGTTCCCGGTACCCGTGACGACGAACTGCGGTCCGTGCCGCTCGACCTGCTGGACCTCGGGCAGCACCTCCAGCAGCCCCGGCTCCAACGCCGACGTGGGCCGGAACCGCACGGTCTGCTCGCCGGCCACCCGTGCCACCAGCCCGGCCGGACTGTCCACGGCCACCACCTTCCCCTCGTCGATCAGGGCCAGCCGGTCACACAGCCGCTCGGCTTCCTCCATGAAGTGCGTGACGAGGACGACCGTCACCCCGGAGTCCCGCACCTGCTCGACCAGCGCCCACGTGTCCCGCCGCGCCTGCGGGTCGAGCCCCGTGGTCAACTCGTCCAACACCGCGATCTTCGGCCGCCCCACCAGCGCCAACGCGATGGAGACCCGCTGCTTCTGCCCACCCGACAGCTTCCGGTACCGGGTCTTCACCTGGTCGGCGAGCCCCAGCCGTCCCAACAGCTCCCGCCAATCGGCGGGCTCCCGGTAGAACGAGGCGTAGAGCTCCAACGCCTCACCCACCCGGATGTGCTCGGGCAGCTCACTCTCCTGCAACTGCGCCCCGAGCCGCTCCCGCAAGGCCACCCGGTCCCGCCGCGGGTCCAACCCGTCCACCCGGATGGCACCGGAATCCGCCGAGCGCAACCCCTCGACACACTCGACGGTGGTGGTCTTGCCCGCTCCGTTCGGGCCGAGCAGCCCGAAGATCTCCCCCTCGTCGACGGTGAACGAAACCCCGTCCACCGCGACCTTCCGGTCGTACCTCTTCACGAGGTCGACCACTTCGATGATCGCCATACCCCAAGCCTCGCGCCCGCGCCGCCCGACCGGATCACTCAGCCCGCCACACCCCGGGTCAACCGATCGGTTGATCGCCGGTCCGCTGACCGGGTGACAGCCGAAACGGAAGGGGCCTGCCCGGTCGCCCGGACAGACCCCCTGCCACTCGGAGAGCCGGCTACCGTCGCCAGAGCTCCCGGTAGTGGCCCTGCGTCTGCACGTTCAGCTCACCCACCCGGATGAACTTGGCCGTGGCCACTCGCGGGTCGCGGATGTCCAGGACGTCGAGGCCCTTGCCGATGTCCGACGAGTAGATGTAGCCGTTGTAGTAGTAGGTCGACCACGCGCCGCCGCCCTTGCCGTCCGGCAGCGGGCCGCGCTCGAACCAGCCGATCTCCTTGGGGTTGCCGGAGTTGGTGAAGTCCCAGATCGAGATGCCGCCCTGGTACCACGCCTGCACCATGATGTCGCGCCCCTGCACGGGGATCAGCGAGCCGTTGTGCGCCACGCAGTTCTCGGTGTCGGTCTGGGTGCGCGAGATCTTGTAGTACGAACGGAACTCCAGCTTCCGGTTGTCACCCCGACCGGTGATGTCGTAGATGCCGTTCGCACCGCGGGTCTTGCCGATCTTCTCGTTGCAGGTCGCCGCGCCGCCGCCGCCGAGCTCGTCGGTGAAGACGACCTTGGTGCCGGCGTTGTTGAACGTCGCGGAGTGCCAGAACGCGAAGTTCACGTTGTCCTGCACGCGGTTGATCTCGCGGGGCCGCTCCCGGTCGGAGATGTCCCACAGCACGCCGTCACCCAGGCACGCCCCCGCGGCGAGGTCCTTGGACGGGTACACGGTGATGTCGTGGCAGCCGGCGGTCGGCGTCACGTAGCCGTCCTGCACGTTGCCGGGCCGACCGGGGTTGCCGCCGTCCGGGAAGACCACGACCTCGGACAGGAGGGACGCCGACGCCGGGTCCTTCAGCGGGACCTTGACGATGGAGATCAGGTCGTGCGGCGGCTGGCAGTCCGGGAACGCCGCGTTCGGCGCGTAGGACGACACGTAGAGGTAGACGTTCTTGCCACGCTTGTCGGGCACCAGCGTGTGGGTGTGGGAGCCGCACTTGGTTTCGACGGCGGCGATGTAGCGCGGGTTGCGCTTGTCGCTGATGTCGAAGATCTTGACGCCTTCCCACGCCTCCTTGTTGGTGGCGGGCAGCGGTGTGCTGGAGCAGGAGTTGTCGCTGCGCGAGGAGTCGGTCGACAGGAACAGCAGGTTCCCCTTGACCGACACGTCGTTCTGCGAGCCCGGGCAGAGCACCGCGCTGACGACCGTGGGTTTGCGGGGGTTGCGGATGTCGTAGATGACGAACCCGTCGTAGTTGCCGTCGAACGCGTAGCCGTCCTGGAACGCCAGGTCCGTCCACGTGGACGAGGCGGTGAACGGGGCCGGCTTCGGCAGGTTCGCGAGGTGCTTCACGTTGCGGCTGTTGCGGATCTCGTCGACGCCGGGAATGCCCGTGCCCGGCTGTTCCTGTGCTTCGAGCTGGGCCTCCGACAGCCCGGCCGGAGCCGCGTCGACACCGGGGTCCGCGACCGCCTGGGATCCCCAGGCCAGAGTCGAGAGCGCGAGCGTGAACGCCCCCAAGGCCGCGACGACTCGCCGCCGTCGGGCGGAATCGCGTGCTTTCACTTCAGGTCTCCCCTTCCAAACCTGTAGCAGGGATCGCAGTATTGCCCGTTCACAGTGCGAATCACCAGCTCCATTCGTCGGTAATGTTCGCATTCCGGCTGGTGGGACGGCCCGGTACGGTGACGCCGGAGCGAGGGGGTACCCGGAATGCGGATCTTGTTGGTCGCGGTCGCAGTCGCCTTCCTGGCCGCGTGCACGGGACAGTCCGAGGACGCGGCGCCGATCATCGTGCCCAAGGGTCCCGGCGAACAGGCGGAGACGCTCGCGCCGGGAGACGTCGGCACGGACCGGTGGGTCGCGCCGAGCGAGGCCGACCTGAAGTACGTGGCGAAGATGATCGTGCACCACAAACAGGCGCTGGACATGTCGGCGCTGGCACCGGAACGGGCGCGGGACGAAACGGTGAAGGGCCTGGCGTCCAGGATCCACGACACCCAGGGCCCGGAGATCGGCGCGATGGAACAGTGGCAGCGCCAGTTCGCGGAGAATGCCCCGGCACACGGCCACAACGGAAAGCTGCCGGACGTGGACCACAGGTCCATGCCCGGCATGGCGTCCGACGAGCAACTGGCGGCCCTGAAAGCCGCGCGCGGATCGGATTTCGACCGGCTGTACCTACAATTGATGATCGCCCACCACGAGGGTGCCCTGACGATGGCGGTCGAACTGCTGTCGACGGGTTCGGACGTGCGGGTCGAGGAGATGGCGAACGACGTGATGGCGACTCAGTCGGACGAGATCGCCCGCATGAAGGCGATCACGATCCCGTGAGCACCAGGTCCTCGGACGGCTGGAACGTCTCGACGGCGTTGCCGGTGACGTGCCGGGCGATGCCCGCGTTGCGCTTGTGCGCCTCCTTGAACGAGTCGGAGGCGACCCACGCCTTGAAGTCGTCTTCGCTGTCGAACTCGTTGACGGACACGTACGGCTGATCCGCCCGCGTCGGCCGGAGCAACGTGCTGCGCCGCAACCCGGGCACTCCGGGCAGGTAGGTGCGCATGTTGCTCCGGAAGTGCGCCTCGAACTCCTCGGCCCGCTCGGCAGGCACGAACAGCCGGTTTGTCGCGACGAACATGCGGCACCTCCAGTTTTCCCGACGCTACGTAGGCAACTATCCCAACGCACCGTCGGGAAAGCAAGGGGCAGCCGCCGGCGCACACCCCGGGCGAGCCTCACCGGCCGGCCCCCCCGGGCTCCGCGGCCGCCCGCGCCACGGAGCGCGACGCCGGCGCCCGGCGATAGGCGCAGTCCCGCATCCAGCAGCGCGCGCACTGCGCGAAGTAGTGATCGACGCGGGCGGCGGGGCCGGCGCCGGCCAGGAGCGTGATGCTCTTGCCGGGTGTCATGAAGCAGGCATCGTTGAGCGTCACCCCGACGGCGTCGCCCGGACAGAGCCGGAACAGCCGCCGCTGCTCGGCCACGTCCCAGGTCCAGTACCCGGGGCTGATCCGGTTGGTGACCCGCAGCCCGGCGTCCAGACCCTCGTGGCAGAGCGCGTCGTTGACGTACTCGGCCAGGCTCTCGACCGCGCCC
>CBHFOL010000356.1:0-8261 GCA_965995405.1 uncultured Saccharothrix sp.
TCTCCAGATCACCCCACTCGGCCAGCAGCAGGATCCGCCGGGGCACCGACGACCAAGAGGCGTTCTTGGCACACCTGGCCACCGCTCACGCCACGGGCTTCACCGGGATCGACTTCTCCACCCGCTACGGCGACGGGCAGCTCGCCGACGTCCCGACCGTGTCCTGGAACCGCAGCCGACATGGCGGCGACCACAGTCCGTACACGCTCGTCTCCGCGCACCTGCCCGCCGCCACCCAGCACCCCCTGCTCGGCGGCCACCTCCTGGACCCGGACAGCGATCCCGACCGGCACCTGTGGCAGACACCGGTCAGTCCCCGTCGCCTGCCCTGGCTGGGCGACCACCGGGTCGCCGGCACCCCCGTGCTGCCTGGAACGGGATTCGCCGAGATGCTGCTCGCCGCCGGCGCCGAGGTTCTGGACACCCACCGCATCGCCCTCACCGGACTGCGTGTGCAGGCTCCGCTGGTGCTGGACCCGGAGCCCGAGGTCACCACCCGCCTCGTCCGGGAGGCGAACGAGCTGCGCGGCGAGGTGATCACACGCACTGCGGACGGGGTGATCGTGCACGCCCACGCCACCGTGCGCGAGCTGGCCGAGCCGGAATCGCCCCCCGGCCCGGACGCACTCCACCAGCCCACCGACGAGTGGACCGACTCGGCCCCGGCCGACCTGTACCGGCACTTCCGCGAACACCACACCGTCGTCCACGGCCCCGCCTTCACCGCCGTCGACCGCATCAGGCTCCATCCCGACCGCGACCGGGCCGTGGCCACGCTACGCATCGCCGACAGCGCACGCGTTTGTGCCGCCGCACTCCGCCTCCACCCGGCGCTGGCCGACGAACTCGTCCAAACCGCCGTCGCCGCCTGGCTCGGCTACTGCGCGACCAGCCCCGGGCCGGTCGTGGTCGCCGGCGTCGACGAGATCCGCCTGTACGGCCCCACGTCCCACGCGCGCGTCGCCTCGATCACCCTGGATCAGGCCGACGACCTGACCTGCACCGCCTCCGGGCTGCTCGCCACCGGCGACGGTGCTGTCGTCGCCGAACTGCGCGGCCTGCGCCTGACCAACATCACCCCACCCGAACAGCGCTACGCCACCCGACTGGCCCACCTCGCCTGGGCACCCGAACCACTCCCGCCCGCAGCGACGTCCAGCGACCACACGCCCGATGACCAGCAGTGGCTCGTGATCGCTGCCGAGGACACGCTGTGGGGCGAACGGCTCTTCCGCATGATCGGCAAGCGCGCGGCCGGCAGCCGCCTGCTCACCCACCCCACCGCCCAGCCTCTGGACACCCACGACCTGGCCGAAGCCCTCGGCAGCGACACACAACCACCGCCCACCCACATCCTGCTCGTCCTTCCCGACCTCGACACCCACGGCGTGGCGGCCGGTGCCCTGGCCGGGGTCCGTCGCACCCTGACCATGCTGCGGCACGTCACCAACCGCACCACGGCGTCACGCCTGTGGGTCCTGTGGCGCGGAGACCACGCGCTGAGCGCCGCCGGTATCCCCGGACTCCTGCGGACCGCGGCGTTCGAACACCCCGAGCTGCGGGCCGGGAGCCTGGAACTGTCCGGCGACACCCCATTGGACGCGATCCTGCCCGACCTGCTCACCGACGACGATCCGATCCGCGAGGTCGCTTGGCGGCACGGCGTGCGCCACATCGCCCGTGTCCGCTCCGGACCCGACCCCCGCGCGTTGCTCAGCCCCGTGCCCAACCTGGTCCGGCCCGACGGCAGCTACCTGATCAGCGGCGGCCTCGGCGGGCTGGGTCTGCTCACCGCCCGCCACCTCGCCACACGCGGCGCGCGCCACATCGTCCTCGTCGGCCGTGCCGCTCCCACCACCCGCGTCGACCGGGAATTGGACGACCTGCGCACCGCCACCGGAACCGAGATCGACGTCGTCCTCGGCGACATCGCCGACGCGGGCACCATCCACCGGGCCCTCACCACCACCAGACCCGGGCGCGTGCTGCGCGGCGTCATTCACGCCGCCGGAGTGGTCGAGGACGCCACCCTCGCCAACCTCGACGACGAACTCCTGGACCGGGTATGGCGCGGCAAAGCCGAGGGTGCCTGGGCCCTGCACCAAGCCACTGTGCACCACTCCACTGCGGACAACGCCACTGTGGACAGTGATCTCGACTTCTTCGTCGTCTACTCGTCCGTCGCTTCCCTCCTCGGGTCGCCCGGCCAAGGTGCCTACGCCGCCGCGAACGCCTTCTGTGACGCCCTGGTCGCGCACCGATTCACCCATGGCCTGCCCGCCACCGGCATCCACTGGGGCGCCTGGTCGACGGTCGGCCGCGGCCGGCATCTCGCCCGACAGGGGTTCGTCATGATCAACCCGGAGGACGGCGTGACCGCCCTCGAACGCATCCTGACCGAAGGCCACCACCAGATCGCCTACTCGCCCCTCGATGTCGCCCGGTGGACCGCTCCCTACCCCGGCTCACGCGAGTCCGCGCTCCTCGGCGAGTTGCTGACCGGTATCCCGGCCACCACCGGTGACACGTCGTCGATTCGCGACGACCTCCTCACCGCCCCCAACGACACCGACCGCCGCCGCATCCTCCACGACCTCATCATCGACACCATCCGTGAGTTGCTGGGCGGTACCACCCGGCACATCGGCCCGCACACCAGCATGGTCATCCTCGGCCTGGACTCCCTCGGGGCCGTGCAACTCCAGCAGCGACTGCACCGCGCGCTCTCGGTCGACATCACACCGGGCGTCATCTGGGTCAAACCCACTCCCGCGGCCCTCGCCGACTGGATCATGAACCAGTTCGGGTTCCAGGGCGCCGGCACCGCGGATCAGCCTGTCGTCGGCCGCGGAACCGGGGTGAGCCGCGATACCCGGCCGAACCCGACTACAGCGAGTCCCCCGCCACTTCACCCGATAGCCCGCTGACCAGGCCGGGAACTCCTCAGTCCGCGCGGAAAACCAAGGAAAACAGTGCAGTAGACACCGAACCGGGTGGTGTACCCGTGTCAGACCAACAATTCGTCGAAGTCCGAGACCCGACAACCCGCCCGCACCGTCATCGCTGGATCATCCCACCCGTTTTCTGGGCGGCTTTCGGGGTGCTGTGCCTCGCCGCCCAAGCCTGGGTGTTCAGCCGATGGATCTCCGATGGCGGCCTGCACGCCGTTCCCGCCGACGGCTACGAGATCCCGTCCGTCCACAAAGTCGTGATCTGGCTGGCCCAGGCCGTGATCGTGGGGGGCTTGGCCTGGTTCGCCCTGCGGTTCGTGCGGGACTGTCGCCGAGAACACCGGGTCACCTTCCTCGCCGCTGTGTTCGTCGGCTACTTCTCGATCGTGTGGACCACTCCACTGTCCAACTACAGCGAATTCGTCGTGGCCTCGAACCGCTACTCGATCAACGTCACGTCCTGGGGCCCCTACTTCCCCGGATGGCACGGCCCGTATCCGTCACAGGCGGTCTCCGTCCTGCTCGACGACGGCGCCTACGTGCTGCTGATCTTCTGGGTCTGGCTGGTGTTGGCCGCCACCAACAGGATCTCCCGCCGGCGACCGGGATGGGGCCTGTTCCGGCTCGCCGTCGTCGCGACGCTGGCCGGTTTCGTGGTCGACATCGTCCTGCAAACGGTGGCCATCCGGTTCGGCACCTACGCCTACGCCCGCGCGCTACCCGGCTTCACCATGTTCGAAGGGCACTGGTACCAGCTTCCCCTCTCCTCGACCCTGATGGTCACCCTGGGGATCGTCCTGCCCGTGGTCCTGTCGATCCTGCACGTGCGGGGCACCGATCGGGAAGTGTGGGTCCTGCAAGGCTCCGACCGGCTGCCCACGCCGCTCCAGCACGGAATACGCCTGCTCGCCGGCGTCGGCTTCGCCAACCTGTGCCTCCTGCTCACCCATGCCGGGTTCATCGCCTTCACGCTGCTCGGCAACGCACCGATCCCGGCCGACTTCCCCAGCTACCTCCGGCCTCCAGGCTCATGAAACCCGACGCGCCCCACGGGCATCCCGACCGCCGCGACCACCAGCGCGGACAGCCCGGACGGTTCGGACACGCAGCGGTGATCGGAGCCGGAATCGCCGGACTGCTGGCCGCCCGCGCACTCAGCGAAACGTTCAGCGAGGTCACCATTATCGAACGGGACCGCCTGCCCGCCGACCCGAAACCACGTGGTGGCGTACCACAATCCCGCCACGCGCACGCCCTCCAGGCCCGCGGGGCAATGATCTTCGAAGAGCTGTTTCCCGGGCTACGACAAGAGTTGTCGGACGCCGGAGCACCCGTCATCGACTGCTGCGCCCAGGCCCGCCTCCGATTGCCGTCCGGGTGTCCCGCCCCTGTCGCGTCCGGAATCCTCATCCAGCCCTGTAGCCGCCCACTGCTGGAATCCACCGTCCGAGGCCGGGTCACACGCCTGCCGCAGATCAAGATCAGCGACGGCTGCACGGTATCCGGACTGCTCACCAACGCCACCGGCCGACGGGTAACGGGAGTCCGCCTGACGCAACGCGACCCGACGACACATGCCCGACACGAGACGGAACTCGCGGCCGATCTGGTGGTCGACACCGGAGGCCGCACCTCACACCTCGCGGACTGGCTGGTCGACCTCGGCCTGCCCCGGCCTCGCGAGACAGTGGTCGACGCCCGCGTCGGCTACGCCTCTCGCACCTACCACACCAACCCCGAAACCCCGACAGACTGGCTCGCCCTGCTCAACCCCCCGCAAGCCCCCGACTCACCGCGCGGCTGCTTCGCCCTCCACATCGAGAACAACCAACTCATCGTCACCCTGCAAGGTGCCGGCGGCGACCACCCCACCGGCGGCGAGGACGGTTTCACTGCCTTCGCCGATTCCCTGGACAACGGCCTCGCCGAAAAACTGTCACCTCTGATCCCGGTAGCCGGGGTGGACCGCTACGGACGTACCGCCAACCGCCGCCTGCACTACCACCGCGTCACGCCCTGGCCCCAGGGTCTCATCGCACTCGGCGACTCCGTCTGCGTGTTCAACCCGGTCTACGCCCAGGGCATGGCAGTCGCGGCAATGGAAGCACTCGCCCTACGAGACCTACTCCGCCACCACCACGACAGCGAACTCCGGGACTTCCCCCGACACTTCCAACGCCGCCTGGCCCGCATCACCACGTGGCCCTGGGTACTCGCGACCCTCGCCGACATCGGCTGGCAACCCGACCGGCCCTCCCTCCCAGTCCGCATCGCACGGTGGTACCTGACCCGATGGCTCCAGCGCCTGCCACACGACCAGACGATGTTCGTTCAGTTCATCCGAGTCACCACCATGCTGGCCAACCCACCCACCCTGCTCCGCCCACGCCACCTCGCCCGCATCATCCTCACCGGCCACCGACATCGACCATCACGGTTCGCCACGAATCACGCGGCACGACGAACTTCCTCACAAAAGGAGGTGTGAGTGATGGAGCGACGCATCGACACTGCCGACCTCGGGACCGACGAGACCGCCCAACAGGACACCGACGAGCCGTTCGAGGCGTTGACCTTGCTCCAAGTGCTGCGGTGCAAGGGCGAAGCCCCAGTCGCCGCCGTCGCGACGGCCACCGGCTGGCCACCGGCGACAGTCGCGCAACAGCTGTCAGCGCTGAGCCGACGCGGAGACTGCGCCTGGGACGGACAACGGGCTCGACTGACCTCAGCCGGAAAGCAGCGCCTGGCAGAGCTACTCGCAGCCCAGCTGCGCACCCTGGATCCGACAGAAATCCGGTCACTGGCCGCCGAATTCGAACTCGTGAACTCGGAATTCAAAGCACTGCTCACCGAATGGCAGTGCTCGCAAGCAGACTTCGACTGCTACGCCGACCGGTTCGACGCCCTCCATCGGCGCACCAGAGCGGTGCTGGACCGCCTGGCCGCACTGGTCCCACGGCTGGCGGCCTATCCGCAACGCCTGGACCACGCGGCCCGGACAGTCAGGTCCGGTGATCCATCCTGGCTGGCTTCGCCGCTGTGCGACAGCTACCACACGGTCTGGTTCGAACTCCACCAGGAACTCATCGACCTCACCGGAACCGACCGCGCAACCCGGGAAACGGCAGAGGAGAGCGGGTAGCCATGACGGTGGTGTGGCTGGACGGCCGACCATATCTGGATCGAGCCCAGGTCGGGGGCAAGGCCCAGGGGATCAACACCATGATCGGTATGGGCCTGCCTGTACCGCCCGCGTTCACGGTCACCACCGAGACCTGCCGCGACTACCACCGCGCCGGACGGCACCTGCCCCATGGGCTGATGGCCGACCTGGCCAACGGGATCGGCCAGTTGGAGCGGGCGACCGGCCTGAAGTTCGGCGAGGCGGCCTGTCCACTGCGGATATCGGTACGTTCCGGCGCCGCCCACAGCATGCCCGGAATGCTCGACACCATACTCGACCTCGGAGCGGTACCAGCCAGGGCATGGGAACAACTGCCCACGGCCGTGGCGGCCGTGTTCGACTCCTGGTGGTCGGGCCGCGCGACGACCTATCGGCGTGAACACGGGATCTCCGACGACGGTGGCACGGCGGTGACCGTGCAGGCCATGGTCTTCGGTGACGCCGGTGCCGACTCCGGAACCGGGGTCCTGTTCACCCGCAACCCACTGGACGGCCGGGCCGAGCCCTACGGGGAATGGTTGCCCGGAGCCCGGGGAGAGGACCTGGTCGCCGGACGGCGCACACCACTTCCGCTGACCGCGCTGGCACACCGACTACCAGGAACACATGCCGAACTGCTCACGGCGGGCACGCGACTGGAATCCGCCGCCCGATGGCCACAGGACATCGAGTTCACGGTGGAGAACGGACGACTCTGGCTGCTCCAGACCCGCGACGCCCGACTTCCCCCCGCAGCAGCGGTCCGGGTCGCCGTCGCAGGGTGGCGTGCGGGGCTGATCGACGTGGGCGAGGCGCTGGAGAGGGTCGACGCCCGCCAAGTCGCCCGGCTACGACCGTACCGAGTTCTCGCCCAGGCGCATGCCGTGCTGCTGTGCCAGGGCGAACCGGCCTGCCCGGGTATCGCCTCCGGGGTGGTCGTCACCGACCCGGAACACGCACGTGAGCGCGCCGGCTCCGGCGAGGACGTCGTCCTGGCCAGACCATGCACCGATCCGGGCGACGTGGCGGCCATGTTCCAGTCCCGCGCAGTGCTGACCGAGGTCGGCGGGGTCACCTCGCACGCGGCGATCGTCTGCCGGGAGATCGGCAAGCCCTGCGTGGTCGGGTGCGGCCTGGGGAGCCTGACCGCACTGAACGGCCGACTGGTGGCCGTGGACGGCAGCACCGGAGCCGTCTACGACGGCCTCCCCTCGCGCACGGCCGTCACCAAGACCGACCCTGACCTCGCACTGTTCCACACCTGGATGCGAGAGGAGGCGCGACCATGAACGAAGCCCTGCTCACCGACCCGACTCTGGGGCACAGCGAGCCTGGCCGACTCTGGAGCACCACCAACACGGGCGAGGCCGTCACCGACGTGCTGTCCCCGCTGTGCGCCTCGTGGTGGCTCCGCTGGGGCGAGTTGGGCATCCGGGATGCCTGGCACGACCTCGGCCTGTTGCGCCGTGCCGAAGTCACTGCGGACACCGACCAGAATCGGCTCGCCGCCGGGTGCTTCCACGGCCGCCTGGCCGGAAACGTGGACCTGCTCTGCGAGATCCTCGGCCGGATTCCCGGCAGCTTCGTCCTGGACTTCCAGCGCGACGTGCTCGGCCTGGACCGACCGACTCCCCCGTCGCCATCCTGGCGCATCGCGGCGATGATCGCGATCCATGCCCCAGGCACGGTCGCGCGGCATACTGCGGCCACCCGGCGGCTGTACCAACGGCAGCTCACGTGGTGGCAGCGGGCAGCGTTTGATGCCCCCGCCGATCCCCGCACCCTGTTGACCGAAGCAGCCGAGCACTTCCGGCGGGCGATGCGCGTGCACATCCGGGGCCGGATGTTCACCGTAGCCGGCTATCCGGTGTTGGAGCGGCTGGCCCGCGCCGCTGGCTGCCCCGAACTGTTCCTGCGATTGGTCGCCGGCCTTGGCGACGTGCGCGAGACGAACATGAGCCAGGACTTGTGGGAGGTCGCGCACGACCGCCTCGCCCACCGTCAATTCCTGCTTCGGTACGGCTACCACGGTCGGCACGAGGGCAACGTCACCGGCCGGGGGTGGCGCCCGGACCCCCCCCCCCCGGACTCCCCGTTTTGCGCCGACCCCGCCCACCCCGGCGCCCCCGAGCCCCCAGAGAAGCGCC
>CBHFOL010000357.1:0-8256 GCA_965995405.1 uncultured Saccharothrix sp.
GTCAACCCGGTATGCCAGTGCGCCGGCGACTGTGTTCGCGGTGACCCGTGGCTGAAGGGGCGGCGTGCGTTGCGGAACGGGTGGCCGCCCCGGAGGGCGGCGGCGTTTCGCGGCTGGGTCCGGCGGGCCGGTGCGCGGGTCAGACCCTGTTGTACTGGAAGTACCACCCGCCGTTGGACTGGTAGCAGCCCCAGGCGGGGTAGAGCTGGTTGTAGCGTTCCTTGTCGGGCTGGCAGGACTCCTTGGTCGGGTAGGGCCCCACGGTGACCCAGTTCGTGGCCTGTGCCGCACCGGGTGCGACGAGCGTGATGACGGCGGCGGCAAGGCCGGCGGTGATGGCGCGCATGGGTCCTCCTCGGCGAATTCCACGTCATCGTGCCTGTCCGCGCCGTTCGGCCACACCGCCGATCAGCACTGTGGTCCAGTCCAATTCGGGTAACCGGGGCTGGACTGTGCGCTCGACACCCCGGCTGTTGACGCGACGCCGCCCCGGGCACCGTGGCCGATGGGCACGCCGGCTGGTTCCAGGTCGACACCAGCCGGCCGTCAGTAGTCGTAGGTCAGTGTGGACACGGCGGCGTCGTCGGTGGGCAGGAGTTCCGGTGTCGGGCTGGGCAGTCGCATTCGGGACGCCCGTTTCGCGGTTCTTCCGGGGCGGTGTTCGGCGAATGTCGAAGTCTGCGCTGTCCGGGTGTTCGCGCCCGTGGTGCGGCTCCGATTTCGGGTTGCGCGGCCATGCTCTGGCGCATGACGTTCACATGGGCAGTGGTGATTGCGGTCGGAGTCGGGATCGCACTGTTCGGCGCGCTGGTACTCGGTCGTCGCAGACGGGGCGTGCGGGTCCGCAGCACTCCTCAGCGGACATCCGTGACGCCTCGGCCCGCCGTCGATCGTTCCCCGGCTGCGCGACAGCCGTCTCCGCCGGTCACGGAAGTGGTCGTGGTCGGAATCCGGGCGCGGGTGACCGCGAACAGTGGTGGGCTGGTGGTGGACCGGCAGCAAGGTAGCTCCTGGACCCGGTACATCGAGCTGGGTTGGGACCTGGTCACCAAGTTGTACTTCTCGGTCGGCACACACGATCCCCTTGTCGCCCTGTACGCGACGACGACCGGTGGCAAGCGCGAGCACCTGGTGGACTCGCGGCAGCTGAGCAGCGCGCAGTGGAGCGAGGTCGCGTCGGCTGTCGTCGCATTGACCTCGGGAAGGGTCGTCATCGACCTTTCCGCGCGAGCCGATCCCCGTTCCGTCACCGACATCTGACCCGCTGCCGGAACTCCTCCGGCAAAGCCGGCGACGAGTGTGTTCCGGGAAGTTGTATGCGTGGGTGACGGCGTTGTCCGGTCCGGTCGGCATGACCGGATGTCGATGGGCGGGGCGTCGCCTCGGTGGCGGTTTTCGTCCTGTGGCTGTGGTTTCGGGTTGGTGAGGTCGGTGGTCCTGGTCACGGTTTGGGGCGTTGTTTGATGCCGGCTGCCAGGAGGTCGACCAGTTCGGCGATCCGCGCGGCGCGTAGTTGCGGGCGGCGTGTGGTGCCGTCGATCCAGCGCAGGTAGGCGCGGCGGTGGAACTGGGCGAGGGAGTCGAAGAACGCGGCGGCGGTCGGGTCGGCGTCGAGCGCGGTGGCGATGTCCTCGGCGAGGTCGTGGCGTTGCGGGCCTTCGGGGGACAGCACGACCTCGACGTGGTCGCCGGGCCCCAGGCCGTGGTCACGCCGCCAGGCGGGGCCGAGGGCGAGGCCGTGGTGGGTGTCGAAGATCTGGACGACGCCGCGGACGGGCATGTCGTTGACGGTGCCGGTGACGTGGTGCCGGGGCTTGGCGCCCCAGGCCAGGTCGGGATCGAACGGAACGGGCACGAACACCCGGCCGCGCTCGCCCGCGCGGACCGTGGTGGTGAATCGACGCGCCGTCATGTCCGAGGATCGTAACGGCCGCCGACGCCGTCGCGCTCTCCGTCTGGGACGCCACACGTGATGTTGACGGCCTTCACAGCTGCCGGACGCGCAGCACGCCGGTCAGCATCGGGAGGGTGAACTCGCCGCCGGCGGTCTCCGGTGTGCTCGCGAGGAAAGCGCCGATCCGCCCGAGCGTGGCCTCTTGTTCCGGTTCCGGCAGGACCAGCACCCCCGCACGCGTCGCCAGCGTCGCGACAAGGGAGTCGGCGGTACGGCGCTGCCCGTGCGGGAACTCGGCCTGCTCCGGCGAGCCGAACCGGGCGGCCGGGCCGGTGTCGGGAAGGTGCAAGCCTGCCGTCGCGGCGCGCCAGCCGCCGAGCGTGTCACGCGGGCCGACGGCCGCGCTTCCGCTGACCCGCTCAAGTCCGGCAACCCAGTCGACCCGGTCGTCCAGGACGTTCCACAGGCCGGCCAGGATGCCGCCGGGTGCGAGGACCCTGGCCATCTCGGGCCCCGCGACGGCCATGTCGAACCAGTGCAGCGCGTTCCCGGCCAGCACGGCATCGACCGACGCGTCCGGCAGCGGTATCGCCTCGGCACTGCCCGGCAGGGCACGGACGGCCGGCAGCGCGCGCCGCAGCTCGGTCAGCATCGCCGGGTCGGGCTCGACCGCGACGACGTCGGCGCCCAGCGCGACCAGCGTGCCGGTCAGCTTGCCGGTTCCGGCCCCGAGGTCGAGCACCCGCGGGCCGGGCGCGGGCTCCAGCGCCCACCGCACCGCGGCCGGCGCGTAGTCCGGGCGGTGCTCGGCGTAGGCGACCGCCGCCGCGCCGAACGACGAGGCCAGACGCAGCCGCGAGTCCTCTTCCATCCGGTCACCCTATAGAAATCCGGTCACCCTGTGGAAAAGGACAGTCCCGCCCTGGTGAACAGCCCGCTCCTCGACCGCCGCAACCGGCTTGCCGACGCCCAACCCGACCGCCACCAACGGAACCGGGCCGCTCGGCTCCCGTCCCGGAACCGCCCGGCGTCGACCCTCGCGCATCGAGTCCACGTGGACCACCCGCATCGGTCCACCCGGCAGGCAGGCCACGATCGTGCCTGTTCGGGGCGCGACCGCATTCGCTTCGGGACGAGCTGAACCCGAACGGACACAGGGGGCGTACAGGTACACGTCCCCTCACGAGAGGTAGTCCGAGATGCGAGCGTCACTCGCCGTCGTCTTCGCCTTATTCCTGGTGCTGGCTTCGACCACGAACGCGTCCGCCGCACCACCGCGCGACGCCCAACCGCCCACCACACCGACCAACCTGCGTGTCACCGCGACCGGCCAGACCGGCATCACCCTGCGCTGGGACCCGTCCACCGACGACCGCCAGGTGAAGTTCTACGGCGCCTGGGCACCGGGCCTGCCCGTCGCCTACGTCGACCACCCGTCCACCACGGCCACGTTCGCCAACCTGCACCCCGGCACGACCTACGCGTTCCGCGTGCAGGCGTGGGACGGCACGAACTGGTCGTCGCCCAGCACCATTCTCAACGCCACCACCAGCCCGGACATCGTTGCGCCGACCGCGCCGACCGGCCTGGCCCCGGGCACGACGGTCCACGGCTCCCCGGTCGACAACCTCACGGCGTCCACGGTCCTGCTCAAGTGGACCAACGCCACCGACGACTTCGGCCCGCTCCGGTACCAGGTCCTGGTCGACGGCGAGGTCGACGCGGACACCTACGACACCCGCCCGGCAGGCAGTCCGGTGACCACGCAATCCGTCGTCTGGGTCCGCCGACTGACCCCCGGCACCACGTACACCGTCACCGTCCGCGCGATCGACAGCGGCGGCAACATCTCCGTGCCGAGCAACGCCATCACGGTCACCACCGACCCGTCCGCCGACACCACCGCCCCGAGTACCCCGACCCTGCTCAGCGCGTTCGGCGGCGGCACCGGTGTCTGCCCGGAGGAACTGTGGCTGCGCTGGACCGCCGCGACCGACAACGACCCGGCGCTGGACTACGAGGTCCGCGTCAACGGCGTGATCAACGAAGTCGTGCCCGTGGGCACGCAAACCATCACCTACACCGAGGTCAACGGCCCGAACACGGTCACGGTCGCGGCCGTGGACCGCGCCGGCAACGCCTCGGCCCCGAGCAACGCCATCACCGAGAACGTCAACTGGGGCACGGGCTGCACACCCTGACGCGAAGCGGGGGCGTCCAGAACGGGACGCCCCCACCCTCGGGCGGTTTCAGCAGCGTGGCGTGGCCGCGGGATCGGTGCGGATGCCGAACGGCCAGACCGCGTTGATCTCACTCACCATCACCCACCGCTCATCCCGGCCGTCCACCGGGAAAGTGGCCCGGACCCCGGTGGCCTGGGCGCACGCCGGCAACGCGAGCCGCGCGCAGGGTGAGGGACCGCAGTCGGGGTTCGGGGTCACGTCGACGCCGGGTTGCCACTGCCGATTGCGGTCGCGCCACTGCATGGTGACCTTGCTCGGCAGCGTGACACCGAAGGCGCTGTTGGCCTCCGTCATCCACACCGCCGCGTGGCTGACGGCCCGTGCGTCGTTCCACGTCGTCTGCACGAAACCGCCGGTGTTGGTGGTGATCCCGGTCAGGATCTGGCTGAACTGCGGTTCGAACGACGGCAGGATGGACGTGTCCACCAGGCTGTACAGGTCGTCCCCGTAGGGCGTGCGGGCCGCGGGCTCGACCGACGGTTTCGGGGCGAGGACGTACGGCCGGCCGGTGGACACCACGTTGCCCGAGGTGTCCTTCACCCGGATCTCGTCCAGCATCAGCCAACCCGAGCCCAGACCACCGGTCACCACGTACCGCCCGGCAACCCCGTTCAGCGGCACGGTGACCGTGCCCGACTGCTCGGCCGGCGATCCGCCCTGGACCGGGACCGCCTTCAGTGCCGTGGCCCCGCCCGTGCCGGCGGCCTCGCAGCTGAGGCCGTGGACGCCGATGTGCTGGGGCGCGCAGGTGTCGCCGACGCCGACCACCACCCGGCGGGGCCAGTTCACGCCGGCCGCCTGGTCGTGGTGCGTGACCAGCTCGACCGAACCGATCCGGTGCGACTGCCCCAGGTCGACGGCGACGCGGAACAGACCGTCATAGGTGTTCCAGCCGACCACGCACCCGCAGTTCCAGGAACCGCTCGTGGACGTGACGGGAAGCTGTAGCTCGGCTGCACGTTGACCACGTCGAACCCGAGCGCGCTGCCGTTCCAGGCGTTCGGCGCGCCGTAGTAGGGCACCCACACCGTCGACATGTTCCGGGCGTGCGCGCGACCGTTGACCCGGGTCACGAAGTCCGGGTCCCCCCATGCGTCGGCGACATCCTCGCGGTGCCAGTAGCTTCCGTACAGGCACAGCCGTTTCCAGCCGGCCTTCGCCGTGCGGTCGGCGATCTGGCCCAAGTACCAGTCGGCGGCGGCCACCCGGTCCGCCGGCCGGCTCAGGTCGAGGGTCGTGGTGGACCCGGGGAGCTGGAGCGTCCCCGAGTTCGCGAACCACGGCACGGTGATCGACACCGGGATCTGCTTCGGCGGCGCGCCGAACCGGGCGGCGAGCTCGTCGGCGGCGCGGTCGAGCCGGGCGGCGTCGGCGAAGGTCCGGTCGAGCAGGCCGGTCAGGTCGGCCCCGGTCAACCCGCCGTACATCAGGTCCTTGCCGTTGAACCGTTCGGCGGTGAGGACGGCCGCGTCGAACAGCCACTGCCCGGTGAAAGCACCGTCGGGCGCGACCCGCATCAGGTGCCGTTTCCACCCGTCGGCGGTGCGGCCGTCCTGGTGGTAGACCAGCATCGACCGGTGCCATGGCCCGGGGCCCGCGATCGCCGGGGCGGCGGGAACCACGGTCATCCCGGCGAGGACGAGGGCTGCCGCGAGCAGGGCGCCGCGCCTGCCCGCGCCCCGGGTTCGTGTGGCCACCCTGGATCTCCTTGCCGCCGACACAACTGGTGCGGTACCGAAAAACCCGGGTGCCCGGCTGCCGTCCGACGCATCCCGGCCGACGCTACCTTCCGGCGGGGACTCCCGTTCATCGCTCGAACGGGGGTTAACTCGAAAGTGGACAGTGCCCCGAGCCGGGTCGCGGGCTCGTCCACCGCGGTTGTCCGGTCCGGTGTGGACGGTCCCGCACGGCGGCAGCCGGCAGCCAACTGAGACCGGGTGTTGCTCCAGCTGTCTCCGTTCGTTCCGCCCTACTGCGCGCCGCGCGTTTCCCCCAAGCTCGATCAACAGGGGGCCTCACGTCGGGAAGGCGGGAATATGCGCGCAGGTGTGGTGAATGTGCTCGCGGCGGCCCTGGTCTTATCGGCCGCGTTGTCGCCGGGCACGGCCGGTGCGGCGGCGCGGCCGGCCGGGAGCGAGCCGGTGTACGACTTCGCTTCCGCCATCAGGGAAACGGTGTGGGTCGACACCGGACGTGACGGCGACGGGGACGGCCGGGCCGACCGGGTCGCCGCCGACCTCGTGCGGCCGAGGGAAGCCGCCGACCGGGGCATCCGGGTGCCGGTGATCATGGACGCCAGCCCGTACTACGCGTGCTGCGGGCGCGGCGGCGAGCGGGAGGTCAAGACCTACGACGGCACCGGTCGCCCGGTCGGCTTCCCGCTCTTCTACGACAACTACTTCGTGCCGCGCGGGTACGCCGTCGTGCTGGTCGACCTCGCCGGGACCAACCGGTCGCGCGGGTGCGTCGACGTCGGCGGGCCGTCGGACGTCGGTTCGGCCAAGGCCGTCGTCGACTGGCTCAACGGACGGGCGACCGGGTACTCGACGGCCACCGGCGGCACCGCCGTGAGCGCGGGCTGGACCACCGGGAACGTCGGCATGATCGGCAAGTCCTACGACGGCACGATCGCCAACGGCGTCGCCGCGACGGGCGTCGCCGGGCTGAAGACCATCGTGCCGATCGCGGCGATCTCCAGCTGGTACGACTACTACCGCACGGACGGCGCGGTGGGCAACGCCGGTTCGCCGACCGGGCTCGCCCAGACCGTCTCGGCGGGCAACCTGGGGCAGGACTGCTCCGCCGCGAACCGGCGGCTGGCACAGGGTTTTCCGGCCAACGGCGACTACTCGGCCGGCTGGGCGGAACGTGACTACGTCGCCGCGGCGCGGAACGTGAAGGCCAGCGTCTTCGCGTCGCACGGGGTCAACGACCTCAACGTCAAGTCGATCAACTTCGGGCAGTGGTGGAGCGCGCTGGCGTCGACCGGCGTCGACCGCAAGCTGTGGCTGTCGCAGACCGGGCACGTCGACCCGTTCGACTACCGGCGCGCCGAGTGGGTTGCCGCGCTGCACCAGTGGTTCGACCACTACCTGCTGGGCATCGACAACGGCGTCGGGAACACGCCCCGGGTGAGCGTCGAGCGGCAGCCGGACGTGTGGGCCGACCAGACGGCGTGGCCCGCGGCGGGCAGCCGGAACGTGGTGCTGCGGCCGGTGACCGGTCCGACGGCCGGGCTCGGCACGCTGACCTCGGGCTCGGCGGTGGCGGGCAAGGCGTCGTTCAGCGACACCCCGCGGCAGAGCGAGACGGCGTGGGCCGCGCAGCCGACCCGGCCTTCGAGTTCCCGCGCGCTGTTCACGACCGGTGTGCTGGCGCAGGACCTGCACCTGTCCGGCACCGGAACGGTGACCGTGACCGTCACCCCGAGCACGTCGACCGCGCGGGTCTCGGCGTTGCTGGTGGACTACGGCCAGTCGACCATCCGCAACTACGGCGGCCCCGGCGAGGGCATCCGGACCGGCACGGCCCAGGACTGCTGGGGAGCGAGCACGACCGGCGACGACGCCTGCTACAAGGTCACCACCGCCGACACCGCGAACGTCGGGCTGCACATCTTCAGCCGGGGCTGGGCGGACCTGGCGAACCACCAGTCGCTGAGCCAGGAGACGCCACTGGTCCCGGGCCGGGCGTACACGATGACGTTCCGGCTGGCGAGCACCGACAAGGTCGTGCCGAAGGGACACCAGCTCGCGCTGATCATCGGCGGGACCGACGCGGGCTTCGTCGCCCCGCCGGCACAGGCGCCGCAGCTCACGCTGGACCTGGCGAAGACGTTCGTCACCCTCCCGATCGACGGCCAGGTGCCGGTGTCCGGTGCGGTGCGACTGCTGCCGGCGGCTCCGTCGCAGGTGGTGTCGGAGCGGGCGGCGGGCCTCGAACGCGGCTAGGCCGGGTTCCACGAGGTCGGGCAACCGACGTCGGTGAGGCCCGGTGGTCCGGACGTCTCCAGGTCGGACGTGCGGGCCACCGGGCCGTGGCGCGGAGCCGGTATTGCTCCGTGCCAGGTGTCGATCTTGGTCGGTGTTGATCACCCGTCCGTGTGATGACAGGGAACGG
>CBHFOL010000358.1:0-8237 GCA_965995405.1 uncultured Saccharothrix sp.
GCGACCTGGGATTCCTGGGCGAACCGGGCGTCAACGTCACCGCACTGAACCGGGCTCTTGAGACAGCCAAGTGATCACCCCGGCGGGGCCACCCGGTGGCCCCGCCGGCACGGCGAGAGATGAGCCGGATGAACGAGCGCAAGCGCGGTGAACTGCGGATCTACCTGGGCGCCGCGCCCGGCGTCGGCAAGACCTTCGCGATGCTCGGCGAAGCGCACCGCCGGCGCGAACGCGGCACGGACGTGGTCGTCGGGCTGGCCGAGACGCACGGTCGGGAGAAGACCGCGCAGCTGTTGGCCGGCCTGGAAGTCCTGCCCCGCAGCCAAGTCCACCACCGCGGGCTCGAATTCGGCGAGATGGACGTGGACGCGCTGCTGGCCCGCGCGCCCGAGGTCGCCGTCGTGGACGAGTTGGCACACACCAACGTGCCCGGCTCGCGCAACGCGAAACGTTGGGAGGACGTCGAAGAACTCCTCGACGCGGGGATCGACGTGCTGTCCACGGTCAACGTCCAGCACCTGGAGTCCCTCAACGACGTGGTGCGGCGGATCACCGGGATCGAGCAGCGGGAAACCGTGCCCGACGAGGTCGTGCGCCGCGCCGAGCAGGTCGAGCTGGTCGACCTCACACCCGAGGCGCTGCGCCGGCGGCTCGCCCACGGCAACATCTATGCCGCCCACAAGATCGACGCGGCGCTGGGCAACTACTTCCGGGTCGGCAACCTGACGGCACTGCGCGAACTGGCTCTGCTCTGGGTGGCCGACCAAGTAGACGTCGCGCTCCTGCGCTACCGGTCCGAACAGCGCATCACCGACACCTGGGAGACCCGGGAACGGGTCGTGGTCGCCATCACCGGCGGCCCGGAGGGCGAGACGCTGATCCGGCGGGCCCGGCGCATCGCGACCCGTGCGGGCGCGGAGCTGTTGGTGGTGCACATCATGCGCAGCGACGGGCTGGCCGGGGCGTCGGCGGACTCGGTGATCAGGTTCCGGAAGGTCGCCGACGAACTGGGCGCGACCTTCCACACCGTGGTCGGCGACGACGTGCCCACCGCGTTGCTGGAGTTCGCGCGGGGCGTCAACGCCACCCAGCTGGTGCTGGGCACGTCACGGCGTTCGCGGTTGGCGCGGGCGTTCGACGAAGGTATCGGCGCGGCGGTGATCCAGGCGTCCGGGCCGATCGACGTGCACATGGTCACCCACGACGAGGCACGCCGCGCCCGCCGCTGGAACATCGGCCACAACGCGCTCACCCGGACCCGCCGGCTGCTCGGCTGGCTGCTGGCCGTGCTGCTGCCGTTCGCGGTGGCCGGGATCGGGCTGCTGTCGCGGCACGACCTCACGTACTCCACCGACGTGATCGGGTTCTTCCTGGCCACGGTGGTCGTGGCGCTGGTGGGCGGGCTGGGTCCGTCGCTGGGCGCGGCGGTGCTGGGCGCGGGCCTGCTCAACTACTTCTTCACCGAGCCCTACTACAGCCTGGCGGTCAACAGCCCGGAGAACCTGATCACGCTGATCGCGATGCTCACCGTGGCGGTGCTGGTCGCGCTGGTGGTCGACCGCGCGGCACGGCTGGGCGAGCAGGGCGCGCGGGCCCGCACCGAGGCCGCGTTGCTCGCCTCCTACGCCCGGACCGTGCTCACCAGCCCGTATCCGCTGGCCAGGCTGCTGGAGAAGGTCCGGGAGAACTTCGGCCTGGAGTCCGTGGCCCTGCTGGAGCGCGGCAAGAACGAAGGCAAGAACGAGTGGGTGCGGGTCGCGTGCGTCGGGCCCCGGCCGTGCGACGAACCGGACGAAGCCGACGTGGACGTGCCGGTCACCGCCGACGTGCACCTGGCGCTGCGCGGACGCGCCCTGCCGGCCGGCGACCAGCGTGCCCTGGAAGCGGCGGCCGGACAGGCGCTGATGGCGTGGCGGCAGCAGCGGATGGCCGTCGAGACCGCCGAAGCCCGCCGCCGCGCCGAGACCACCGAACTGCGTACCGCCCTGCTCTCCGCCGTCGGCCACGACCTGCGCACACCGCTCACCTCCATCAAGGCCGCGATCGGCAGCCTGCGTTCGTCCGACCTCGAACTGTCCGAAGAGGACACCGCCGAGCTGCTGGAGGCGGTGGAGGTGTCGACGGACCGGTTGGCGGGCCTGGTGGACAACCTGCTCGACTCGTCCCGGCTGGCGACCGGCGCGGTCGTGCCGCGACTGCGTCCGGTCACCTACGACGAGGTGGTGGCGCGGGCGTTGTCCGGAGTGGACGACCGGCGGGTCGTCTCGGTCGACGTCGACGAGCACCTGCCGCCGGTCGTCGCCGACGTCGGGCTGCTGGAACGCGTGGTGGCCAACGTGATCGACAACGCCCTGCGGCACGGCAGACTCGCCGAGCGACGGGTGGTGGACGTGGACGGCGACGGCGCCGTCACCGCCGACGAACCCGAGATCGCCGTGCGCGCCAGCACCCACGGCGACCACGTCGAACTCCGCGTGGTCGACCACGGACCCGGGCTGCCCAAGAACACCGCGTCGGCCGTGTTCGCGCCGTTCCAACGGCTCGGCGACCGCGACAACACCCCTGGGGTCGGGCTGGGACTCAGCGTGGCCAAGGGGTTCACCGAAGCGATGGACGGCACCATCACCGCCGAGGACACCCCCGGCGGTGGCCTGACCATCGTCATCTCGCTGCCCGTGGCAGCCCATTCCGACCAGGCGGCAACAGCATGACCACCGTGCTCATCGTTGACGACGAACCCCAGATCGTGCGTGCCCTCCGGATCAACCTCACGGCGCGCGGCTACGACGTGCTCACCGCACCGGACGGCGCGACCGCGTTGAGCGCGGCGGCGGACGGCAAGCCCGACGTCGTCGTCCTCGACCTGGGCCTGCCCGACATGGACGGCATGGAGGTCATCGCCGGGCTGCGGGGCTGGACCACGATGCCGATCGTGGTCCTGTCCGCCCGATCGGACTCCAACGGCAAGGTCCGCGTGCTGGACGCCGGAGCCGACGACTACATCACCAAGCCGTTCAGCATGGACGAACTCCTGGCCCGCCTGCGGGCCGCGCTGCGCCGGGCCGTCGTGCCCGAGGTCGAACAACCGTTGGTGCGCACTGCTTCGTTCACCATCGACCTGGCGGTGAAGAAGGTCCACCGGGACGGCGTCGAGGTCCACCTGACCCCCACCGAATGGGGGATGCTGGAGGTCCTCGCCCGGAGCAGCGGCCGGCTCGTCACCCAGAAGCAGCTGCTCCAGGAGGTCTGGGGCGACGGCCACACCACGGAGACCCACTACCTGCGCGTGTACCTGGCCCAGCTGCGCCGCAAGCTGGAACCCGTGCCCGCCCGGCCCCGGCACCTGCTGACCGAACCCGGTATGGGGTACCGCTTCGAGCCGTGACGTCGAGGCGGCATACCCGAGGTCGTGCGCACGGGCTCACCACTGCCGTCGGGTCGGCGTCCCGGTCGGTTCGAGTCCTCGGCGCAGCCGCCGCGCCGCTTCGATGGACCCGGCCCGCCCCGTGGCCTTGGAGAGCCAGACCAGTTCACTCTTGGCGGCGACGTCGCCGCGCAGCACCCGGTCGGTCAGCTCGGCCACATTCCCCTGGCGGGCCAGGATCTCGGCCAGTCTCCGGCACGCGTTGACGTCTCCGGTGTCGGCGAGTTCGGCCAGCCCTCCGTGGTCGCCCTGCTCTGCCAACAGGTTGAGCAGCCGCCAACGTCCGTACTCGTACCCGCTGTCGGCGAGCCGGCGGAGTTGGTCGACCATCTCGTGCTCGGCGAGGTAGTTCGCCAGCCGGTACCGCTGGTCGGGCGGGTCGTAGGTGTCGTCGGACTGGCCCCCGGCGACATGCGTGGCCGGTCGGGTCTTCACGTCGATCTGGTAGCGCGCCGAACGCAGGTCGCCGGCTTCGCTGAGGACCTGGAGAACGGCGTCCGCGTGCTCGGTGTGGTCGTACTTCCACAGCAGCAGCGCCTGGTGCCGTTGGTCCGCCACGGATCCCCGGGCGGCGAGCGAACGTGCCCGCGCGGCCTCGCCACGTCGGGCGAGGAGGTCGACCAGCTGGGCCTGGGCGTGCCGGGCACACAGGTCTCCCAGCAGGCAGCGGGTGTCGACGTGCGCGAAGTGCTCCAGCGCCTCGACCCGGTCGTGCCTGGCCATGATCGCCACCATCATCAGGTGCGCGGCGGCGTCGCCGTGCGCCAACGCCTCCAGCGCCTCGGTGATCCGGTCCTGCTGCTCCAGGAGTCCGGCGAGCTTCAACCGCACGACTCCCTCGTCCGACCGGTCGAGCAGCGCGGCCAGTTCGTCGGCCATCCCGAGCTCGACGTACACGTCGGCCAGCCGCTCCACGGCGTAGGGGTCGCCGCGGTCGGCCATCGCCTTGAGGTCGTCGACAGCGCGGTAGTCGATCAGCAGGTCGATCAGGCGTCGGTGCGCGTGGTGGTCGGACCGGGCGAGCCGGTCGAGCAGGTGCACTTCCTCTGCCAGCCGTTCCTGCGTGCGCAACAGTTCGACCAGTGACCACTCGGCCGGCCGGTATCCATCCTTTATGGACGATCGGAGGAACGCCTCGGCGTACCGGTAGAGCAGGCGGTCGTAGGCTCCCGCGCCGATCGCGGCCTTGTCCGCGGCCGACCGGGTGTGCCGGAGCAGCGCCGCCCACAGCGCCGGCGGGATCAGCCGGAAGCGGCGCGACTGCCTGCCCTGCTGCTCCAGGTAGTCGTGGATGTCGTAGCTGTCGGCGGCACCCGGCTGGTCGTCGGTCACGCGGACGGGCAACAGCAGCGAGATGCCGTGGATCCGGTCGTGCGACGCCCGCCGGAGTCCCTGCTCGAACCAGTCCGGCGGCACGTCCACCCGGTCCTCCTCCGGCAGGTAGCAACTGGCGGCGGCGGTCAGCAGGTCGCGCGGGAACGGTTCCCGGTGGCCGAGCTGACGTGCGTCGAGCGCGACCGAGACCACGGCCGACGCGTACCGGTCGACGGCGGTGTCGGGTGTCTCGAACCGCCGGACCAGGGACGGCCCGCCGACCATGGTCTGGATCACCAGACCCCGCGACGCCGTGCGCGCGGCCAACTTGAGCCGGGGATCGGTCGAAGGCGCTTTCAACAGACTCTGGATCGAGTCGGCGCTGAACCACTCGGCGACGGTGATCCGCACCGAGCTTTCCAGCAACGACCTGGCGCAGAGGTGGGGGTCGTACACGGACACCGGCTCGGAGGTCAGCGTCGCCCAGAACTCCGGCCACAGGGTGGCGACGACGACGACCGGCCGTACGGCGTTCTCGTTGGTGAGCTGCGCGTGCAGTTCGGCGGCCACGGTCTGCCCGCTGGGCCCGGAGATGTAGTTGTGGATCTCGTTGAGCCACAGGACTGTGTACGGCTCGATCTCGCCGCTCTTGAGCCAGTCGCACAGTTCTTCACCAGTGCGGGGGTACACCAGCCCCCAGTGCCGGAGGGCCTCGTGCCGCGTCACCGCTTCGAACAGCGCCCTGGTCTTGCCGGTCGACGAGCCGCCGACCATGACGATCAGCCTGTTGGCGGTGACGTCGCGGAGTTCGGCCTCCAGTTCGTCGTCGTGGGGCCGGCGGAGGTAGCCCGGCAACGACGGCAGCGATTCCGTGGTGCCCGTGACGGCCAAGGCCCGGTGGACCTGGAGCGCGAACGGGTCCCAGGCGTGGATCGGCCGCCGTTGCAGCCGCTTCGCCGTGGTCGGTGGGGAATGCAGGTGCACTTCACCGATGGACCCCGCCTGGAGGACCGTTCCCGCTTCGCCCGGCACCGAGTTCGAGGTTGCTCCCGTGTCGTCGCCCGTCACGACCGATGCCCACCCATTTCGCCGCTACTCCTGACATTCGGTGCGGTGCGAGTCGGCGCGACCCGCAGCGCGCGGTGGAATACTTCCGTTCGTCCCTTGGAAAGGGCGATTGCCGGTGTTTTCTGCGCGTGGCAGGGGCGACCGGCATCGTGCAGCCGTCCGGACGGTCAGCCGGCGATCCGCGTTGACGGGTCGAGCCAGGTGACGATCGCGGCCACGGCGACGATCCCCATCGGGACGACCGACCACCAGCCGAGCAGCAGCACGATCAGCAGGAGGCCGGGCAGGGTCAGGCTCAGCACCACCCGCGCGCGACGGCGGAGTTCGACGGCACTGGGCACGGCGGTCGCGCGGCTGACGTGCGGCGACTCCCGGACCGTCGGCGCGGGCGAGCCGGTCGACAGCGGCGTTGCGGGCACCCGGTGCACGAGCAGGCGGCAGCGAACAGGTGACCGGCCGAACTCACCCGGTCGTGGGGGCTCGGAACCTAGCGGTGAATGTGCGTACGGCCCTACACTCAACAGTTGTTCCTCCGAACAGTCTTCTGGTTGCTAGGCCAGCGGGACGAGGGTGGGACGCTTGCGGTCCCCTGCTGCAACAGGGGGCCGCACTTTATTGCCGACACCGTCCGGGACGGTGTTGTCGAGGATGCCGGACCGAACGAGCCGGAGTCTCCTCCTGTTGTCCTTCTGCGCCGAGTAACCATCTGAGCGCGCCGAGCGGTGTAGTCCATTCGGTACTGCCGATCGTGTGAGTGCAGGACTGTTCCTGTCGCCGGTGGATACGCTCGGACTGTCTCCGGATCAGAGGTGTCGGAGGTCAATGCCTCTGCTTCACTCGATCGGGTGACAGCTTTCGCAAAATGCGTGACAGGCGTTCCCTGAAATTACGGACTTTTCCGGGTGGTAATGATCGAATACCGGGCGGGTTGACCAGTTCCACCCGACCGCTCGGCGACCGGACGACCGCTTGTCGTCTCGTGCGACCCGCTCGTCGTGGCCCGCCTCACAATGTCTACAGCCGTTGACGATTGGGGGGTCGAGCTGCCCTTGCCGGGTGCCCCGGCGACGCGGTCGTCGGCTGAGCCGGTGAACCGGTGAGCCCAGGGGTTTGTCCACCAGGCGGACCCCCTGACTTGGTACTTCGGGTGTCCGCACGGGTAGGGGGTGTCAACGGCTTCCGGATGGTGGGCGACCGGCGTGGCGGCCAGCGGAAATCCGATTTCAAACCACAATCGAATCCTCTCACTCCGAGGTATTCGGCTATTCGGTCCGAAGTGTGACTTCGGTGTTGCCCGGCGGTGACGGGTTGACAATTCCTGGCGACCTCCGCCAGTCTCGAAACGGGTCGGCCCAGGTCGGCCCGGGGTTGTACTGGGTCTGGGGCAGAGTTGTCTTTGCGATGTCCGTCGCGTGGGTGCTGACCTGCGCGGAGCGCGTTGAACGTGTTGTCTTCCAAACGGGGTCCACCCGGTTCGCGAAGCGTCGCGGCCAATTGTTGTGACGTCAATAGTGCACGGGTGGAATAAGGAGGAGCGGGGATGGCGATCAGGAGTGTGGCGCCCGTTCACGGGGTCGGCGCGGTGTTTGAACCGGTCGGCACCGGAGTGCGTGGCAGGAATGTGCTGGGGCGGGTCGTCTTCGGTGACGCCGGGGAACAGCCCGCCATCACCGACGGCGTGCCCACGGTCGCGGTGCCGATGGGCGGCGGTTTCCAGGAGGTGTTCACGTCGCAGCGGCCCGTGCGGGCCGGGATCGACGGGCGGCTGGTCTACGCCGAGGACGGCGAGCGGCTGTTCTGCGCGGTCCGGGTCAACCAGCGGGGCGTATACCGGGACGCGGTGCGGATCGCCTACGACTCGGCGTTCGAGCTGATCACGCGCCTGGGCTACCCGCAGGTGCTGCGCATGTGGAACCTCGTCGGCGGGATCGTGGCCGACAACGCCGACGGGCTGGAGGTCTACCGGGACTTCTGCGTCGGCCGGGCGGAGGCGTTCGACACCTGGTCCGGGCGGGTCGGGCGCATTCCGGCCGCCACGGGCATCGGCACCCGCGGCCCGGACGTCTACCTGTACTTCCTCGCCGGGACGCCCGACGCGGCCCCCGTGCACCTGGAGAACCCGCAGCAGACGCCCGCCTACGAGTACCCGGACCAGTACGGGCCCAAGTCGCCGAGCTTCGCGCGGGCCACGTACGTCGACGGCACCCTCTACGTCTCCGGCACGGCCAGCATCATCGGCGACGAGACCGTGCGGCACGGCGACGTGGTCGGCCAGACCGACGTGACGCTCGACAACATCACCGGCCTGATCGGCGCGGACAACCTGCGCCGGCACGGTCTCGACGGCGGCTTCACCCTCGCCGACCTCGACCTGGTCAAGGTCTACGTCCGCGACGAGGCCGACATCCCGCTGGTGCGGGCCCGGTGCGAG
>CBHFOL010000359.1:0-8237 GCA_965995405.1 uncultured Saccharothrix sp.
ATGGCTGACGTGGTCCTGCGGTGTCGCCGTGTGGTCGTGCGGTTGCCCGGCTGGTTGAGCGCAGCCTGGCTCTTGTGCGTTCAGTGCTGTTGCAAAGCCCGTCACCTCACAGGCGAGTACGAACGCGCCCGTTACGCGATCGCCGACGACCAACTGACCGTGGCCACCCCGGACGGCGAATCACGCAAGCGCAGCCTGACCCCCGACGAACTGGCCACCACGCTGCGCGACGACTTCGGACTGGAACTGCCGACAACCAAAGCTACGGCCACGGGTTGAGCGCGGGCGGCTCGCCGGTCAACGTGCCCTTCGGCGGACGACCGGCGAGCCAGGCCACCAGGTCGTCACGCGCTCCACTCAGCTCGACAGTTTCACCCGAACCGACTGTCCACTTGCGACTGTCGTTTGTGGAGCTGAGTGTGAGTTGCACGCCGTCCGGGACGCGCTGCGCCAGGAATTCCACTGCATGGTCTACGAAGTCCGGCGACCACTCGACCGGCGCAAGGTCCAGGTCGAACGTGTGGATCTCCACCTCGCGCCACAGGGCGAACACCGTGTCCGCGAGCACGCCGTCGCGGTAGACGACGGGCGCGTCCCAGTCGCGCACGCCCGACCACGCGGCGGTCAGCCTGATGACGGCGACCTCGATCGCCGCGCGGTGTTCGTTCGCGGAACGTCCGGCGGCGGCTTCGATCGCGGCATCCCGTGCGGGCCGACCGCCGGGGTACACCTCGATCTTCGTGCCCTCGTGCTCGGCTTGACGGGCCATCGCGGCGGTCACGTTCGCGATGTGGGCGAGCACGTGTCCGCGTGTCCAGTCGGGCAGCACGGACGGTTCGCCGACCTGCTCGTCGGTCAACCCCTCGATGACCGCACCCAGGCGGCGGTGCGCGTCGAACACGGCGTCGATCGGCACGGCGTTGCTGGTCGCCACTGCTCCCCCTAATGGGATTGACGGTTAAGGCCGTTAGCAACCTAGCGGGAGTGAGCTGTGAAGTCCATTAGGATGTCGGGATGAGCCGGGTGTTGGAGTTCGCGAGCACGGTCCGTCACGACGGGCACGGCGGACTGAGCGACGACCTGGCCACGGTGGGCGGCCTCGCCGGGTGGGCGTGCGTCGACGCGCCTACCGAGGAGCTTCGGCTCGCGGTGGTCGAGCTGCGGTGGGCGGTGCGGTCACTGCTCGCACACGCGGCGGATGCGGGTGAACGGCTGGACTCGCCGTACGTGATGCCACTGGACGAGGCGTTGCGCCTGGTCAACGAGGTCGCGGCGAGGGTTCCCCGGGCGGCGCGGTTGGAGTGGGACGAGCCGTTGCGTCTGCGCTACGTCGATTCGGCGACGGAGGGTGAGCGGCTGTTGGCGGAGCTGGCGACGGCGGCGATCGAGTTCCTGGCGAGCGGGGAACGCGCCGAGCTGCGCGCGTGCCCCGCTCCCCGGTGCATCAGGTTCTTCGTCAAGGCGCACCCGAAGCAGCAGTGGTGCAAACCGTCGTGCGGCAACCGGGCGAGGGTCAGCAAGCACTACCACAAGGCGCGCGACTAACCCCGGACGAGCACGAGGAACGCCGTCCACGCCCGAGGGCTCGCGTGCAGCGATTCCCCTTGCGGCTGCTTGGAATCACGGATGCGGGTGCCCTGGTCGGCGATCAGCCGGACTTCGACGCACTGGTCGTTGCCCGCTCCGCTGTAGCTGCTCTTGAACCAACCAGTGTCTCGCATGACTAGATCCTCTCCAGCAGGGCTTCGAGTCGCGCCTTCGATTCTTCCTGACTGAAGGCGATTTCCTGAAGCCGCTGGAAGCACCGGGCCAGTACGACGGTGTCGTCCGGGTCGACGGTGTACACCGACGGCCCCCACAGGACCGGAAGCAGGCCCGCCCGTGGCGTGCGCCCGTCGAAGTCGAGCAGCACCATCGGGCCGTACGGGCAGGGGTTGCCCGGGTGCGTGGAGTCGAGCAGGTGGAACGAGATGTTGGACTTCCCCAAGGCGGACAACAGGTGCTCGACCTGCCGGTGCATGACCTGCGGGCCGCCGACGTGGGTGGCGAAGGCGTCATCCGTGACGACGAAGACCAGTTCCTTGTCGGACAACAGCTTCTGACGCTCCAGGCGGAATGCCACCCGGTTGACGCGCTCCTGATAGGACGACTCCCACAGGACTCCGTCGGCGGTGACCATCTGGGCCTCGGCGTACTCCGGAGTCTGGAGCAGTCCGGGGATGACACCCCGGTCGTAGCTGGAGATACGGGAGGCCAGCGACTCGATGTCGGCGTTCCGCTGGAAATTCCCCGGGAGGAGATCGACGTACGAACGCTTCGGATGCCGTTTACGGGCTTCGGCTCCCAACGCGAGCAGCTTCTCGCGGTCGTCCGGCGAGGCCCCGAGGAAGTCGAGAACCAGCAGCAGCCTGTCCTCGGACAGGTTGGCTCGGCCTTCCTCCAGGTCGATGATCCGGGTGCGCGCCCGGCTGATGACATCGGCGACTTCCGCCTGAGACTTCCCGGCTGCCAGACGAAGGCGTTTCAACTCCGCGCCGAGCAACCTCCTCGGCATCGTCTGCACTACTACGCCCAACTGTCAACTCCCCACAATTCACCCGATCAGGCACACGCCAGGCTGGAATGTCGAGACTACCGTCTTCATACGTATGACTTACGGTGGTTCGGCAGGTCCAGCCTAGATCGGAGGCACGATGAGCTTTACAGCACCAGTCGCACAGGTGGGCGCGTGGGTGGTGGTCGAGACCGGCACCAGGATCGAGTTCGAGGCCAACGAGCTCGAAGAGTCGATCGAGCTCAAGTTCGACGCCAAGCCGACGCCGTTTGAACTCGTGCTGTCCCGCGAGTCCGTGCAGAAGTGCCTGGAGATGTTTCCTCGCGCACTGGCCGCACTCGAACGGCAGCGAGGGGCTCCGGGGCGGTGACATAACACCGGACGCTCGTCGGATTGTTGAACGATTCTGCAATCCGACGAGCGCCCGGTGTGGATGTTTCAACAAAGGGGGACGGCTCAGCCCTGGACTATGTAGGCGGTGAGCTGGTCCTGGCCTTCCTCCAACTGGCTGATGCGGCTCTTCACCACGTCGCCGATGCTCACGATCCCGACCAGCCGACCGTCCGACACGACCGGCACGTGGCGGATCCGGCGTTCGGTCATCAGGACCGTGAGGCTGTCCACCGAGTCCTTCGGCGAACACGTGAACACCTCGGTCGTCATGATCTCCGCGACCGACGCCGCCAACAGCTCAGCGCCCCGGTCGTGCAGGTGGCGGACGACGTCCCGCTCGGACACGATCCCGGCGATGCCGTCCGCACCGAGCACGACCATCGCGCCCACGTTGTGCTCCGCGAGCCCGGCGACCAGGTCCGCCACCGAGGCTCTCGACTCGACCGTCGCCACGGCCGAGCCCTTGTTCCGCAACACGTCAGCGATCCTCATGTGGCGCGCCTCCCTGATCCGAACCAGATCCGGTGCTACCCAGCTCAGGCTAGTTCGCGCGCCTCTCGAATGGCAGATCGTGCGCCCGAATTGACCACTTTTGCACCACTGATGTCGGAACGCCCGCCACCGTGACGACCACCAACGACCACGAGCACCACCGCCGTGCACAAAGCTCGGCAACGAACGCCGCCGCACGAGAACCCGGAGCGAGCGGCGGCAACGTCGGCCCGGCCCCGCCGATCAGCACGGTCACGGGCAGCGAGTGGAACGCGCGGCGGGCAGGCCGAACGACCGGGTACAGGGGCTCGCCGATGCAAAATCGGTGAGCCTCGAACCCGGTCGTCCGGATGCCGTCATCGGGGCTGCCGCTGGGACAGAACCCTTCTACAGCAAGGAAAACGCCGCCGCACCGCCGGCGTCACGAATCGACTCGGGACGCCGGCGGTGTGTGGCAGGCCGGCCGCGAGCGGCACGGGTGTTGCGCGCACGCCGGCACCGTGTGATGTCATGGTGCCGGACTCGCAGCGGGTTCAGCCGCCGGTGCGGCGGAACACCCGGCGCCCGACGAAGTTCGCCTGGTGCGGCCGGCCGGGCACCTTGCTCACGCCCCCGTTCTTCTGGGCGTGACCACGGCGTTCGCGGCGGTTCTGGGCGACGGGCTGCTCGGCCTCGACCTGCTCGGCCTCGGGCTGCTCGTCACCTGGGACGTTCTTCGGATCGATCATCACAAAGCCTCCTGGAAGTGGCGAAGTCGCTGGTCAGCGACGCCGCATCGCGTACTGGCGCGGGTTGACGACGACACGTCCGCCGCCGCCGAAGCGCGGCTGGGTCGCGCCGTTGGAACGGCGGGCGCGCCGGTTGTTCGGCTGACCGTCGTCGGGGTGTTCAGTGCGCATGGTGGGCATGCGACCGCCTCCTTGCAGAAATTCGAGGCGTGCAAAGACATACGACCCTGATCACGAGCGAAAAGGGGTCGTCGAAGAGCCGCTAGGGCCACCAGGAGATCAGCGCTCGGCACCGGCCAAGCCGGGTGCGGCGCGGAAGGAGGAAGAATCCTCAGATGTAGATCTGGAAGAACATGGCACCGACGTTAGCGCGTCCCGGACCGATGTGCCAAGGGTTTTTTGGGGCGATCACCGCCACACCCCGCCGAAGGTCCGATGTGGACACTTCAGGCCGCGACCGGAACCGACCGCTGCGACCAGCGGACGGCGGGCCCCATGGCGAGCGCGGCGGCCAGGAACAACGCGCCCAGCACCAGCCGGCCGACCACTCCCCCGCCGAGCACCAGCGTGGTCAGCAGCAACGGGCCGACGGTGCGGGCGACGGCCGTGCCCGTGCCGTAGAACCCCTGGTACTGCCCCTGCCGATCGGCCGGCGCCAGCCCGAACCCGATCTCCCACGACCCCGCGCCGTGCAGCATCTCCCCCACCACCTGCACCGATGCCGCCACGACCAGGATCACCACCGCCGGCCACGGCCCGGTGTCGGCGGACAGCGCGAACACTCCGCAGGCGGCGCGGCAGCAGCACCCCGCCGCGCCGCACCGAACGGACCGCCGTCCGCAGGTCCGTGACGCCGCGCGCCAGCCGCACCTGCCCGAGCACCACGGCCCCGGTGTTGAGCACGAACAGCACGCCGACGATCCAGGCGGGCGCGCCGGTCCGTTCAACCGTCCACAGTGGAACGACGAGGCTCAGCATCGGCATGTACAGCAACAGGACCGCGTTGAGCAGCGCCACCACCGCGTACGGCCGGTCACGCAGCACGCCCGCCCGCCGCGTCCCGCCGACCGCCGTCGCCACCTCCGGCAACCCCCGCAGCACCGCCGCCGCGACCAGGAATCCGAATGCGTCGACCGCGAACACCACCAGGTACGCCGCCGGGGTGTCCAGGTGCAGCGCCACGCCGCCCAGCCCGGCCCCGACCGCGAGCCCGGTGTTGAGCGCCGACTGGAGGAACGCCCGCACCCTGATCCGCCGCGACGGCTCCACCAGCCCGGCCGGCAACGCCTGCCGCGCCGCCTGGAGCCCGCTCTGCCCACATGCGTACACCGCCGCCGCGAACAGAAACCCGGGCAGCGACCGCACCACCAGGAACGCCGCCAACGCACCCGCCGTCACCACGGCCAGCGTGACCGCGAGCCGTCGCGCGCCGAACCGGTCCGCCAGGTGCCCCAGCGGCACCCCGGCCACCGCCCCGACCGCCCAGGCGATCGTCAGCACGAACCCGACCTCCGTGGGGCTGAGCCTGACGACCCGCGTGAAGTACAGCGCGGACGACACGTAGAACGCGCCGTCCCCCACCGAGTTGGCCACCTGCGCGACCGCGAGCCGCTGCGTCGTCCCCATGGCGATCACCCTAGGAACGCGATTGGCCCACTATCAGGGCCAAGCCCGGCCCGATCTGTTGGGCCAATCAGTACCGACCTACTCGACGATCTCCCCCACGATCTCGCCCTCGATCACGTCGGACTCCACCACCCGACCCTCCACCACCAGCGGCGCCTCGGGCGGGTTCGCGAAGAACCGGCGGGCGAAGCCGCCGACCGCGCGGGTCGTCACCGCGTCGAACGAGCCGCCGATCACGCCGCCCACCAGCGGCACGCCCTTGGCCAGGGTGATGCCCGCCTTGGCCGTCCCGTACTTCGCCAGCAGGGTGAACCCGACGCGCTTGTTGACCTCCACGATCAGCTGCGCCGGGATGCGTTCGATCAGGCTCATGGTGAGCTTCGCGCCCGCCTTGATGCCCACCTTCTTCAGCACCTCGGTACCCGCGTTGCCCAGCAGGCACACCAGGATCGCGGTGCGCACCCCGTCGCTCTCCAGGTCGTGCCCCTGCACGGCCGCGATGGACGCGATCAGGTGGGTCTGCACCAGGTACGCGGCGGCCACGTTGGCGGGCAGCGTCACGGGCAGGGTGATCAGGCCGCCGACGTTCGTCGCGAAGCCCTGGATGCCGGCCGCCGTCACGTGCGTGCGGATCAGGCTGCGGATCGCCTCGTCCCTGGTCAGGCCCTCGGCCAGCAGGTCGGACGCCAGCTGCTGGGCGCTCTTGAACGGCCCGAAGCCCTCGATGCCGATCCGCAGCAGGTGGTCGACCGCGCCTTGCTGCGCCTTCACCAGCGCGCCGGGTTCCTCCGCCATACGTCCGAGATTACGCGGCGACCCGAGCAAAAAGAGAGGGGAAGCACCGCGAGGCGCTTCCCCTCTCCGACCACCAAACCCGCTACACGCCGGACGCGTTGGCCAGCACGACCTTCTCGACCTCCGCGGTGTCCGCCTTCACGACCTTCTTGTTGCGGCGGTTCCGCTTCTCCAGCCACGTCGCCAGCCACGTGAGCAGCAGGCACATCGTGATGTACATGGCGGCGACCACGATCGTCATCGGCACCAGCGGCCGGCCGAACTGGCCGAGGGACCCGAGGTACTTCGCGTAGTCCAGCAGCTCCGGGTAGCTGATGATGAAGCCGAGCGCGGTGTCCTTGAGCAGCACGACGAGCTGGCTGACGATGGTCGGCAGCATCACCCGCAGCGCCTGCGGCAGCAGCACCTGGATCATGACCTGCGTCTTGCGCATTCCCAGCGCGTACGCGGCCTCGCTCTGCCCTCGCGGCAGCGACAGCACGCCCGCGCGGAACACCTCGGCCAGCACCGAGCCGTTGTACAGCGTCAGACCGGCCACCACGGCGGCGAACGGCGACAGCTTGATGTCCACCGTCGGCAGGCCGTAGTAGAACAGGTAGATCATGATCAGCAGCGGGATGGCGCGGAAGATCTCCACGAAGATCGTCGCCGGCACCCGCCAGACCGCGTGGTCGGACAGCCGGCCCGCCGCCAGCAGCGCGCCCAGCACCAGCGCCAGCAGCGCCGCCACGGCGAACGCCCGCAGCGTGTTGCCCAGCCGGGAGAGCAACTCCAGCTGCACGTTCTCGTACTGGAGCCACTCCCACATCTTCGGCTCGAACTGGCCGCTGTCGTAGAAGCGGTACACCACGTAGCCGATCACGCCGAGCAGGCCGAGCAGACCCACCACGGCCAGGATGCGGTGCCGCAGCCGCGCCTTGGGCCCGGGGACGTCGAACAGTACGGAACTCATCGGGCCACGCTCCAGCGCCGTTCGAGGGCACGTTGCACCAGGGTCAACGGGATCACCAGCACCACGAAGCAGAACGCCACCCAGGACAGGCCGACCAGCATGTTCGCCCCGTCCTCGGCCAGCACGTAGGTGATCGAACCCGCGTCGGACACCGAGAAGCCGGCCGCGATGGTGGTGTTCTTGAGCAGCGCGATCAGCGTGCTGACCAGCGGCGGCACCACCGAGCGCAGCGCCTGCGGCAGCACGATGCTGAACAGCATCTGGCCGAACGTCAGGCCGAGCGCGCGGGACGCCTCCGCCTGGCCGACCGGCACCGTGTTGATGCCGGACCGGGCCACCTCGCAGATGAACGCCGACGTGTACAGCGTCAGCGCGACGATCGCGCCCTGGAACGGGTCCAGCCGCACGATCTTGAGCAGCGGGTAGGCGAACGCGAAGAAGAAGAACACCAGGGTCAGCGGGGTGTTGCGGACCAGGGTGACGTAGGCGGTGCCCGCCCAGCGGAACACCGGGACCGGGCTGACCCGCATCATCGCCAGGAACGTGCCCAGCACCAGCGCCCCGACCGCCGAGAACAGGAACAGCTGGATCGTCGTGCCGAACGCCCGGAGGAACAGGTCGGAGTAGGTGCCAAGCAGGCTCATGGGGGTACGTCCTCGCCGAGGGACGTTCGGGGTGGGCAAGCCGCCGGTGCTTG
>CBHFOL010000360.1:0-8206 GCA_965995405.1 uncultured Saccharothrix sp.
GCAGGGCGGCGTGTCCCGGATGAGCGACCCGGACATGATCGACGGCATCATCGAGGCGGTGTCGATTCCCGTCATGGCGAAGGCGCGGATCGGGCACTTCGTCGAGGCGCAGGTGTTGCAGGCGCTGGGTGTCGACTACGTGGACGAGTCCGAGGTGCTGACGCCGGCGGACTACGCCAACCACATCGACAAGTGGCAGTTCACCGTGCCGTTCGTGTGCGGTGCGACGAACCTCGGTGAGGCCCTGCGCCGCATCACCGAGGGCGCCGCGATGATCCGCTCGAAGGGTGAGGCGGGCACCGGCGACGTGTCGAACGCGACCACCCACATGCGCAAGATCCGTGCCGAGCTGCGGCGGTTGCAGAACCTCCCGGCGGACGAGCTGTACGTGGCGGCCAAGGAGCTTCAGGCCCCGTACGAGCTGGTGCGCGAGGTGGCGGACGCGGGCAAGCTGCCCGTGGTGCTGTTCACGGCCGGCGGCATCGCGACCCCGGCCGACGCGGCGATGATGATGCAGCTTGGCGCGGAGGGCGTGTTCGTCGGGTCGGGCATCTTCAAGTCGGGTAACCCGGCGCAGCGGGCCGAGGCGATCGTGAAGGCGACGACGTTCTACGACGACCCGGACGTGCTGGCCAAGGTGTCGCGCGGGCTGGGCGAGGCGATGGTGGGCATCAACGTGGACGAGATCCCCCAGCCGCACCGGCTCGCCGAGCGCGGCTGGTAGGTGCCTGGCTGGTTGGGAGCTTCGGGGGAGTGGCCCGCAGGACCTTTCCTGCGGGCCACTTCGCGTTTCAGGAGACCGGGTAGACCTCAGGTGTCCGTCGAGTGGTCGGGCGACTCGGCCGGCTTCGCGTCACGGGCGGCGTAGCGGGCGCACAGTGCCTCGTATCGGGCCTCGTCCTCCTGTCGACATTCGTAATGCGCGTTGAGGAGCGTCTCGCCGTCGACACCCCAATCACGGTCCGCCACCGACTTGACCCATTCCGCCATCGAGGGCTCGTTCTCCATGCCGGATCTGTCGGTCGATTCCCGGATTGATCGGATAGCTGGACCGGGTGTTCTTACACGTGCTCCATCACCAGCACGACGAACGTCCCAGGCTCCAGCGCCGAGCACGTATGCGGCAAATCGCCCGGATACGCCATGTAATCGCCCGGCCCCAACTCGACCGGCTCGCCCTGCGGCCCCGCCAGCACCCGCCCCCGGCTCACGATCATGTGCTCCACCGTCCCCGTCATGTGCGGCTGGGACTCGCGGGGGTTGCCCGGCTCCACGTCCAGCACGTAGATGTCCCGCCGAACCCCCGGCGGGCACGACGCCAGCAGCGTCGCCGCGTAGTGCGACCGCTCCGAGTAGATCGACGGCCCCTCGCCCGCCCGGATCACCTGCACCCTCGGCACAGGCGGATCCACCAGTCGGCTGAACGGAACCCCGAGCGCCACCCCCAACGCCCACAACGTCTCCACGCTGGGATTCCCGCTGCCCGCCTCCAACTGCGACAGCGTCGACTTCGCGATCCCCGCCCGCTTCGCCAGCTCGCTCAACGACAGCCCCGTGCGCTCCCGTTCCCGGCGCAGGGACGCGGCGATCACCTCAAGCGGCGCGCCTGTGTTCGGCATGACAGTCCAATCGTTCGGCTTGACGAACACCCTGGTCGCTGTTCATCGTAGAAGACGATGCGTTCGACATGGCGAACCCCAGACCCCCAGCTGCTGCGTGACGTCGCCGCCGTGGCTGCCGGCGCCGCGGTCAACGGCGCCTCCTTCGGCGCGATCGCGGTCGCCGCCGGACTGCCCTGGTGGCTGCCGGTCGTCATGTCGCTGCTCGTCTTCGCCGGCGGGTCGCAGTTCATGGCGGTCGGGATCGTCGCGAGCGGCGGCAGTCCGGCCGCCGCCGTGTTGGCCGGGCTGGTGCTCAACGCCCGCCACCTGCCGTTCGGGCTGGCGATCGGCGACGTCCTCGGGCGCGGCCTGGTCGCCCGGATCGTCGGCAGCCACCTGCTGATCGACGAGACGGTCGCCTTCGCGCTCGCCCAGCGCGACCCGGCCCGCGCCCGCGCCGCCTACTGGTCGTGCGGCATCGCGCTGTTCGGCGCGTGGAACCTCGCCGTCGTCGCCGGCGCGCTGGTCGGCCAGGCGATCGGCGACCCGGGCGCGTTCGGGCTGGACGCCGCGTTCCCGGCCGCGCTGCTCGCGCTCACCCTGCCCGCGTTGAAGGATCGCACGACCCGCAACGCCGCCCTGCTCGGTTCGGCGATCGCGCTGGCCGCTACACCGTTCCTGCCGGCCGGTGTCCCGGTGCTGCTCGCCCTGGGCGGCCTGCTCGTGGTGTTCACCAGGAAGGAGGTCACGGCATGACGTTGGCCGCCGTGCTGGTGCTCGCCGCCGGCACCTACGCGTTCCGGCTCGCCGGGCCGTTGCTGCGGGACCGGATCACGCTCCCCGACCGGGCCAGGGAACTGCTGTCCATGTCCGCCACGGTGCTGCTGGTCGCGCTGGTGGCGACGTCCTCGCTCACCAAAGGCCAGGGGTTCGCCGGGTGGTCGCTGCCGATCGGCGTCCTGGTCGGCGGGCTCGCCGCGTGGCGCAAGGCCCCTTTCGTAGTGGTCGTGCTGCTCGCCGCCGCGACCACGGCCGGCCTGCGGTTCGCCGGTCTGTCCTAACGCGTACTCAGACGTACGGGGTGTCCTCCACGTAAGGACGCAACCGCTGTGCCAACGCGGCCCGGTCGTCGCCCATGGTGGGTTTGGCCCGGCCGGGTTTGCCCGCCAGCACGTCCGCCACGAACCGGGCCACCGCACGCGGCGGCGGTACCAGCGGAAACCCCAGGTGGGCCAGCACCACGGGCGGCTCGGCGGGTGCCGTCTCCTCCGCGACCGCCCAGCCGTGCGCCTCGCTCCACACCAGCATCAGGTCGCGGTCCAACCCGCCTTCGGCGAGCGCCAGGTACGCCGTCGCCGTGTCGCTGACCTCGAACTCGGTACCCTCCGGCGGCACGCCGACCTGTTCCGCGATCGCCCGCACATATCCGGCCAGTCCCACGGTCAGCTCGTCCATACGGACCATTCTGTCCTGGTCAGCCGATGATCGGTGCCGCCACCTGGCCTTCCGGTACGCCGAACGCGTCCACGAGCCGCCGCGCGTGCGGGCGCACTCCGGTGCACAGTTCGTTCACCGCCTGCGTCACCGCCTTGGACCGCGCCGGGGTCAGCCGGCCGTGTTCCAGGAACCACGCCCGGTCCGCCTCGATCGTGCTCAACGCGTACAGGTCGCACACCTGGTCCAGCAACACGGCCGTCTCCGGGTCGCCGCACCGGTCCACCGCCGCGACGAACGCCTCCAGCACCACCCGGTCCACGTGCGCGCGGGCGGCGTGCAGCACGTGGTCCTGCGCCGCGTTGAACACGTCGAACGCGTTCTCGGCGTTCGCCGCCCGCAGCCGCCGCGCCAAGCTCTCCAGCACGTGCCGTTCCCGGTCCTCGAACTGCCGCAGCTGCCAGCCCCGGTCCAGCAGCGCGTCCGAACTCCCGGTGACCAGCCGGTCCACGATCGCCCGCGCCGCCGTCCGCTCGATCACCACACCCACGAACTGGTCGGCGACGAACCGCGCCATGCCCCACGGGTCCAGGTCGCCGACGTGGTCGCGGTAGCTGGTCAGCAGTCCTTTCGCGACCAGTTGCAGCAGCACGGTGTTGTCGCCCTCGAACGTGGTGAACACGTCCGTGTCCGCCTTCAACCCGGCCAGCAGGTTCTCCGACAGGTATCCCGCGCCGCCGCACGCCTCCCGACACGCCTGGATGGTCGCGGTGGCGTGCCAGGTGGCGACCGCCTTCAACCCGGCCGCCCGTGACTCCAACTCCCGCTGCGCCCGGTCGTCGGCCACGTTGTGCAGCGCCGACACCAGCTCCTCCTGCGCGAAGTGCAGCGCGTAAGAGGTGGCCAACGCGGGCAGCAGCCGCCGCTGGTGGGCGAGGTAGTCGAGCACGACGACCTCTTCGTCGGTGCCCGGCCGGGTGAACTGCCGCCGGGTCAGCCCGTACCGGACGGCGATGGTCAGCGCCTTCTTGGTCGCGCTCCCCGCACCGCCCGCCACGCTGATCCGCCCGCGCACCAACGTGCCCAGCATGGTGAAGAACCGCCGCCCCTCACCCTCGATCGGGCTGGCGTAGACCCCTTCAGGTGACACCGACGCGTACCGGTCCAACAGCGCGGAACGCGGCACCCGCGCGTGGTCGAACGTCAGCCGCCCGTTGTCGACGCCGTTCAACCCGGCCTTCGGCCCACAGTCCTCGATCAGCACACCCGGCAGCGCAGCGCCCGACGCATCCCGGATCGGCACCAGCAACGCGTGCACCCCGTGCGTCCCACCCGGAGTCACGAGCTGCGCGAACACCACGGCCATCCGACCGTCCCGCGCGGCATTGCCGATGTAGTCCTTACGTGCCCCCGCATCCGGCGTGTGCACCACGAACTCCTGCGACGCCGTGTCGTAGGCAGCGGTCGTCCGCAGGTTCTGCACATCGGACCCGTGCCCGGTCTCGGTCATCGCGAAGCAGCCCGGCAGCTCCAGGCTCATGATCGCGCGCAGGTACTCGTCGTGGTGCGCCTTGGTGCCCAACGCCTGCACGGCCCCGCCGAACAGCCCCCACTGCACGCCGGCCTTCACCATCAGCGACAGGTCGCCGTACCCGAGCGCCTCGAACGCCACCACCGAACCGCCGACGTCCCCGTTGCCGCCGTACTCGACCGGAAACCCGATCGCCGGGTACCCGCCCTCGGCCAGGACGTGCAGCTGCGCCAGCACCCAGGCCCGGTACTCCTCGCGACCGAGCTCACCCGCCGGCTCCAGCTTGTCCAGCAGCTCCAACGACCTCCGGCGCAGCGCGCCCCAACTGCCGTCGAGCAGATCACGCAATGCGTCACCCATGGCCAATGCCTAACACACCGCACACTCCGCCACCGTGCGAATTCACCCCTCGTCGACCGGCGGCACGGTGTGCTTGCGCACGTGCTGGAACAACAGGTTCGTGTGCAACTCGCTGACCTCGCGCCGCGTCGTGAACCGGTCGAGCACCACCCGTTGCAAATGCGCCGCGTCGGCAACCGCCACGTGCACCAGGAAGTCCTCCGGTCCGGCCACGTGCGACACCGCGAGCACTTCCGGCAACGACAACACGTAGTCCATGAACGGCCCCACGACGGCCCGCGTGTGCGGCCGGACCCGGACCGCGATCACCGCCTGCACCGGACGTCCGATCGCCGCCAGGTCCACCTCCGCGTGATAGCCGGTGATCACACCCCGCTCCCGGAGCGCCCGGTGCCGGACCACGCAGGTGGACGCGGCCACGTTGACCCGGTCGGCCAGGTCCTTGTTGGGCAGCCGAGCGTCCTTCTGCAACTCCCGCACGATCGCGGTGTCGATCGAATCCATCGCGACAGAACTCCTCATCTACCGAACAACCTGCGGAATCATCGCCGTTCGGCCGACGAAAAGTCCACGATTCGGCCATGACACGGTTGCGGACGACGGCAGTGCACGGTGGACGCGGTGACCTGGCCGAACTGGGCGTGCACGCGCCCCCGATCGACCTCTCGACCACCTACCCGGTGCCCGACCAGGCCGAAGGCGGCCAGGCCCTGCAAGCCCTGGCCGAAGGCGCGGCGCACGCCACGTCCCCGGTCTACTCCCGCCTGCACAACCCGACCGTGGCCCGGTTCGAGGAGGCCCTGGCGGCCCTGGAACTGACCGAGGCGTCCGTTGCGTTCGGCAGCGGCATGGCCGCCGTGACCGCCGTGATCCAAGCGTCGTGCGTGATGGCCGGAAAACCCCACGTCGTAGCCGTAAGGCCGCTCTACGGCGGCACCGACCACCTACTGTCATCCGGCCTGCTGGGCGTCAAAACGACCTACACGACCCCGGACAACGTCGCGAACGCCATCACCCCCGACACCGGCCTGGTCGTCCTGGAAACCCCGGCCAACCCCAACCTCGACCTGATCGACATCGCCCACGTGGCAACCCAGGCCGGCGACGTCCCGGTCATGGTCGACAACACCTTCGCCACCCCGATCCTCCAGAACCCGGCGACGCTCGGCGCGACCTACGTCCTCCACTCCGGCACCAAGTACCTGGGCGGCCACGGCGACGTCCTGGGCGGCGTAGTGGCCTGCGCGGAACCCAAGGCCAAGGCGCTCCGCCAGATCCGCATCATCACCGGGGCCGTCCTGCACCCCCTGGGCGGCTACCTGCTCCACCGCGGCCTGGCCACCCTGCCGCTACGCGTCGAAGCCGCCCAGCAAACGGCAACCGAACTGGCCGCCCGCCTGGCCGACCACCCCGGCATCGGCATCGTCCGCCACCCGTCCCTACCCGGCGCAGACCCGCAAAACCTCCTGGCCACCCAGCAACACGGCCCAGGCGCAATGCTCGCGTTCACCACCCACGAAGACCCGACCACAGTCGTCCGTCGCCTGAACCTGATCACCCCGGCGGTAAGCCTCGGCTCGGTGGACACCCTGATCGAGCACCCGGCAGCCCTCACCCACCGCCTGGTGGCCCAAACGGACCGAATCGCATCCGGCATCCCGGAAAACCTGCTCCGCCTCAGCGTCGGCCTGGAACACGTCGAAGACCTGTGGCACGACCTCGACCAGGCCCTCTCCCACCCCGCTCCCGAAGCCTGTGACCGCAATTACCCCATGGCATCCGCAAGCGAAATTCACGCCCTGACCGGCAGCCACTGACGCTCGGCAACCCGGGCCGCTACTCCGCACTCCCCGCAGCGACTCGGGGCCGGTCACCTAGGCTTGGGTGGTACCCACCTAGGAGGAAACCCAGCCGTGTCCGTCGTCGGTGTCCTCGCCCTCCAGGGCGACGTCCATGAACACCTCGTCGCCCTGGCCGAGGCCGACGTCCTGGCCCGTCCGATCCGCCGCCCCGAGGAACTGGCCGAGGTGGACGGCATCGTGCTGCCGGGTGGGGAGTCGACGACGATCAGCCGGCTGCTGGCGACGTTCGACCTGCTGGAGCCGCTGCGCGCGCGGATCAAGGAGGGAATGCCCGCCTACGGGTCGTGTGCCGGCATGATCCTGCTCGCCGACGAGGTCCTCGACGGGAGGACCGATCAGCACCAGTTGGGCGGGTTGGACATCGTGGTGCGGCGCAACGCGTTCGGCAGGCAGGTCGATTCGTTCGAGGCGGAACTGGACTTCACCGGAGTGGGCGAGGTGCACGCGGTGTTCATCCGCGCCCCATGGGTGGAAAGCGTGGGAGAAGGCGTGGAAGTTCTCGCCAAGGTCCCCGATTCCGCCGAGGCGGGGGAGGCCGCCGGTAGGATCGTCGCGGTTCGGCAGGGGCACGTGCTCGCCACCTCGTTCCACCCGGAACTGACCGGCGACGGGCGCGTGCACCGCCATTTCGTGGACATGGTCCGTGCCGCGGGCTGAGTATCAGACGGAGGAGAAATGAGCGGCCACTCTAAGTGGGCGACCACCAAGCACAAGAAGGCCGCAATCGACGCCAAACGTGGCAAGCTCTTCGCGCGGCTCATCAAGAACATCGAGGTCGCGGCCCGGACGGGAGGCAGTGACCCGGACGGCAACCCGACGCTCTACGACGCCATCCAGAAGGCCCGGAAGAACTCCGTGCCGCTGGACAACATCGAGCGGGCCCGCAAGCGCGGCGGCGGCGAGGAAGCGGGCGGCGCCGACTGGCAGACCATCATGTACGAGGGCTACGGCCCGAACGGCGTGGCGGTCCTGGTCGAATGCCTGACCGACAACCGCAACCGCGCGGCGTCCGAAGTGCGCACCGCGATGACCCGCAACGGCGGCAACATGGCCGACCCGGGCTCCGTGTCGTACATGTTCACCCGTAAGGGCGTCGTGATCGTGCCGAAGGGCGAACTGTCCGAGGACGACGTCCTGATGGCAGTGCTCGACGCCGGTGCCGAAGAGGTCAACGACCTGGGCGAGAGCTACGAGGTCGTCAGCGAGGCCGGCGACATGGTGGCGGTCCGCACGGCTCTCCAGGACACGGGCTACGACTACGAGAGCGCGGAAGCCAACTTCCTCCCCTCCGTCACGGTCCAACTGGAGGCCGAGGGCGCACGGAAGATCTTCAAGCTCATCGACGCCCTCGAAGACTGCGACGACGTTCAGAACGTCTACGCGAACTTCGACGTCTCCGACGAGGTCATGGCCGAGGT
>CBHFOL010000361.1:0-8166 GCA_965995405.1 uncultured Saccharothrix sp.
GAGCTTCTGCCCGAACAGCGGGATGAAGTTCTCCGTCATCACACCCGCGCACAGCGCTGCCACGGTCAGGTAGATCCACTTCAGGGACGTGCCACGGGCGTAGGTGAGCCGAGGCAGCACGCTCACCGACCCCTTCGCCTCGACGACGAGGAACGCGACCAGCAACACGACCCCCACCCCGAGGGCGACCGCGGTCGACGTGCCCGGCGGCACCGTGGAACTCAGGCTGAACGCACTCGCCGCGAGCGTCAGCAGCACGAGCGACACCACCGGCACCGGAGCCCGCTCGGCAGCGGGACCGGCGTTGCGCGGCAACGCCCGCCGGGTCGACGCCGCCAGCACCAACGCGATGGCGAGCAACAGCCCGTACGCCCACGGCCAGGCGTCGAACTGCGCGAAGAGCCCGCCCAGAGCCGGGCCGACGAGCGTTCCGACGCCCCACATCGCGGACACGAGCCCCGCGGCACGTCCCCACAGGTGCCCCGGAAGCGCGGTCCGGATGACGGCGTAGCCGAGGCCCGCGAGCAGACCCCCGCCGAACCCCTGCACGACCCGGCCCGCGATCAGGACCTCCATCGTGGGGCTGAGCGCGTTGATCGCGGCCCCGACGGCGAACACCAGGAAGCCGGTCAGGTACGCGGCCGAGGCACCCCACGCCCCGAGGATCCGGCTGACGAGCATGGACGCGATCACGGCGGCCATGAGGAAACCGGTCGCCACCCAGGCGTAGTACTGGCCGCCGCCGATGTCGCCGACGATCGACGGCATGAGCGCGGCCGTGAAGTAGAGGTTCATCGCGTAGAGCGCGACGCCGCCCGCGAGGATCAGCACGGTCGCGAGGTAGCGCCCGGAGAACAGCTCGGACCAGCGTCCGATGGTCTCGTCGCCGGACGCCGTGTCCCGCGCGTCGTCCCCGGTCGACGGGGCTTTCGAGGAAGGTCCAGTCACAGCGGGCTACGCTAGAACTTCAAGTTCTGTTGAAGTCAAGAGAGCCGTGATGACCCGTACTCCCACCGATCTGCTGACCATCGGCGAACTCGCCCGGCGCGCGGGCGTCGCGACTTCGGCCGTCCGCTTCTACGAGGAGCAGGGCCTGATCTCCGCCGTCCGCACCGCCGGCAACCAGCGCCGCTACCCGCGCCACGTGCTCCGCCGCCTCTCGCTGGTGTTGTTCGCGAAGCGGCTGGGTATCCCACTCGCCGAGGTGGCCGAGGTGTTCGCGGGCCTCCCCGACGACCGGATGCCGGGCAAGCGCGACTGGGACCGCATCGCGAAGCGCTGGAGCGACCACCTGGAGGCCCGACGACGGGAGATCGAGCAGTTGCAGCGCGAACTCACCGGGTGCATCGGCTGCGGGTGCCTGTCGCTGCGGCGCTGCTACGTCCTGAACCCGGGCGACAGCCTCAGCGAGCACGGCTCCGGCCCGCAACGGCTGTTGCACCCGGATGCCGAAGAGTGACGCCGGAACCGTTGACGGAGTGTGTTCGGTCGACCGCCCAACGGAGTTCAGCCGTCCTGTGTGGAGCCCCGATGGGATGATCCGAGTAGTTCTACCGAGGTGGCGTTGATCCACCCGTGCCTAGCCTGCACATCATGGAGGTGGCCCGAGTGGGGACACAACTTGCCGGCGTGGCGGTTCATCTGCCCGAGCAGCAGGTCAGCACGAGTGAGGTGGAGCGGCGGTTGGCGCCGTTCACACCGCCGACAGGACTCATCCACCGGCTGACCGGGGTCGAGTCGCGGCACGTCATGGCCGACCACGAGCAGGCGTCCGACCTCGCGGTCGCGGCGGCGCGCAAGCTGTTGGCGGACACCGGAACGGCAGCACGGGACGTCGACCTGCTGCTGTTCGCCTCGGCCAGCCAGGACATGGTGGAACCGGCCACCGCGCACATCGTGGCGGCCAAGCTGGAACTGCGCTGCCCGGTCATGGACGTCAAGAACGCCTGCAACAGCGTGCTCAACGGGATCGAGGTCGCCGACGCGCTGATCAGCACGGGCCGCTACCGCACGGTGCTGATCGCCTGTGGCGAGGCCCCGTCGCGCGCGGTGCGGTGGAACGTCGACGGGCTCACCGGGTTCCTGCGCGCGTTCCCCGGCTACACGCTGTCCGACGCGGGCGCGGCCGTCCTGCTGACCCGGGGCGAGACCGGCATCCTGGGCTGCGGATTCACCGCCGACTCGACGCAATGGGACGTCGGCACCCTGCCCGGCGGCGGCTCGCAGCACCCGCGCGACCCCGAGCACACCTACTTCGCCATGGACGGCGCGCGACTGAAGTCGGCGTTCCTCGGCCTGGGCCGAGGCATCCTGGACCGCACGCTCGACCGGCTCGGGCTCACCTGGGCCGATTTCGCGATGATCGGCGTGCACCAGGTTTCGCTGCCCTACCTGGACGTCTTCGCCGAGCAGGTGGGTGTGCCGACCGACCGGCTGGTCATCACGCTCCCCCAGCACGGCAACGTGGCCTCCGCCAGCCTGCCGCTGCAACTGGTCACCGCCCAACAACTCGGCCGTTGCGGACCGGGCGATCTGGTGGCACTGGTCGGACTGGCGGGCGGCGTCAGTCTCGGCATGGTGGTGATCCGGCTGTGAGCCTGTGGGTGGTCGTCCCGGCTTACAACGAGGAGCGCGGCATCACCGCGACCCTCGAAGCACTCGCCGCGCAGACCGATCCGGACTTCACGCTCGTCGTGGTGGACAACGGTTCCACGGACTCCACAGTGGACGTTGTCCGCGCCTTCGCCGCCGCCCACCCGGACCTCCGGCTGGAACTCGTGCACGAGCCGGAGAAGGGCACCGGGGCCGCCGCCGACACCGGGATGCGGCACGCGATCGCGCGGGGCGCGGTGTGGCTGGCCCGCACCGACGCCGACTGCCTGCCCGCGCCCGACTGGACCGCCCGGGTCAAGGCCGCGTTCGGCTCCGGTCTCCGGCTGGTGTCCGGACAGTTGTTGCCCCGCAAGGACGAAGGACTCTCCACCGCCACCCGGTGGCTGCTCGTCGGCGCGGTCGAGGTGGCGTCGGTGTTCGGCCGGTTCCGGGCGGGCAACCGCGATCCGCGCTACCACGGGCCGTACGTGATGACCGCCGGCTGCAACATGGCCATCACCGCCGAGCTGTACACGCTGTCCGGCGGCTTCCCCCGGTCCAGGATCGAGGACCTGCACGAGGATCGCGCGCTGGTCAACGCGGTGCGCCTGCACACCGACCGGGACGGCCTGCGCCGGGACGTCGTCGTGCACGGCTCGTCGCGCCGCGCGCAGGCGTGGGGACTGCGCAAGACCCTCGCCTGGTACGCCGACCACCGGTACCGACCGTCCGTGGTGGACATCCGATGAACTGGGAACGGCGAGTGCAGCTGGGCGCGCATCCGGTGGCGTACCCGCTGGTGCGGGCAATCGGCCGGATCGCGTCCGTGGTGCGCATCCCGCGCGTCGGCGTGGTGGTCAGCGATGCCGCGCTGGCGAAGGAAGTGCTCACCGACCCGACCCACTTCACCAAGACCGGCCCCGGTTCCCCGGCCGACCTGTGGACGCCCGTGGTCGGCCCGACCGTGCTGCTGAACATGGAGGGTGAGGCGCACACCGTGTTGCGCCGCAAGCTTTCCAGTCTGTTCACGCCCCGCAGCACGGCCGACCTGTGTGCCCGCGTGGCAGCCGGACCCATGAAACGCCTGCGGGACGACCTGGCCGCCGGGCAGCCGGTGGACCTCGTGCCCGTGGTGCGCAACCTGGTCGGCGCGGTGATCTGCGAACTCGTCGGTCTCGACCCGGCCGAGGCGGGCAACGCGCACGCGGCCGGCACGGCGGTCACCGCGATGGTCCGGCTGGGCCGACCCACGTTGACCCCGGACCAGGTGCGCCACGGCAGGACGGCGCTGGCCCGGCTCACCTCGCCGGCCGCACGTGCCTACGCCGCGGGTGATCCGGCCACGGTGCCCGGTCGGATGCGGGAACTGGGCCTCACCGAGGAGGAGGCGCTCGGCGCGGTGGCGGCGTTCGTCCTCACCGGCACCGAGACCCTGGTGTCCTACATCCCGAGGCTGATCGCGCTGCTGCACGACACCGGGTGGCTCGACCACCTGGCCGCGCGACCGGACCGGGTGGACGACGTGATCGCGGAAGCCCTGCGGTGCACCGTCCCGTCGCCGGTGATGCTGCGCAGCGTCGCGGCGGACACCACGGTCGGCGGTGTCCGGGTGCGCGCCGGCGATCGGGTGGTGATCGCCACCATCTCCGCCGCCAAGAGCCACGGCCCGTTCGACCCCGACCGCCCGCACTCCCCCGACGTCCGACAGCTGTGGTTCGGCGCGGGCCCGCACTTCTGCCTGGGTATGCCGCTCGCCAACGCCGAGATCCGCGCCGTGCTGGAGCCTGTACTGGACGCCACCCCACTGTCCATTGTGGATCGTAAGGTCGCCAGACGGGTCCTGATCCCCGGTTACGAGAGGCTGGTGCTGCGCCGTGGCTGACGACCTCCTGCTGGAAGTCCTGCACGCCGCCCGCGAACACGGACCCGCACCGGCGCTGACCGACGCACGCGGCCGGACGCTCACCTACCGGGAGCTGTCGGACAAGGTACTGGCGACGGCACACCGGTTGCGCGCCAAGGGTTTCCGGCCGGGCACCCGGATGCTGTTCTCGGTCCGCCCCGGCCCGGACGCGATCGTGCTCGCGCTGGGCACGGTGGCGGCGGGCGGCACCGTCGTGTTCGTCGACCCCGGTGTAGGGCCGGAACTGTTCGCCCGCCGCACCGAACTGGCCGGGCCCGCCTGGGCGGCGGCCGAATCCCTGCTCTACGCGGCCAGTGCGCCCGGTCCGCTGCGGGCGGTCGCCCGCCGGCGGGGCGTGCTGCTGCCGGACTACGCGGCGCTTCCGGTGCGGCACATCAGGTCCGGGCCGTGGCTGCCCGGCGTGCCACTGCGTGCCGTGTCCACCCGGAGCCTGGCCCGGCGGGTCGTCGGCGCGGCACTCCCGGAACCCGACCCCGGCCAGGACGCGGTGGTCGTGTTCACCTCCGGCACCACCGCCGAACCCAAAGCGGTGGTGCACACCCGGGGATCGCTCGGCGCGGCCCTGCGCACCCTGGCGACCCGGTGCGAACTCGGTCCGGACACCCGCGTGCACACCGACCAGATGATGCTGGGGCTGCCCGCGCTGGTGGCCGGCGCGCACTGGACGATGCCGCCGTACGGGTTCGCGCCGGCCGCCGACCCGACCGCGCTCGCCGCCGGTCTGGCCGGTGCGACGCACACCTTCCTGGTGCCGGCGGACCTGGCCGTGATCCTGGACAGCGGGGTGGCGTTGCCGCGCACGCTCCGCCAGGTCCTGCTGGGCTCGGCCCCGGTCCTGCCGCCGCTGCTGAAACGGGCGCGGCAGGCGTTGCCGGACGTGGAATTCCTCGCGGTGTACGGGATGACGGAGATCCTGCCGGTGGCGATCGCGACCGCCGACGAGAAGCTCGCACACGGCGGCGACCTGCTGGGCCGCCCGCTGCCCGGTGTCACGGCGCGGATCGCGGAGGACGGCGAACTGCTGGTGTCGGGCGCGAACATGTGCCGCGGCTACCTCGGCGAACCGCCGATGACCGAGCACGCGACGGGCGACCTGGTGCGACTGGACGGCGACCGCCTCGTGCTCGTCGGACGCAAGAAGGACATGATCATCCGAGGGAAGACGAACGTCTACCCCGGCCTGTACGAGCCCGCGATCGCCGACCTGCCGGGCGTCGCGTCGGCGGTGCTGGTGGGGATTCCGGACGAGATCGGGGACGAGCGGATCGTGCTCGCCCTGGCTCCCCTGCCCGACGCCGGGCCCGACCTGCCGGACCGGGTGCGGGCCGCGCTGCCCGCGTTGATCGACGCGAGCGCGCTGCCGGACGAAGTCGTCGTAGTCCCACGGCTTCCCGTGTCGGGGCGGACCCGCAAGGTGGACCGCGCCGCGCTGCGCGCGCAGTTGGCCGGCCGATGAGGATCGCGATCACCGGCGCGACCGGGTTCGTCGGCGGAGCCGTCCGCCGCGCGGCCGAGGCCCTCGGCTGGGAGGTGCACGGGTACGGGTCGCGGGACTGGGACATCGGCGTCGGCCCGTTGGCCGACCCGCCGGAGGTGGACGCCGTGGTGCACTCCGCCGCGGCCGTCACCGACTGGGGCGACGGCGACCTGATCCGCCGGGTCACCGTGGACGGCACGCGGCACGTCGCACAGACGTTCCCCGGCGCACGGATGGTGCACATCTCGTCGGCGAGCGTCTACGACCCGTTCACGCCGACGGTCGACGCACCCGAGTCCGCGGCGCCCGTCACCCGCTACCTCACCGACTACGCCGCCGCCAAAGCGGACGCCGAACGCGTCCTGGCCGGTCACCCGGACGCCGTCGTCCTGCGCCCGCACGCCGTGTACGGGCCGGGAGACCCGACGCTGCTGCCCCGCGTGCTCGGCGCGATCCGGGGCCGCGACCTGATCATCGTCGGCGACGGGCAGGCGTTGCAGTCGTTGACGTCGATCGACAACCTGGTCCAGGCGACCCTGTCGGCCTGCACCGGAAAGCCGGGCGTCTACAACATCGCCGACGCCGAACCCGTTGTCCTGCAAGACGCGCTGCGCGCCCTGCTGGACGAACGCGGCCTGGACGTGCGAATCCGCCACCTCCCGCTCAAGGCCGCGTGGCATACGGCGGCGGTCGCCGAGCGGCTGTGGCGGCTGGCCGGCGCGACCAGACCGCCGCGCCTGACCAGGTACGCCATCAGCCACCTCGCCTACGAACGCACCCTGGACATCACCGCCGCCCGGAAGGAACTCGGCTACCGCCCGACCGCCACGTCCTTCGCCGGCGCGGCGGACTGGTGACCCGGGACGCCCACCAGGCCACTCCGCTCAGCAGGCCGCGAACGACGCACGGCCGGTCAGGCCCGAGAGTCCGACGTGGACCGACCGCGGACCCTCCGGTGACCCAACCCGACAGTCGCCACCACAAGCGGCCGTCAGCGACCTGTTTTACGATGCGATCACATCGAGCCGTACTCGCCGCTGCTGCGACCCGCGACGGCTCGCGGCACGACGCGAGGGGGCATCACGGCAGTCGTCGAGGTACTGGACGCACCACGGCGGCCGGCCGTCCGCGCGGCCCTGCTCGCCTACCGGCAGTCGCTGAGCAGCGTCGGACTGGTGTTCGCACTGGTGTTCTTCGCCTGGTCGATGACGCCGTCGCTGCTCCCCCGCCCGTGGTACCTCCAGGGCTTCGCCACCGGCATCTGCTCGGCGACGGGCTACCTGATCGGGGTTGGCGTGGCCCGACTGGTCCGCCGACTCGGCTTCCGCCGCCGCTGGTCGCCCGTGACGCGGCGGCGCGGGAACCTCGTGCTCGCGGTGTTCACCGCCGCCTACGTGCCGACCGCGCTCATCCTCGGCTCGCACTGGCAGGACCAGGTCCGCCGGCTGGTCGGCGTGCGCGCGGACGAGCAGTACTACTACGGGCTGGTGCTGGGCATCGCGGTCGCGGTGGCCTCCGCGCTCCGGTACATCGGGCGGCTGTTGCGTACGGCGGCACGGCGGGTGGGCGTCTGGGGTGCCCGGTACGTGCCGGTGCGGGTCGCCCGGCTCGCCGCCGTCGTGATCGTGGCGGTGCTCACGTACCTGCTGGTCGACGGCGCGCTGCTGAACGGCTTCCTGACCGTGGTCAACCAGGTGGCGGCGGGTGCCGACCGAGGCGACTTCCCGGGCGTGGTGCGGCCGACCGCGCCCGAGCGCTCCGGCTCGCCGGCCTCCCCGGTCACCTGGGAGTCGCTGGGCAAGGAGGGCCGGGCGTTCGTCGCCGGCGGCCCGACGGCGGCCGAGCTGTCCGCGTTCGCGGGCCGCCCCGCCCCGACCCCCATCCGGGTGTACGGCGGGCTGTCGTCGGCGGGCTCGATAGCCGACGTGGCCCGGGTCGTCGTCGCCGAGTTGGAGCGGACCGGCGCGTTCGACCGCGCGGTCGTCGCCGTCGCGACCACCACCGGGACCGGCTGGGTCGACCCGGCGATCGCCGAATCGCTGGAGTACGTCAACGGCGGCGACACCGCGATCGCCGCCCTCCAGTACTCCTACCTGCCCAGCTGGGCGGCGTTCGTCGCGGACCGGCAGAGCCCGCAGACCGCCGGCCGGGAACTGTTCGACCACGTCTATGC
>CBHFOL010000362.1:0-8153 GCA_965995405.1 uncultured Saccharothrix sp.
CGCGCCGGAAATGGCAAGCTTGTGCCCGTGAGGCGGTTCCTCCCCCTGTTCCTGGTCGTCTTCCTCGCCGGGTGCGGCACCGACGACAGGTTCGTCCCCATCGACGAAGTGCCGGTCCGGGTGGAGGCAATGGCCGCCACCCGGGACGCGTCCACCGGCACGTTCACCGTCGACTGCGGTCGCAACGAGAACCGGCACCTCAACGCCGACAACATGGTGATCGCACCGGGCACCCCGTTCGGCGCGCACCACACCCACGAGTACGTCGGCAACCTGAGCACCGACCACACCAGCACCGACCAGTCGCTGACCACCGCACCCACCACGTGCGCCGGCGGCGACCCGTCCACCTACTACTGGCCCGTGCTCCGGCTGACCGACAAAGTCGGGCACGACGCCCACGCCCAGGGCGGCGGCGCGCACGGCAACACCGGCGAAGTGCTGCCGCCCGCCTCGGTGTCGGTCTCCTTCATCGGCAGCCCGGTCGGCAAAGTCGTGCCGATGCCCCGCTTCCTGCGCATGATCACCGGCGACCCGGCCGCCCTCACCTCCGGCAAGGGCACCGCGAAGTGGAGCTGCGCCGGCTTCGAGGACCGGCACACCGACCGCTACCCGGTGTGCGGCGACGGCCGCCAGGTCCTGCGCACCTACGACTTCCCGAGCTGCTGGGACGGCCGCAACACCGACAGCGCCTCGCACCGCGCGCACGTGGCGTTCCCCGCGGCCAACGGCGGCTGCCCGCAGGGCACGTTCCCGATCCCGAAGCTCCGGGTCCGGGTGGCCTACGACGTGCCGCCCGGCCGGCCGTTCGCGCTGGACAGCTTCCCGGAGCAGCTGCGCGACCCGCGCACCGACCACGCCATGTCGGTCAACGTCATGTCCGACGAACTGTCCCGCCGGGTCGCGACCTGCCTCAACGACGGCCGCACCTGCTCCTGAGAAAAAATCTTCCGCTCCGGTTGAACCGAACCCGCCCGGGCGCCGTGTCCGCTGCGAGGAGTTGACGAGAGGAGAGGGTGGATGGCGGCTTTGTGGTCCCGGAAACGGGAGACCGCGGCCGACGAGGCGCTGATCCGATCGCTCTACGAGGAGCACGGCCGGGCGCTGCTGGCCTACGCCACCAGACTCACCGGGGACCGGGCGGCGGCCGAGGACGTCGTCCAGGAAACCCTGGTCCGGGCCTGGCGACACCCGGACGCCCTGGTCAACGGCAAGGGCTCGGTGCGCGGCTGGCTGCTCACGGTGGCGCGCAACATCGTCACCGACCGGATCAGGGCCCGCGCGGCCCGTCCCCAGGAGGTGGCCGAGACGCCGGCCACGCCTCCGGTGCAGCGCGACCACGCGGATTCGGTGGTCGACTCGGTCGTGGTGCTGGCGGCGTTGGACCGCCTGTCGTCGGATCACCGCGACGTCCTGATGGAGATCTACTTCCGAGGCCGCAGCGTCACCGAGGCGGCGGAGGCGTTGGGCGTGCCACCCGGCACGGTCAAATCGAGATCCCACTACGCCTTACGTGCCCTGAGAGAGACATTCGTCGGACAGCAGGTCGCGCTGAAGGGGGTGGCCGGATGACCACGAACCACGATCCACAACTGCTGGGTGCCTATGTGCTCGGTGCCCTTGATGAGCAGGAGGTGCGCGCGGTGGAGGAGCACGTGGCGGCCTGCCCGCAGTGCCGCACCGAACTCGACGAGTTGCAGGCCATGGAAGAGGCGATGGGCGGGATGCCGCCGGAGATGCTGCTCGACGGGCCGCCGGACGACGCGGACCTGGTGTTGCAGCGGACGCTGCGGCAGGTGCGCGCCGAGCGCGGCGGCCAGGTGCGGCGGCGGCAGGTCGGGATCGGCCTGGTCGCGGCCGTGGTCGCGGCGGTGGTGCTGGGCGGCGGGTTCGTCGCCGGCCGGAGCACCGCGCCGCAGGAGGCGCTGCCCACACCCACGACGCAGCCGACCATCGAGGACAACGTCAAGGTCGGCACCGCGAAGGACCCGGCTACCGGCGCGCTGATGACCGTGAAGGTCAAGCCCGCCGCCGGCTGGGTGCGGGTGAACGCCTCGGTGGCGGGCGTCGTGAAGAACACGAAGTGCAAGCTGCTGATCGTCGCCAAGGACGGCACCCGGCACGAGGCGGGCAGCTGGCTGGTGTCGCAGCTCGGCGAGAAGGAGGGCACCAACCTGGACGGCTCGGCGCTGGTCGCGCCGGACGACGTGGCGGCCGTGGAGGTCCGCGACTTCGACGGCAAACCACTGGTCACCGTGCAGGCCTACCCCCGCCCGGGGTTGACCGGGGAACTCCGGTGCCCCCGGCTTCGGGGGGGGGCGCACGGTGCTGTTCACGGCTTGAGCACGACCTTCCCGGTGGTGCCGCGGGATTCCAGCGCGATGTGCGCCTTGGCCGCGTCGGCCAGCGGGAACACGGTGGTCAACGGCGTGAGCCGGTCGTCGGCGAGGGCTCGCAGCGCCGCCGTCTCCAGTTGGCGCAGGTTCATCTTCTTCAGCATCCGGGGACCGACGGCGACCGTCGCGCTCAGCCCGCGCTCGTAGAGGTCGGCGGTCTCGATCCGGGTCACCTCGCCCGACGTCCAGCCGAACAGGACGATCCGGCCGCCGACGCCGAGCAGTTCCAGCGCCTGCCGACCCACGGTGCCGCCGACGCCGTCCAGCACGACGGTCACCTCGCCGACCTCGGCCCGCACCTCGTCCGCCCAGCCGTCCTTCGTGTAGTCCACGACGAGGTCGGCCCCGAGTCGGCGCACCAGGTCCAGCTTGCCGGTGCTCGCCGCGCCGACGACCCGCGCACCGATCGCCTTGGCCTCCTGGACGAACAGCGCCCCGCGACCACCGGCGGCGGCCGGCACCAGCACCACGTCGTCCTTGGCCAGTTCGGCGCTCTGCAACACGCCGAACGCGGTGCGCCCGGTGCCGATCATCGCCACGGCGGCGTCGTCCGCCACGTGGTCGGGCAGTTCGTGCAGTGAGGCCACGTTCACCGCGGCCAGCTCCGCGTAGCCGCCGCTCGCCGCGCCCAGGTGCGCGACAACCCGCTTGCCCAGCCAGGATTCCTCGACGCCCGGGCCGAGCGCGGTGACCACGCCGGCGACCTCGCGGCCGGGTGTCATGGGGAGGTCGGGCACGGGGAAAGGGCCGCCGGTCTGGCCTGAGCGGATGAACGCGTCCAGCAGGTGCACGCCCGCCGCGCGGACCGTGACCAGCACCTGGCCGTCCTGTGGTGTCGGGTCGGGTGTCTCCTGGAAGAGCAGGTTCTCCGCCGGGCCGAACTCGTGCTGTCGGATGGCACGCATCGGTGTCGTCCCCCATTCGTAGGTTGTCGAACAGACCGTAGGAGTTCGAGTTAGGTCGAGGTCAAGCGCTCCGGTGGCAGGAAGGTGCCGTCGGGCCGGCCGAGGTCGTCGCCGTGCCTAGGGTCAGGGGCACGCGCACGCCACCGAACCACAGGAGATCCGCATGGGTCGTGAGATCGGGATGGAAACCGATGCCACGGACGAAGTGCTCGCCCGCATCCGGAAGCGCACCCAGCACACCGAGAGCGCGTGGCGGCCGTTGCGCGAGGAGATCCTGAACAAGGAGGAGGGCATCGGGCACGGCAGGCTGGCGCGGGCATTCCGGCCGACGTACCTGCCGGTCGCCGAGCCGACCCGGATCCTCGCCGACGGCGTGCTCGGCAAGCTGACCGTGACCCTGCACAGCGGACGCGTCTCCGTGCAGATCTACCGGGACGCCGACGCGGTGGCGGCCGGCGGCTTCCCCCGTCCCCGCTAGGAGTCCCGACATGGCGCTATCGGAGCCGACCGGCGAACTGTGGTCCGAGGTGAAGCCGCGCACCGAGTGGCCGGACACCGACGAGGACATGATGGGGGCGCTGTACTTCGCCCTGGTGGACTCGGCGGAGGCGTTCGCGGGCCTGTCGAAGGCCGAGCTGGGTGTCCTGCGGACCACGTGGTGGGACCAGGCGGGCGTGGAGGTGGCCGACACGCTGAAGTGGGAGATCCAGGAGGCGGTGGACATCGCCGGCCGGATGCTCCGGATCGGCGGGCTGGCCGGGGCGTTCGCGGTGGACGTGAAGAACGCGAAGTCCTACATCCGCAACATGATCGCGTTGAACCACCTGCCGTACGAGGCGGCGGGCGCGCTGCCGTTCGTCGGTGACGCCGCCCAGCGCCGGATCGTGGACCAGGTGGTCCGGTGGGTCAACGGCAAGCTGGACGAGTTGGCGTCCGCCATCGCCACCCGGCAGAACGTGGACCACGGCAAGGTGATCGAGGAGCTGGGGAACAGCCGCAACCTGCTGGAGTGGGGCAAGGACCTGTTGCAGGACAACGCGAACCTCATCGGCAAGGTGTCCGACGTGGTCGGGGATGTCAGCACCATTCTCGGGCTGGCGAGTGACGCCGTCGGCACCGTCAAGAACCCGATCGCGCAGGCGGCGTCGGAGGCGTTGGGCGGTGCTTCGCTGGGGACCGGTATCGCCGCGCTGGGCGGTCACGCGGTGTCCAAGGCGGCGGGCGGCGATGTGGCCGACGAGACGCTGCAATGGGACGCGGAGGCGGTCACGTTCGGGGCGGCCGGCACGCCGTACGGCACTACCAGGGTGGTGGCGCACCAGGCGTTGGCCGAGTTGGCGTCCAGCGGGGACGACCCCAACCCGTCGACGTTCTTCAACGACCTGGGCGCGTATTGGCGTCCGCGCAACGACTGGCAGGTGGCCGGGGCGCTGGTGCCGTCGACTCCGGTGCAGCTCGTCGTGCCGTTCAGCAACGCGGTGCACGACGGGATGGCGGCGGACGACCTGGGGCAGCGCGCGCGGGACGAGGCACGGGCGCGTGACCGGGTGGGGGCGCGGTAGATGGCTCTGGAGAGCGAAGTCCGGCTGGAACTGCCGGTCGGGTTCGACCCGGTGGAGGTCGCGGCGGAGGCGGCGGGGGTGCGGATCGCCGGGCGGTTCGACGTCGGTGTGCCCGCGTCGCGGTTGACGCTGGTGGTCGGGGTGGCGGCGCTGAGGTCGGTGCGGTTGCCGGTGTTGGCGGTGGTGACCGGCCTGGTCGGGCCTTGTCGGCAGCGGAATCCGGACGCGCTGGTCGGTGTGGTGATGCTGGCCAACGGCCCGGCGCTGGTGGCGTTGCTGGCCGGCGAGCACCGGTTTCCGGGTGGTGAGGTGTTTCCGCAGGTCCGGGTGGAGGTCCAGGTGCCGGACGGGGACCGGCTGGTGGTGGTGTCGGTCGCGGCCGGGCCGGAATGCCGGCAGGTCGTGCTGGACGAAGCGCTGCGGCTGGCCGGGACCGTGGGGAGTTGAGGAGGTTTCCGTGGGTGCTGCTGCCGAAGACGAGACGCGGGAGATGTACGAGGGGCTGGCGGACGGGATCCGGGAGTTTCGCAGCAGGCTGGCCGAGCTGCGGGTGACGGCGGATTCCGCGGACGGGCTGGTGTCGGCGACGGTCGGCGGGCGGGGTGAGCTGATCGGGCTGACGATCGATCCGCGGGTGTACCGCGCTCCCGATTCGCGGGGGTTGGCCGACACGATCACGGGCACCGTGCGGCACGCCGCCGAGCGGGCGCGGCGGGAGGCGTTCGAGCTCGCTCGGCCGTTCCTGAGGGTGGGTGCGGGGTACGAGGAGACTGACGTCGACTTCGATCCCGCGCTGCACCAGTTGGATCGGGTGTCGCGGAGGACTTGACCAACCGCGCCGGGTGGTCGCGCGTCCTTCGGGTGTGAACCACTTCGACCACAACGCGCACTACCACTCGTTGCTGCTGGACCAGGTGCCGCCGGGCGCGCGGACCGCGCTGGACGTGGGCTGCGGGAACGGGGCGTTCGCCCGGAAGCTCGCGGCACGCGGACTCGCCGTCACGGCGGTGGACCGTGCGGTCGAGATGTCCGCGCCGGGAGTGACGTTCCGGCGGGCCGACGTGCTGGTGGACGACCTCGGCGGGCCGTACGACTTCGTGTCCTGCATCGCCGCCCTGCACCACATGCCGTTCGACGACGCCGTGCGGCGGCTGCGGGACGCCGTCGCGCCGGGCGGTGTGCTGGCGGTGTTGGGGCTGGCCAAGGAGAAGACGCTCTGGGACTGGGCGGTCAGCGTGTCCTCGGTGCCGTTCGAAGTCGTGCGGCGGCTGGTGCGTGACGATCCGGTCGACCGCGCGCCGATCCGGGACTGGTCGATGTCGGTGGACGAGATCAAGGCCGGCTCGGCCCGGCTGATCCCCGGCGCGCGCGTGCGGCGGCACCTGTACTGGCGCTACTCGCTGGTCTGGCGGGCACCTCTTTAACGTGGTTAATCCTTTGACTGTGGCGGCTCGCGAGAGGGATAGTCGAGGTCGACACGGAAAGGGGAGAGGTTGTGCGTGAAGAGTGGACGGGCGCGGCTACGCGCAGACTCCGGGACGCGAACCCTCCGCTGCCGACCTGCGCATAGGGCGGCTGCGGGCGGTGTCGCCGGGTAATTCCGGGCGGCATTCGCGATCGCGTGAGCCTGGTGCGCTATTTGTCGCGGTGATTTGCGCGTGATATCGCGCTATCCGGCGGCCCGACCTTCATGGGGTGGGTCGGGACGGCACCTCGGCACGGTGAGGTGAGTGACTCCTGTCCGACCGGGGGCGGGTCCGTGCGCCCGCCTCCACCTTGGGGTTTGTGCGGTCCGGCACCAGGGAACCCGAGGGTGGTCCGGAGCCCGGCGAACGGGCTCCATGTCCTCAGGGGAGGGCGTCCCGTGATGACCCATTCGACGGTCGGTCGCGTCCACGTTGCCGGCCTCCAGCCCGCGCAGGTGTTGGCCGGGTTGCTCGGCCTGGTGTTCCTCGTGGCCGGTGTCGTCGGCTTCGTGCGCACCGGGTTCGGGGACTTCGCGGGTGAGCAGCACTCGCTGCTGCTCGGCTTCGCGGTGAACCCGTTGCACAACGTGGTCCACCTGGCGTTCGGTGTGCTGGGCCTGCTGATGGCCACCGGCTCGGGGCTGTCCCGGCTGTACGGCTGGATCGTGTTCCTCGCCTACGGTGTGGTGCTGGCGTGGGGCCTGATGCTGGTCGGCGTGGTGGCGGTGAACCCGGTCGAGGTGATCGGGAACCCGTTGGCGATCAACGTGAACGACAACTGGCTGCACCTCGGGTTGGCGGCGGTGGGTCTGCTGATCGCGGTGTTGCCCGCGCGGCGGAAGGTCGTGCTGCCGCCGGAGGTCGTGTCGGCGGTCGCGCGGCACGACGAGTCCGTCCGTGATCCGGCGGTGGACCGTGATCCGGAGGCCGTGCGCGATCCGGACGCGGATCCGGAGATGCCGGCCCAGCGTGACCCGGCCCAGCGTGACCCGGCTCAGCGTGATCCGGTGGGTGAGCGCGAGGCGCGGCATCAGCGTTGACGGCTTGGGGCACCGTCCATGGTGGACGGTGCCCCTTGGTGTCACGCGGCGGAGTTGAGGCGGGTCAACTGGTCGTCGTCCAGGTCGAAGGCGAACGCGCCGAGTGATTCGTCCAGCTGTGCCACGGAACTCGCGCCGACGAGTGGCAGGACTCCCTGGCGCAGCAACCACAACAGGACGACCTGGTTCCTTGTCGCGCCGAGCTCGGCGGCCACCTCGTCCAGGGCTGCCAGCCGGCGGGTTGTGCCGGGATGGTCGTAGGCCTCGTGGCGGGGCTTGTCCCGGTATGCGCCGGACAGGAGTGGTGAGTAGGCGATCAGGGTCAGGTCGGCTTCGTTGCGGGCGTAGTCGAACAGCTCGTCGGTCATGTGGACGTGGGCCCACTCCGGCAGCTTCACGTCCGGCCTCGGGCGTAGGTAGCTGTGGCGTTGTTGTACCGCCGTGTACAGCGGCCAGTTGTTCGTTCGGGACACCGCCCGTGCGCGGTCCAAGCGCCACGTGGCGTGGTTGCTCGCGCCGATCTCCCGTACCGAGCCCGACTCGGTCAGAGCGGCGAACGCGCCCAGCGTGTCCTCCAGCGGTACCGAGCGGTCCTCGATGTGGCTGTAGTACAGGTCGATCCGGTCCGTGCCCAGCCGCTTCAGGCTTGCTTCGGCGGCGGTGCGGACGGTTGTGGCGGAGAGTCCTTCGGCGTCCTCCAGGCCGGCGCCGGGGGTGCGCGGGCGGGCACCCAGTTTCGTGGCGATCACGATGTCGTCCCGGTTGCCGCGTGCGGCGAGCCAGC
>CBHFOL010000363.1:0-8148 GCA_965995405.1 uncultured Saccharothrix sp.
GGGACTGCGCGTTCCGACGCCCGGCCTGCGTAGAGGAGCCAAGAAGGCCGCGAAGGGGAACAAGGCGCCCAGGCAGCTCGTCGTGACGCACGGCGCGCTGGCGGGCACCCGCATCTCCCTGGACGGCAGGCCGATCCTGATCGGCCGCGCGGACGACTCGACGCTCGTGCTGGACGACGATTTCGCGTCGACCAGGCACGCGCGGCTGTCCATGCGCGGCACCGACTGGTACGTGGAGGACCTGGGCTCCACGAACGGCACCTACCTCGACCGGGCGAAGGTCACGGCCCCCCTCCGGGTCCCGCTCGGCTCCCCGATCCGGATCGGCAAAACGGTGATCGAGCTGCGCTCATGACCCTTGTCCTTCGATACGCGGCCCGCAGCGACCGGGGCCTGGTTCGTTCCAACAACCAGGACTCCGTGTACGCGGGCCCCCGCCTGCTCGCGCTCGCCGACGGCATGGGCGGCCACGCCGCCGGTGAGGTCGCCAGCAAGGTGGTCATCGCCGCCCTGGCCCCGCTCGACGACGACGAGCCGGGCGACGACCTGCTCGGCCAGCTGCGCGAGGCGGTGATCGCCGGCAACGGCGCGATCTCCGAGCTCGTGCAGTCGGACCCGGACCTGGACGGCATGGGCACCACGCTCACCGCCGTGCTGTTCGCGGGCTCCCGGCTGGGCATGGTGCACATCGGCGACTCCCGCGCCTACATGGCGCGCAACGGCACCTTCACCCAGATCACGCACGACGACACGTTCGTCCAGTCGCTGATCGACGAGGGCCGGATCACCGAGGAGGAAGCCGCCACCCATCCCCAGCGGTCACTGCTGCTCCGCGCGCTGACCGGCCACGAGGTGGAGCCGCGGCTGATGGTGCGGGAGGCCCGGCCGGGCGACCGCTACCTGCTGTGCTCGGACGGCCTGTCCGGTGTGGTGAGCCTGGAGACGCTGGAGGAGGCCATCCGCATCCCGGACCCGCAGGCGTGCGCGGACCGGATGATCGAGCTGGCGCTCAAGGGCGGCGGGCCGGACAACGTGACGGTCGTGATCGCCGACGTGGTCGACGTGGACTTCGGGGAGGACGCCCCGATAGTGGGCGGCGCGGCCGGCGACGGCAGCGACGACGCCCCGCCACCCGACTCGCCCGCCTCGCGGGCGAGTTCGATAACCGGCCCCCGACCGATCCCGCAGCGGGTCGAGCCGCAGCCGCCGCCGGTGGACCCGCGCCGGGCGCGCGGCAACCGGATCAAGGCGCTGGCGCTGGTGGTGTTCCTGCTCCTGCTGCTGGTCGCGGCCGGTCTGGGCACCCGCTGGTACGTGCTGCGGCAGTACTACGTGGGCGCCGGGCCGGACGGCCAGGTGTCGGTGTTCCGGGGTGTCACCGGCAGTGTCTTCGGGTTCGACCTGCACACGCTGGTGGAGGGCTCGTGCCCGCCCGGCGCGCAGGCGTGCGAACCGATCACGGTCGACGATCTGAAGGTCTCCACGAGGGACGTGGTGCGCAACGGCATCACCGACGTGGACGGCCTGGAAGGAGCGCGGGAGGCCATCCGCCGGCTGCGCACCGAGCAGACGCTGCCGTTCTGCCCGAAGGAGCAGCCGACGGGCACCACCACAGCACCGCCGACCACCACCATTCCCCCGGTGGACCCGTCGGCAACCTCCGTCGTGCCGACGACGTCCACCACACTGGATGGCACCCCGTTGCCATCGCCCGCGCCGAAGCCGGGCACGGACTGCCGGAAGGGTACGTAGAGGTATGGGTTCGCCGGTCCCCGGCGCGGAAAGCACACCGCTCGCGGCGGCGAGCAGCACCTCGCCGGGGTTGCGACCGCCCACGAAACGGTCCACCGAGCTGTTCCTGCTGGCGTTCGCGGCCGTCCTGGTGACGATCGCGCTGATCCTGGTGGAGGCGAACCAGGAGCAGGCGCTGAGCTGGCAGATCGTGTGGCTCGGTCTCGCGTACCTCGGTGTGCTGTCCGTGGCCCACCTGGCGGTGCGCCGCTGGGCCCCGTACGCGGACCCGGCGATCCTGCCGTGCGTCGCGCTGCTCAACGGCCTGGGCCTGGTGATGATCCACCGGATCGACCTGGCGATGGCCGACGTCAAGATGGCGGACGGCTCGGTGTGGTCACCCGCCGCGCCGAAGCAGGTGCTGTGGACGGCGATCGCGCTGGTGCTGTTCTGCGCCTCGCTGAAGGTGCTGTCCGACCACCGCACGCTGGCGAAGTACGGCTACACGTTCGGCCTGCTCGGCCTGATCGCGCTGATCCTGCCGGGTGTGCTGCCCAGTTTCATCGCGCCGGAGATCAACGGCGCGAAGATCTGGCTGGCGTTCGGCGCGTTCTCCATCCAGCCGGGCGAGTTCGCGAAGATCCTGCTGATGGTGTTCTTCGCGGCGTTCCTGGTGTCCAAGCGGGACCTGTTCACCACGGCGGGCCGCCGGGTGCTGGGCCTGGACCTGCCGCGGGCGCGCGACCTGGGTCCGCTGGTGGCGGCGTGGGCGGTCGGCGTGAGCATCATGGTGCTCCAGAAAGACCTGGGCTCCTCGTTGCTCTTCTTCGGCATCGTGCTCGTACTCCTCTACGTGGCGACCGAACGCGCGGCGTGGGTGGTGCTCGGCGTGGTGATGTTCTGCGTCGGCGCGTTCGTGGCGTGGAAGCTGTTCGGGCACGTGCAGATCCGGGTGGCGAACTGGCTGGACCCGTTCGCGGACCCGGGCAACAAGGGCTACCAGATCGTCCAGTCGCTGTTCGGCCTGGGCACCGGCGGCCTGTTCGGCGCGGGTCTGGGCGGCGGCCGGCCGGACCAGATCCCGGAGGCGAACACCGACTTCATCACCGCCGTGATCGGCGAGGAGCTGGGCTTCGTCGGGCTGTCCGCGGTGCTGCTGATCTACACGGTGCTGGCGATGCGCGGCCTGCGGGCGGCGCTGTCGGTGCGGGACACGTTCGGCAAGCTGCTCGGCGGCGGTCTGGCGTTCGCGATGGCGTTCCAGATCTTCATCATCGTCGGCGGGGTCACGAAGCTGATCCCGATGACGGGTATCACCGCGCCGTTCCTGTCCAAGGGCGGCTCGTCGCTGCTGGCGAACTACATCCTGGTGGCGCTGCTGCTGCGCATCTCGGACGCGGCGCGCTCGCCGAAGGCCGCGCCGAAGCCGCGCCCGCAGCAGCCGGCGATCGCCGACCAGTTCACTGTCATGGTGGAGCGTCCCAAATGAACACACCGCTCCGCCGGGTCGGCGTCGCCATGATGGCGATGATGCTCCTGCTGCTGGCGAACGCCACGTACGTGCAGGTCATCAAGGCCGACGACTACCGCAAGGACCCGAACAACCACCGGGTCGTGCTGGACCAGTACTCGCGGGAGCGCGGGCAGATCACCGCGGCCGGCGGCGAGCCGCTGGCGATCGTGGAGAAGACCACGGACCGGCTGCGCTACCTGCGCAAGTACCCGGGTGGCGCGGCGTTCGCGCCGGTCACCGGCTACTTCTCCACGGTGTACGGCGCGTCGGGCCTGGAGCGGGCCGAGGACGACCTGCTCAACGGCTCGGACGACCGGCTGTTCGCGCGCCGGGTGTCGGACCTGATCACCGGCCGCGACCCGAAGGGCGGCAGCCTCCAGCTCACCGTCGACGCCGCGCTCCAGCAGGCCGCGTTCGACAGCCTCCAGGGCGTGACCGGCTCGGTGGTGGCGATCCGGCCGCAGACCGGCGAGATCCTGGCCATGGCGTCCACCCCGTCGTTCGACCCGAACCTGCTGGCCAGCCACGACGGGGACGAGCAGGAGGCGGTGTGGAACCAGCTGAAGAACCCGGACGCCGGCCTGCCGCTGCTCAACCGCTCGGTGACCGGCATGTACGCGCCGGGCTCGACGTTCAAGCTGGTGGTGGCCGCCGCCGCGCTGGCCGACGGCGCGACGAAGGACACCGAGGTCGACGGCCGCCCGGTGATCACCCTGCCGGGCACCGAGACGACGCTGCCCAACTTCAACGACACCAACTGCGGCAACGGCGTGACCGCCACCCTCCAGGAGGCGCTGGCGAAGTCGTGCAACACGGCGTTCGCGGTGCTGGCCGACAAGCTGGGCAAGGACAAGCTGAACAAGCAGGCCGCGAAGTTCGGGTTCGACGACAACGACCTGAAGATCCCGCTGGCGGTGGAGACGTCGACGCTGGGCCCGATGAAGGACCGGCCGGCGATCTTCCAGACCGGCATCGGCCAGCGGGACGTGCTGGTCACGCCGCTGGAGAACGCGATGATCACGGCGACCATCGCCAACGGCGGCGTGCGGATGCGCCCGCACCTGGTGCAGAAGGTGCTCGCGCCGGACCTCTCGGTGATCAGCGAGGACAAGGGCGACGACGTCGCCGACGCGATGCAGGTCGACCACGCCCGCGCGCTGCGCGACATGATGGTCGAGTCGGAGAAGAACACCTTCCAGGGCGGCCGGCTGTCCGGCGTGACGATCGCGTCCAAGACCGGCACCGCCGAGCGCGGCGAGGACGTGAAGGCGACCAAGCCGAACGCCTGGTACGTGGCGTTCGCGCCGGCCGAGAAGCCGGAGATCGCGATCGCGGTGATCGTGGAGAACGGCGGTGACCTGGGGTTGTCCGCGACCGGCGGCCGGGTCGCCGCGCCGATCGGGCGCGCGGTCATCGGCGCGTACCTCGGGAGCCGCTGATGCTGACCTCCGGCCAGTTGCTCGCGCAGCGGTACCGCCTGGCCAGGCGGATCGCGGTGGGCGGCATGGGCGAGGTCTGGGAGGCCGCCGACACCCGGCTGGACCGCAAGGTCGCGGTGAAGGTGCTGAAGGCGGAGCTGTCCGGCGACGCGGAGTTCCTCAACCGGTTCCGGATCGAGGCGCGCACCACGGCGTCGCTGAACCACCCCGGTATCGCGGCGGTGCACGACTACGGCGAGACGGCGTCCGTGCCGGACGGGCCGGAGGACACCGCGTACCTGGTGATGGAGCTGGTGGAGGGCGAGCCGCTGGCGGCCATCATCTCCCGGGGCCGGCTGGGCGCGGACCGCACGCTGGACCTGCTGGAGCAGGCGGGCAACGCGTTGCAGGCGGCGCACGAGCGGGGCCTGGTGCACCGGGACGTGAAGCCGGGCAACATCCTGGTCACCCCGACCGGCACGGTGAAGATCACCGACTTCGGCATCGCGAAAGCGGCGGACGCGGCACCCGTGACGCACACCGGCATGGTGATGGGCACCGCCCACTACATCGCGCCGGAGCAGGCGCTCGGCCACGCCGCCGAGCCCGCGAGCGACGTGTACGCGCTGGCCGTGTGCGGCTACGAGTGCCTCACCGGGCACCGGCCGTTCCTGTCGGAGAACGCGGTGACCGTGGCGATGATGCACATCCGGGACATCGCGCCGCCGCTGCCGCCGGACGTGCCGCCGGGTCCGCGCGCGCTGATCGAGGCGACCCTGGTGAAGGACCCGCGCCAGCGCTACCGCAACGGCGGCGAGTTCGCGGCGGCGGTGGGCGCGGTGCGCGCCGGCCAGCCGCTGCCCGCGCCGACCGGTCTGGCGATGGCGGTCGGTTCCACGCCCATGCCGCCCATGCCGCAGCTCACCCACCCGGGCCCGCCGGTGGTCAACCCGGGTTCGCGGCCGGCCATGCAGCCGGTGCCACCGCAGGTGAACACTCCGCGCACGGGTGCATTCGGACCGTTGCCGCCGCCGCCGAGGCCACCGGGGCGCAACCGCGCCGTTCTGTGGGTTATGGTCGCTGTGCTGGTGGCCCTGCTGCTGGTGCTCGGCGTCGTCGTCCTGCGCGCGTTGGGCAAGGACGACGGGACGCCCGGCGAGACCGGCCGGCCGGGTGCCACGAGCGCCGGAGCCACACCGCAGGACTCCACCGATCGTCTCCCCGGCAAACCGAAGGTCACGATCACGAGGACCGATTTCGTCGATCGCATGGCGGACGAGGTCGTCAAGAAGCTCGGCGAGCACGACCTGGTCACCGAGGTGCGCACCGAGCAGGGTGACGAGCCCCGGGACCGGCGGCGGTGCCGGGTCTCGGAGGTGAGTCCGGTCGGCGAGGTTGCGATCGGCTCACGGGTGACGGTGACGTGTGTACCGACGTAACGGCCGAGCGGTACGAAGGCGGACGGAAGCGATGGCAGGACCGTTGACGAGGAGCGGGACGAAGCACTGATGAGTACTCCGCGACTGCTCTCCAACCGCTACGAACTGGGCGAGACGCTCGGCTACGGCGGCATGTCGGAGGTCCACAAGGGCCGCGACGTGCGGCTCGGCCGGGACGTGGCGATCAAGGTGCTCCGCGCCGACCTCGCCCGCGACACCCAGTTCCAGGAACGCTTCCGGCGGGAGGCGCAGAACTCCGCCGCGTTGAACCACCCCGCCATCGTCGCCGTCTACGACACCGGTGAGACCAACACCGAGTACGGCCCGCTGCCCTACATCGTCATGGAGTACGTGGACGGCCGGACCCTGCGCGACATCGTCAAGACGCAGGGGCCGCTGACCGGCAAGCGCGCCATGGAGATCATGGCGGACGTGTCGGCGGCGCTGGACTTCAGCCACCGGCACGGGATCGTGCACCGGGACGTGAAGCCGGCGAACGTGATGATCACCCGGTCCGGCGCGGTGAAGGTGATGGACTTCGGCATCGCGCGGGCCGTGCACGACGGCCAGGCGGCGGTGACCCAGACGGCGGCCGTGATCGGCACGGCGCAGTACCTGTCGCCGGAGCAGGCGCGCGGTGAGGCGGTGGACGCCCGGTCGGACGTGTACGCGTCGGGCTGCGTGCTGTTCGAGCTGCTGACCGGCGAACCGCCGTTCACCGGCGACTCGCCGGTGGCGGTGGCCTACCAGCACGTGCGGGAGGACCCGAAGCCGCCGTCGTCGCTGAACCCGAAGGTGACGCCCGCGCTGGACGCGATCGTGCTGAAGGCGATGGCGAAGGGCCCGGCGAACCGCTACCAGTCGGCCGCCGAGATGCGGGCGGACCTGGTGCGCGTGCTGTCCGGCCAGCGCCCGTCCGCGCCCGCGGTGATGACCGCCGAGGACCGCACCGCGGTGCTGAACCAGTCGCCGCGCACCGAGGTCGCGGCGGGCGGGCGGCACCGGCCGTCGGCGCTGCGCGAGGAGCCCGACGACTACGACCCGATCGCGGAGGAAGAGGAGGAGCGGCGCGCCCGGCGCAAGAAGACGATCATGATCACGCTGGTCGTCCTGTTGTGCATCGCCGTCCTCGCGCTGGCCGTGTGGATCACCACGTCGTTGCTGGGCGGCAAGGGCAACGCCGGGGACTCCAACAAGGTCAAGATCCCGGACGTGAAGGGCCAGGAGCAGTCGGTCGCCCAGGACAAGCTGCGCCAGCTGGGCCTGGAGGCGTCGCTGGACACGAAGCCGTGCCAGCCCGGCAGCGAGCCCCAGTGCACCTCCGAGGACATCGGCAAGGTGCTGGGCACCGACCCGCCGATCGGCCGCGAGGTGGACAAGTTCACCAGCATCAAGCTGATCGTCGGCGGGGCCCCCGAGCAGATCGCGGTGCCCGACCTGTCCGGTCTGACGCCGACCGAGGCGCAGGCGAAGCTGGCGGCCGAGAGCTGGGTCTTCAAGCAGGACCCCGAGAAGCAGGTCACCGAGGACCCGAAGCTGATCGACAAGGTCGTCGGGCAGAACCCGACCCCCGGCATCAAGGCCGCCCGGGGCAGCACGGTCACCATCACGCTCGGCAAGGCGCCGGACACCGTGCAGCTGCCGGACGTGACCGGCCAGACCGCCGACCGCGCCAAGAGCACGTTGGAGGCCAAGGGCTTCAAGGTCCAGACGAAGGACGTCGACAGCGCCAAGGACCAGGGTGAGGTGGTCGCCCAGGACCCGCCGGCCGGCCGCGCCGACAAGGGTGCCGTCGTCACGCTGAGCGTGTCGAAGGGCAACCAGTTCCTGATGCCGGACCTGACCGGGATGACCGAGGCGCAGGCGCGGCAGAAGCTGGGCCAGCTGGGGTGGACCGGCGACCTGAACGTGGCCAGCCGGACACCTACGACCGATGTGTCCCAGGACAAGAAGATCGCCGACACCGGGGACCTCAAGCCGGACACTCCGGTCGCCAAGAACGCCCGGATCAACGTGAACGTGTTCGAGTTCAAGATCAACCCGACCC
>CBHFOL010000364.1:0-8145 GCA_965995405.1 uncultured Saccharothrix sp.
CGATCCAGCCGAGGGAATCGCCGCCGCCCTGCGCGACCGGCACGGGGCGTGGGACTTCATCCGGGGCTTCGCGGCGGGCTGGGCGACGCCGCTCGGACCCGACGACGGGTGTCCCGAGACCGAACTCGCCGCCGCCGAGCGACGGCTGGGGACCCGCCTCCCGGACGCGGTGCGCGAGGCGTACCGGCTGTTCGGCCGGCGCGCCGACCTGACCAGCGTGCAGGACTGGTGGCAGGGGCCGGACCGGTTGGAGGTGGACGAGGCCGCGCGGGTGCTCGTGTTCCGCAGCGAGAACCAGGGTGTCGCGCACTGGGGCGTGTCGCTGGCCGACCCGGACGCGGCCGACCCGCCGGTGGCCATGAAGCTGGACATGTCCGACTCGTGGGACCCGTGGCTCGACCGGTTCTCCGTGGCCTGCGTGGAGATCGTGCTGTCCGAGTCGCTGTTCGCGGCCGAGGACCTCCACCTCGTCCTGGAACTGGGGGAGGAGGACATCGCACTGCTCGAACAGCGGTTCACCCGGCTGCCGATCCCGGAGTACCCGGTGTCCCAGCGCGGCCCGGGGATCCGCTGGTTCGCCGGACCCGACGTGCTGCTGCGCGAGGACCAGCGGGACCTCCTCTGGCTGCGGGTCCGCCGGCCGGAACTGCTCGCGCCCGTGCTGAGCACGATGCCCGCCCAGTGGGAACTGTCCGCCACGCGCTGAGCCGGGACTATTCGGGCCGGAGGAGGATTTCGTGCGGCAGGTAAGGCTCCTGGGCCGCGATGCTCAATGCGGAGATCACCTGCACGACCGCCACCGCGACGGTTTCGGTGGGCAGCGCTTCGAGGTGTGCCGCGTCGGGTCTGCGCATCGCGTGCAGCAGTTCGGCACCGGGTTCCGGGCAGCGGAGGTCCGGCGCGTCGTCCCGCAGCCGGTGCGCGGCGGTGGTCGCGGTGCGCCACCAGCGGGTGGCCTCGGCGCGCAGGGCCGGTTCGTCGCGCGGGTCGGGGCTGCGCAGCGCGGGCAGGTCGGCGGCGATCGCGCCCGCGAGATCCGGGTCCAGCCCGGCGGCGGTGGCCAGCACGCGTAGCCGGAGCGCGTGCTCGATCTCCCGCCCGTCCGGCAAGTCGGCCTGCACGCAGGCGGATTCCGCCGGGGTGGTGAGGAGTTCCCGGGCGATCCGGGCGGACTGCTCGTCGCCCGCCTGGGCCGCCGCCGACGTGACCAGGTCGAGGAACGTCCGGGTGCGGTGGCGGCGCTCCTCCCGGGGTGCCGGCGTGCCGGGGAGCAGGTGGTCGATGGCGTCGTACAGGTCGTCGAACGCGTCGTCCTCGTCGGCGGCGATCGCGTGGAGCGCGGGCAGCACCGTCCGGGCGGCGGACGCGGTGGACTCCGCGAGCGGCGTGCGCGCGGTGCGCTCGACGGTGGCCGCGCCCAGCGACAGCAGGGTCTGGAAACCGAGGTGCCGCAGCGGTTCGGTGAACGCGCCCATGGCCGCGGTCGGGAAGTTCCCGTCGACCAGGTCGGGCCGGCGCAGCGCGAGCCGCAGCAGGAGGTGGGCGTGGGTGGCGGCGTGCAGCTGGTCCTCGGCGTTCTCGGCGGCCTCCTCGAACGCCTCCAGGTCACGGTAGGCGAACTGGCGGGCCACCTCGTCTATCTCGTCGCTGCCCAGCTCGGCCAGCCACACCCACGGCGACTCCGCGTGGCGCAGCGTGCTGCGGCCCATGGTCGCCAGGGCACGCAGACCGGCCCACAGGAGGGCGCGGAGCTGCTGCCGGCCGCGTTCCCCGTCCGCGGTCCCCGAGTCGTCCACCCGGTTCCACAGCAGGTTCTGCTCGACCATGAAGTTCTCCAGCAGCACGTGCCCGCGCATCCGGTCCTCGTCGTAGCCGGTCGCGGGCAGCGCCTCGTCCAGCCGGACGGTGTCCAGCAGCGCCTGCGCCAGCCGGGGGTCGCCACTGCCCCGGCCGACCAGCGCGTGCCGCACGCCGAGGGCGGCCTCCGCGCGGCACGCGGCGACCAGCAGCGCGCCCAGCGCGCCGGTCAGCTCCCGTCCCCACGGGTCCTCGACCGCGCCGGCGACGACGTCGGCCGCCGCGACGGTCCGCCGCCCGCGTCCGGCCGGGTCGTCCAGACCGCCCGCCGCGGCGGCGAGCAGGTAGTGCGCGGCCAGTTCCCGGAGTTCGCCCGGCAGGTGCGCGGCCACCGGGAACCGGGTCTGCTCCTCGTCCGGTGGCAGCCACCCGCCCGGTCCGCGCGGCGCGGACAGCCGTTCGGCGCGCAGGGACTCCAGCCGCCACCCGAACAGCGCCGGGCTGCCGGACAGCCGCCGGGCCAGGTCGAACCCGGTGCCCAGGGACGATTCCAGGTGGTCGGTGTCGACCGCGACGCCGATCCGCGCGCCGTCGGCCGAGGTGAGGACCCGGACGTCCAGCAGGTTCGCCGGGTCGTCCTCGGTGAGCGCGGCGAGGTCGCGCGGCGGTTCGGGCTGCCGGTTCGCCTGGATCAGCTCCAGGATGAGCTGGGGTCGTTGGGCCTGAGTCATCTCGTCGGCGCTGCGGGGATCAGGGTCGATGAGTTCGATCCAGACTGCGTACGGCACGCGGGCTCCTCGGCGGGACGGGGTGCGCGTCTGCTGTGGCGAATGTACGCCTCGTCGGCGTCCGCGAAGGACCCCATTCCGATGAGTGGCACGTACGGGTGGAGTGACCTGACATGCCACCGAACGGACCAGTTGCGACGGTCCGCGGCCGGCAGGGTGAGGTGCGGGGGCGCATCGGATTGGGGCGATCGCATGGCACCAGAGGACCTGTCACGACGAGACCTGCTGCTGCGCACCGGCCAGGCTGCGGCGCTGGGTGTGGTGGGCACGGCAGCCGGCATCGCGGCCGGCACCTCCGCGCACGCCGAGCAGAGCAGGGGCGTGACCCTGCGCGAGGGCACGAACATCTCGGTCGCGCTGTCACCGGACGGCAGATGGCTGGCGACCGACCTGGTCACCGCCGTCTGGGTGCTGCCGGCCGCCGGCGGCGAGGCGCGTCGGCTGACCGGCGAGTCGCAGGACGCCACGCTGCCCACGTGGTCGCCGGACGGCCGGTCGCTCGTGTTCCAGTCGTACCGCGACGGGAACTTCCACCTGTACCTGGTCGGTGTCGACGGCGGTGAGCCCAGGCAGCTCACCAGCGGCCGGTTCGACCACCGTGAACCGTCGTTCTCGCCGGACGGCAAGCGGATCGCGTTCACCAGCGACCGGGGCGGGCACTACGGCGTGTGGGCGCTGGACGTCGCCTCCGGTGCCGTGACCCCGCTCTGCACCACGACGGACGAGGCCGCCGCGCCGCGCTGGTCCCCGGACGGCCGGCGGATCGCCTTCACCGTCAACGAAACAGCGGTCGACGTGCTCACCGTCGCCACGGGCGAGCAGGTCCGCGTCGTCACCGCGCCGGCCGGCAGCCGCGTGCACGGCGCGGCGTTCGGGCCGGACGGGACCCCGTCCTACACCCTGATCCGCGCCGCCCGTGCCGACCTGGTGCTGGGCGACCGGCCGGTCACCTCGGGCGAGGACGTGTTCGGGTTCGCCGCCACGTGGATCGGCGGCGCGGTCCTCTACACGGCGGACGGCCGCATCCGGCGGCGCGAACCGGACGGCACGGTGCGGGACATCGCGTTCGAGGCGTTCGTGCCGGTCTCCGAACGCCGCCAACTCCGGCCCCGGCGTGACCCGACCGGCGGCCCGGTGCGCGGCATCGCCAGCCCGGTCGTGTCGCCGGACGGCTCGCAGCTCGCGTTCCGCGCCCTGAACGCGATCCACCTGCTGCCGATCACCGGGGGCAGACCCCGCAAGCTCACCGATGGGACGTACTTCGACTCGGACCCGGACTTCGCGCCGGACGGCCGGTCGATCGTCTACTCCAGCGACCGCACCGGCCTGCCGTCGCTCTGGCTGCGCGATCTCGCCACGGGCGAGGAGCGCCGGCCGGTCACGTCGCCGGGCTCGCAGACGACCCCGCGCTTCGCCCCGGACGGCACCCGGATCGCGTACGTCGACCAGGACGGCGTGGTCTGGATCCTCGACGTGGCAACGGGAAACCGGCGGCAGGTGACATCGACGCTGTTCATGCCGGGCCGCCCGACGTGGTCGGCGGACGGCAACGTGCTCGCGCTGGCCGCCGTGAAGCCGTTCTCCGGCCGGTTCCGCGAGGGCACCAGCCAGATCCTCACCGTCGACCTGCGGACCGGCGAACTCCGCTACACCGAGCCGATGCCGTTCCGGTCGATCGCGACCCGGGGCGACGACGGCCCGGTGTGGTCGCCGGACGGGCGGCACCTGGCGTTCGTGGTGGAGAGCGTCGCCTGGGTGGTGCCGGTGGACGCGGCGGGCCGGTTCATCGGCGACCCGCGCCGGGTCACCGAAGAGGTCACCGACTCGCTCGCCTGGCACGGCCCGGATGCCTTGGTGTACCTGAACAACGGCCGGCTGCGCCGGGTCGCCCTGAGCGGTGGCACCCGCACCATCCGGCTCGATTTCTCCTGGCGCAGGCCGAAAGCGCCGGACCGCACGATCGTGCACGCGGGCGCGGTGTGGGACGGCGAGTCCGACCGGCTGCGCCACGACGTCGACATCGTGCTGGAGCACGGCCGGGTGCGGGAGATCCGTCCTCACCGGGCGTCGGCGGGCGACCGCGTGGTGGACGCGCACGACCTGGTCGCGATCCCGGGCCTGATCGACGCGCACAACCACTGGCACCTGCGCGGCCGGCACTGGGGCGCGCGGCAGGGCCGGGCGTGGCTGGCGTACGGCATCACCACCACCCGTTCGCCGGGCGACCCGGTCTACCAGATGCTGGAGACGCGGGAGGCGCTGAACGCCGGAACCCTGGTGGGGCCAAGGTTCTACGCCACCGGGGAGGCGATCGACGGCTCCCGCGTCTACTACAACTTCATGCGCCCCACCCTGTCGCGCGGCCAGTTGGACCTGGAGCTGAAGCGGGCGCTGGAGCTGGACTATGACCTGGTCAAGACCTACGTGCGGCTGCCGGTGGACCTCCAGCGGGCGACCGTCACGGCCGCGCACCGGGCGGGGCTGCGCCTCACGTCGCACTACCTGTACCCGGCGGCGGACATCGGCATGGACGGCATGGAGCACGTCGGCGCCACCAACCGGCTCGGGTATTCCCACACGATCAGCCGCACCGGCCGGGCGTACCAGGACGTCGTGGACCTGTTTGTGAAGTCCGGCATGTCGGTCACGCCGACCCTGTTCCAGTCGCGCTCGATGTACGACAAGGACAAGTCCCTTGTGGACGATGAACGCACCCGGATCCTGTTCCCGCCGTGGGAGTACCAGAAGTACGTCGAGGAGGCGAACGCGGCGGGCACCCCGAAATCCACCTGGCACCGGGAGATCCTGGCCGGCTGGGTGGGCCTGGCGCTGCGGGTGCACCGCGCGGGCGGGCTGGTGGTGTGCGGCACCGACGCGCCGCTGGACTTCGTGGCCACCGCGACCCACCAGAACCTGCGGGCCATGGTGGAGTACGGCTTCACCCCGCTGGAGGCACTGGTCACCGCGACCCGCAACCCGGCGGCGTGGCTGGGGATGTCCGGCCGGCTCGGGACGTTGCGGCCGGGCGCGTACGCCGACCTGTCGCTGGTGGCGGGCGACCCGTTGACCGACATCCGGGCGGCGGCGTCCGTGCGGCAGGTGGTGGTCGGCGGCGTCGTGCACAAGGTGGACGACCTGCTGGCCCCGTACCGGACGCCGTCGGTTGCGGCGCACAGCGAGCCGCTGCCCAGGCTGGAGTCGGCGGACCACTGGTGGCACGAGCCGGAGTGGGCGTCGCACGTGTGCTGCGGGGAGTTCTGACGGTTCGACAGCCGGCGGGGAGGTCGCTTTCGCGGCCTCCCTGCCGTCGTTGCTATGCTCGGAATCAACTAGTCGGATCCGAGCGATTGAAGGCGAGCACTTGGTGGAGAGTGATCGGCGGAAGGTGGCCAATCCGCTGGGCCTGGCCGTGCTGGGACTGCTGCTGGAGTCGCCGGCGCACCCGCACGGCATGGCCGCCACCCTGCGGGAACGCGGGATGGACCGGGCGTTCAAGGTGACGACCGGTTCGCTGTACGACGTGGTCCGGGCGCTCGAACGGGTCGGGTGGATCGAGGCACGGGAGACCGTGCGGGTCGGCGCGCGGCCGGAGCGGACCGTGTACGGGCACACACCCGAGGGTCGCGCGGAGTTCGTGCGCTGGGTGGACGAGCTGGTCCGGGTTCCGCAGGACGAGTACCCCAAGTTCCTCGGGGCGGTCGGCTACCTCGGGGCGCTCGGGCCGCACGGTGCTGCCGAGGCGCTGGGGGAGCGGGCTGAACGGCTGCGGGCCCGGCTGGACGGGATCCGGCAGGGACATCAGGAAGCGCTGGGCGAGGTGCCGCGCCTGTTCGTGGTGGAGGCCGAGTACGCGGTGCGGATGCACGAGGCCGAGCTCGGCTGGGTGGAGGAGATCCGGGCGGACATCGAGGCGGGCCGGCTGACGTGGCCGGAGTCCGAGGGCTGGGTCGGCGTGGGGGAGGAACGATGACGGTGCTGGTCGTCGGAGCGGGACCGGCGGGGTTGATGCTGGCCGGTGAGCTGACCCTGGCCGGGGTGGACGTGACCGTGGTGGACCGGCAGCCCGCGCGGTCGCCGTTCTGCCGGGGGTTCACCCTCAACGCGCGGAGCCTCGAACTGCTGGACCGGCGCGGTATCGCGGACCGGTTCCTGGCCGAGGGGCCGACCGTGTCGAGCACGATGTTCACCGACCCGCGTCGGCCGCTGGACCTGTCCACTATGGACACCGACCACCCGTACGTGCTGGGCATCCCGCAGACCCGGGTGGAGGAGCTGCTGGAGCAGTGGCTCGCCGAGCTCGGCGTGCGGGTGGAGTGGGGGCAGGAGGTCGTCGGTCTTGTCCAGGACGACGACGGGGTGGACGTGAGCCTGACGTCCGGTCGGCGGCGGTTCGACTACGTGGCCGGGTGCGACGGGAGCCGCAGCGCCGTCCGCAAGTTGGCCGGGATCGGCTTCCCGGGTACCGACGCGACCACGTTCGGGCTGCTCGCGGACGTGGAACTCGCCGATCCCGGCGACCTGTCGTTCGGCGTCAACCAGGGCGAGCACGGCACGGTGTTCGTGCTGCCGAGGCCCGGCTACGTGCGGATCATCGTGACCGAGCCCAGCCCGCCTGCCGAACGCGACCAGCCGGTCGAGCCGGCCTACTTCGAGCGCGTGCTGGCCGACACCCTGGCGCGCGCGGTCGTGCTGCGGGAACCTCGTTGGCTCACCAGGTTCTCCGACGCGGCCCGGCAGGCGGAGTGGTACGTGGCGGGCCGGGCCGTGCTGGCCGGGGACGCCGCGCACATCCACCCGCCGGCGGGTGCGGTGGGCGTCAACGTGGCGCTGGCGGACGCGGTGAACCTGGGCTGGAAGCTCGCCGCGACCGTGCTCGGGCACGCGCCGGACGGACTGCTGGCCAGTTACCACGACGAACGCCACCCGGTCGGGGAAGCCCTGCTGCGGACCACCCGTGCGCAGACCGTCCTGGGCGGGTCCGACCCGGACCTGGCCCCGATACGGGAGCTGTTCGCCGAACTCGCCGCGCTGCCGGCGGTCGGCACCTACCTGGCCGAGCTGGTGACCGGCGTGGGCACCCGGTACGACCCGAGGATCCCCGGCGGGCACCCGTGGCTGGGCCGGCTCGCGCCGAACCTCGGGCTGACCGTGGCGGGGGAGCGGACCGGCGTCGCCGAACTGCTGCGCGCCACCCGTCCGCTGCTGCTCTCGTTCGGTGACCGCGTCCTGCCCGGGGCCGTGCGAGCCCACTGCCCCGAACGTCCCGACCTGGAAGGGCTGCTGGTTCGCCCGGACGGGCACACCGCGTGGATCTCCACCACGGCGGACCCGCAGCCGGGCGACACCCTGAAGGCGGCCGTCGCCACGTGGTTCGGGTGACCGCCGTCCACTGAGGATGGTCGTTGCCAGTTCACAGTGTTATGGACAGGTGTTATCTGCCTGATCCGGTCGTGCGGGCGCTACGTTCGGGCTGGTCGGGAACGTCGACGAGGCCGCCGCGACGACGCACCCGCATTCGACCGCACGTCCGGGAGACAGCACGCACGAGAAGAGGAGCAGC
>CBHFOL010000365.1:0-8089 GCA_965995405.1 uncultured Saccharothrix sp.
GCGGCTGGATTACTCGCGGGAGATCGACGCGTCGTTCGGGCCGGACCGGATCCGCCGGTTCCTCGACGTGCTCGCCGAACGCGGTCCCGCGCCGTGGTGGCCGGAGGCGGCGTCCGCGCTGGCCGAGGCCACCGGCATCGGCACCGCGGCGGCGGTCGTGCTGCTCGCGGGGATGCCCGGCGTGGAAGGGTGGCAGGCGGCCTACCTGAGCACCGAGGACCGCCGCCTGCTGGGCCTGTCCGCCGCCGAGGCGAAGGCCGCCAGGGAACAGCTCGGCTCGCTGGACGAGCTGTTCCGCCACCGCCTGCTGTCCGCCGCCCTCCCCGCCGACCCGGCCGACCTGTGGACCACCGGCCCGGACGTGGCGGCCGTCGCCGCCGTGTGGGTCGCCGAGATGGGTCAGCGCCGTGCCGTGCCGGACGAGCTGCTGGTCGACGCGGCGAAGCAGCTGAGCGAGCGCCGGCCGGGCCAGTGGGTGACCGGCGTGCTCGACCCGGAGAACGCCACGTGGCTGACCCAGGACTCCGACTACCGGGTCAAGGACCAGTCGATGGTGGCCCGCAACCGCGACGGCTTCAACGAGTCGGCGCTCCTGTCGGTGCCGAACGTGCTGCTGTGGCTGGCGTACCGGCTGCCCGCCGGTTCGCCGCTGCGCGAGCGCCTGCCCGAGGCGCTGGCGCTGGCCCGGCAGCGGGCGGCGGACGCCGGTTTCGCGGTGGACCTCGGCGGCTGGGTCGAGACCGAGAAGGTCGACGGCCTGCTCGGCGTGGCGCTGCCCGAAGAGGGCACGGTGCTCGACCACAAGGGCTGGCTGCACGTGCTCCGCACGCACAATCAGTTCGTCCGGGTGATCGTGCGGCCGGGACTGGTCGGCCCGGCGGACCGCGAGCTGCTGAACGCCATGTTGGAGCTGACCCACTCGCAGAACGTGGGCCGGGCGCTGGACCTGCTCGCGTCCGACGGCCTGACCGCCGCCTGCGCGGTCCCGCCGTCCGGTGACCCGGAGTCCTACCACCAGGTGCCGGACCAGGGCCTGGTCACCGAGGTCGCCGGGAAGCTCGGCCTGGACGAGGACGCGGCCGTGCTCTACCTGCAACTGCTGGCGCTGCCGGACCCGAGCGACGCGAACGTGGCCCGGTGGACCGGGTGGAAGCCGGCGCGGCTGCGCAAGGCCCGTGCCGCGCTGGCCGAGACCGACCTGGTGCTGACCGCGAAACGCGCCCGCGCGGGCCGTTCGCTGTTCCTGCCGGGCGGCTGGCTGGCGCTGCGCAGCCCGAACCTGCCGGTGGAGTCGTGGAAGGCGTCGATGTTCGGCGTCACCAACCCCTCGCACGGGCACACCGTCGTGGCCCCCGAACCCGTCGCCGCCCTGTTCGCCCGCGCCTGGCAGCGCGTGCTCGACGGCGACGCGCCCGCATACGAAGAGCTGAAGACCGGAGGACGCAGGTGACCGCCGCACGGCAGATAGATCCGGCCGAGGACGCGTACGCCGAGGAGTTGGCGTTCCTGGCCGCTTACGACGACGGCCGTCGTCCGCCCGGCTGGCGGCTGACACCGCGGGCCGCCGTCACGTTCGTCACCGGCAGCGGTGACGCCTTGGCATTGCCCAAGGCGGTGGAGGGCCTGCCGTCCCGGCTGGTGATCACCCCGAAGTTCGTGGGGGAGCGGGCGCTGGTCGAGCGGGCCGTGGTGACCCTGGCGGGTGAGCGCGGTCTGCTGCTGGTCGGCGAGCCGGGCACCGCGAAGTCGATGCTGTCCGAACTGCTGGCCGCCGCCGTGTGCGGCACCAGCCAGCTCGTCGTGCAGGGCACCGCGGGCACCACAGAGGACCAGCTGCGCTACGGCTGGAACTACGCCCTGCTGCTGGCCGAGGGCCCGAGCCCGCGCGCCCTGGTGCCGTCGCCGGTGTTCACCGCGATGCGGACCGGCGGCGTGGTCCGGGTGGAGGAGGTCACCCGCTGCCTGCCCGAGGTGCAGGACGCGCTGGTGTCGATCCTGTCCGACCGCCGGATCGCCGTGCCGGAGCTGTCCGGCACGGACGGCTCGACGGTGCACGCGGCACCGGGATTCACGGTGATCGCCACCGCGAACCTGCGCGACCGGGGCGTCTCGGAGATGTCGGCGGCCCTCAAGCGCCGGTTCAACTTCGAGGCGGTCGGCCCCATCGGCGACCTGGCTGCCGAGACCGCGCTGGTGCGCCGCCAGGCGTCCGCCGCGCTGGACCGGGTGAACGCGCCGTTCGCGGTGGACGACGTGGTGCTGGAGGTGCTGGTCACGGCGTTCCGCGACCTGCGCAACGGGGTGTCGGAGGAAGGCTGGTCGGTGGAACGCCCGTCCACCGTGATGAGCACGGCGGAGGCGGTGTCGGTGGCGACCTCGCTGGGCCTGTCCGACGCCTACTTCCCCGGCGACCGGGACCCGCTGTCCCTGCTGCCCGGCCACCTGCTCGGCGTGGTCCGCAAGGACGACCCGAGCGACGCGGCCCGGCTGCTCGGCTACTGGGACGGCGCGGTCCGCCGCCGTGCCGAGACCGGCGCACGCACCTGGCGAAGGCTGTGGGAGCTCCGTGACGTCCTCGACGCCTGACCCCAAGACGAAGCCCGCCCCGGCCACCACGGCCGGGGACGGGCTCCGCCCCGCACCCGCGGACCGTGCGCCCGACCTCGACCAGCCGGGCGAGGTGCGGCAACGAGAGCGCGGGCTCCGCCCCGCGCCTGCGGACCGTGTGTCCGGCCTCGATCAGCCGGGCGAGGTGCGGCAACGAGGGCGCGGGCTCCGCCCCGCGCCTGCGGACCGTGCGCACGACGGTGATCTCGCGGTGGCCGAACGGCTGGCCGGGCACCGGGAGCCGTTCCTCATCGGGGTGCGGCACCACTCGCCCGCACTCGCCGCGGTGCTGCCCGAACTGCTCGAAGCGGCGAACCCGGAAGTCCTCCTGGTCGAGCTGCCCGAGGAACTCGGCGAATGGCTGCCGCACCTGGCTGACCCGGAACTGACCGCGCCGGTCGCCCTGTCCGGCGCCCGACGTGACGGCGGAAGCCTGGCGTTCTACCCGTTCGCCGACTTCTCACCGGAACTGGCGGCGATCCGCTGGGCCCGCCGCAACGGCGTCGAAGTACGCCCCTGCGACCTGCCACTCGCCGCACGCGACGCGCGCTACTCGTCATCCGGGGACCGCGCCACACCCCTGGCCGACGCACTGCGCCGGGCGATCACCGGCCGGGACGGCGAGGACCTCTGGGACCGCCTGGTCGAAGCCGCCGCACCCGGTCAGACCCCGGAAGCCGTGCGCCGGGCCGCCCTGCTGGTCGGCTGGGCCCTGCGCCAGGACTCCGCGCGGGGTGCCGGCGTGGACCCGTTCGACCTGCGCCGCGAGGAGTGGATGCGCCGGGTGGTCGCCGGCACCGAGGGCCGCCGCTGTGCGGCGGTGATCGGGTCGTTCCACGCCTCGGCCCTGCTCACCCCGGAGACCGGGCCGGCCGACACCGACGTGCCCGACCGAGCCGCCGCCCCGGACCGTGTCGCCGCGTCCGAGCGTGCCGACATCGTGACTTCCCTGGTGCCGTACGGCTTCGGACTGCTGGACGAACGGTCCGGCTACCCGGCCGGCATCCGCGACCCGGAGTGGCAGCAGGCGATCCTGGAGGCGGCGGGCGACCCGTCCGCCGTCGAAGCCGCCGCCGCGTCGATGATCGTGCGGATCTGCGCCAGGGTCCGCGAACTCGGCCACCCGGCGGGCCCCGGCGAGGCCCGGGAGGCGTTGCGCCTGGCGGTGGACCTGGCCCGCATCCGGGGCCTGCCCGCCCCGGGCCGGGGCGAACTGGTCGAAGCGGTCCAGAGCGTCCTGACCCACGCCGAACCACTCGGCCGCGGCCGAGTGGTGGCGCGCGCGGCCGGTGACATCCTCGTGGGCCACCGGACCGGCGTTCTCGCGCCCGGCACCCCGCGTTCCGGCCTCGCACCGGCCGTGGAGGCGCTGCTGGCCGAACTGCGCCTGCCCGGCCCCGGCACCCGCGAACCCGCAGTCCTGCGCCTGGACCCGCTGCGGTCCGACCTGGACGCGAGGCGCGAGATCACGTTGCGCCGCCTCACGATCCTCGGAGTCTCGTACGCGGAGGAGACCGCGACGACCGGTGTCGGCGGCGGCGACGCGCTCACCACCCGCTGGACCGCCGCGTGGACCCCGGCGACCGCCGCCACACTGCCGGTCGCCGGCCTCTGGGGCGCGACCCTGCCGCTGGCCGCCCACGGACGGCTGCGGGCACGGCGTGCCGAACGGGAACGCAACGGCGGCCACACGCCCGCCGACGTGCTGGCGGACCTCGCGGACGCGGCGGCGTGCGGCCTGCCCGACCTGGTGGGCGACCTGCTGGCCGACGCGGCGACGGTGCTGCCGTCCGCCGGGACGTTGCAGGACCTGCTGTCCGGCCTGGACCTGCTGGACCGCCTGCGGGCCGGGCACGTCCCCGGCACACCGCCGACGGTGCTCGACCGGCACCCGTTGCTCCCCGAGGAATTGGAGACGGCGGCGGTCGCCCAGGTCTCCGGCCTCGCCGGCTCGGAGGACCCGGCCGACGCCCACGCGCTGGTGGAACTCGGCCAGCGGCACGACACCCACGGCACGGGTGTCCGCCTGGCCGCCGCCCTGCGGGACCTGGCGGACCAGGGTGTGCCCCTGATCGCCGGAGCGGCGGGCGCGGCGCGCGTCCTCCTGGGCCTGGCCGCACCGGGTGAACTGGGCGAACGCATCGCGTCCTGGATCGACAGCGCCACGACGCCCGACCGGCGAACCGTGCTGCGCCAGGGCCTGACCGGAGTGCTGGCGGCGGCGACCCCGCTGCTGGAAACGACGGAGGCCCTCCACCCGCTGCTGAACCGGGTGGAGGCGTTGGCGGACCGCGACTTCCTGGAACGCCTGCCCGCCCTGCGCGGAGCCTTCACCTCGATCGGCCCCGCCGCCCGGGCCAGGGTCCTGGCCGTCGTGGAACAACGCACCGGGGACCGGGTCGACGCCGCCGGCACCCGCGACCCGGAACTGCTGGCGATCTGGCGGGACGCCGAACAGACCGCCCAGGATGCCCAGCTCACCCACGGTCTAGACCGCCCGGTGAAGTCGACGTCCGGCACTCCGCCGTCCTCCGCTACACCGGACGAACATGCGGATGCCACGGCCACATCAGCCGAAAGCGCCGACGCGACCCCGGACGCCCCCGACCCGACGCCCGACGACGGTCAATCCACTGTGGACAGTCAAGTGCGCGACCATTCATCCACAGTGGACGGTCCGGAAACCGATGCGGGTTCGCTCGCCGCTGCCGTCCGGTGGCGGCTGGTGCTCGGCTCGCGCGGCGAACGTCCGGCAGGCGGTGCGCGCTATGCCGCCGCCCTGGACGAGCTCTACGGCCGCGACCGGGGCGAAGGCGCGGCCGGTGCCGACCCGGCGGGAGCGGGCGGGCTGGGTGCCGACCTCTCGTCACCCTTCCCCGACGTGCGCGAGTGGTCCGAGGAACTGCACGCCCTGTTCGGGGAACGCATCCGGGAGGAAGTGCTGGCGTCCGCCGCGGAAGGCGGACGGCTCGAAGCGGCGCTGGAGATCGACCCGAACTCGGTGCGGCCCTCGGTCGAACTGCTGCGCAGCGTCCTGTCCCTGGCGGGCGGCCTGTCCGAGCACGCGCTGGCCCGGCTGCGTCCCCTCGTGGAACGGCTGGTCCGCGAGCTGACCGCACAGTTGGCCAACCGCATCCGACCGGCGTTGACCGGCATCCAGCTCCCGATGCCTACCCGCAGGCCCGGCGGTCGCCTGGACCTGCCGCGCACGGTCCGGGCGAACCTCGCCACGGCCCGCCGCCAACCGGACGGCCGGGTGCTGGTGGTGCCCGAACGCCCGGTGTTCCGGACCCGCGGCCGTCGTTCGACGGACTGGCGGCTGGTGCTGGTGGTGGACGTGTCGGGCTCGATGGAGGCGTCCACGGTGTGGTCGGCGCTCACGGCGGCGGTGTTCGCCGGGGTGCCGTCGCTGTCGACGCACTTCCTCGCGTTCTCGACGGAGGTCGTGGACCTCTCCGAGCGGGTCTCCGACCCGTTGTCGCTGTTGTTGGAGGTGCGGGTCGGCGGTGGCACGCACATCGCGGGCGCGTTGCGGCACGCCCGTTCCCTGGTGACCGTGCCGGAACGGACGATGGTGGTGCTGGTCAGCGACTTCGAGGAGGGCGGCCCGGTGGCGTCGCTGATCGGGCAGGTGCGGGAACTCGTCAACTCCGGGGTGACGGTGCTGGGCTGTGCGAGCCTGGACGACCGGGGAGCGGCGCGCTACTCGACGTCCGTCGCGGGCGCACTGGTGGGCGCCGGGATGCCGGTGGCCGCCCTGAGCCCGCAGGAACTGGCCCGCTGGGTGGGGGAGAAGGTGCGCGGATGACCCTCCCACCCGTGGCTCCGGCCGTGCTGGCGGACGTCCTCGACCTGCTCCCGCCCCGGCTGTGCAAGCGGATCGACTCCTCGCTGGACAAGGCCGCGACCTGGGAGGTGGTGGTCGACGCCGACTCGGCCCGAGCCGAACTGGATGCCGACACCACCCTCACCTGGGCACTGCACAACGGCACGCTCACGGCGGCGGACGACCTGATGTGCAGCTGCCTGCTCGCGCCACGCTGCCTGCACCGCGGCATAGCCGTGTCTGCGGCCCCCGTCGCGGACCCGACCGACGCCGAACCCCCCGATATCGATGGTGCGGCGACCGACAGCGGTAACCCCGACGCGGCAGTGGCAGGCGCTCACGGCGACACCGGGGGACACTCCGACCCGTTCGCCGAAGCTCCCACCGAGGTGAGCGGAAGTGAGCGGGCTGGTGCCGCCGTGCTGTGGGAGGCGTGCACGACCATCCTCCGTGCCGGCGCGCAGGGCAGTGGCGCGGTGGTGCGGGCCGAGCTGCTGCGGGCCGTGCACACCGCACGGGTCGCGGGCCTGCACCGGGCCGCGGCGGCAGGTCTGCGGATCGCCAGTGCGCTGACCGCCGCGCGCACCGGCGACTCGACGTTCGACCGCGAGGTGCTCACCGCCGAACTGGTGGATCTCCTCCTGCTCTGCCACGCCCTGCGCACCACAGCCGAAGCCACCAGTGAACTGCGTGGCACTGCCCGCCGCGACTATCGCCCGATCGGGTCGCTGCGCCTCTACGGCCTGTTCACCGAACCGGTGGTCACCACCTCCGGCTACGGGGGCGTGGTCACCCACCTGGTGGACGAGTCCGGGGCACTGTGGACGATCCCGGCGATCATGCCCGGCGGCCCGGAACGCGTCACCGCCGCGGCGGGCGGCCCGGTGGCGGTCGGCGAGTCCGGCCTCACCCACCGGGAACTGGGCCGGGCCGGCCTGCTGCTGGCCGGGGGTACCGCCTCACCCGACCACCGGTTGGGTGCGGGCAAGGCGGTGCGCGCGGTGGCGGCGTCGGGCGCGGCCTGGGACGCGTCGCCGAAGGACCGGCTGTTCGCCGAGCCCTTGGCGGACCAGGTGGCACGGGCGTTCCGGGCGGGCATCCGTCCCGACACCCATCGGCCGGCGGGCGCCGACCTGCTGTTCGTCCAGGGCACCGTGCTGGGCGCGGCGGGAAACGCCCTCCGCGTCGGCACCGGCTCGGGTGTCCTGGACCTGGTGGGCGACAGCGAACGCGCACGGGAGAACCTGCGCGTCCTGGCCGGCGCGGGTGCCCTTGAACTCCGGTTCATTGCCCGGCTCACCCCCGACCGTCCCGGCACGGCGATCGCCCTGGCCGCTGCGGGAGACCTGGCCCTGCCCGGTGACCTGCGTGGACACCTGGACCTGGGACTGGACCGCCTGCAACGCGCCCACGTCGACGGCAAGGCACCCGACCTGCCGGCCCGCCCGCAACCGACTGACCGGACACCGCCGCCGATCCGCCCGCTGGAGAACGTCCTGCACCGGGTGACCCTCGGCGGACGTGCGGTGGCGGCCGTGGCGTCGGCGTCCCGCGACGTGGCGGCACTGTCCCGCAACGGCCTGGCCGCGACCGCCGACCTGCTGGCGGACCTGGCCACCACCTCCCGCGACCGGGGACGCGATGTGTTCGGCCGGG
>CBHFOL010000366.1:0-8088 GCA_965995405.1 uncultured Saccharothrix sp.
CGACCGTGTCCGTCGGCGCGGCCTGCTACCCCGAGCACGGCGGCGACCCGGCCGAGGTCATCGCCGCCGCCGACCGGTCGCTGTACGCGGCCAAGCTGTCCGGTCGGGACCGGGTCGTGGTGGGCGGTTCCGGGTCACGTGCGGAGTGCGATCCGGCGATGCTCGACCACCTGTGCCGGGTGGCGGACCAGGTGGACCGCAAGCTGTGCGCGCCGCACAGCAGCCGTGCGGTTGGCCGGTGGGCCCGGCTGCTGGCGGTGGAGCTGGGACACGACGAGCAGGCAGTGCGGGTGGCGGGGCTCGCGGGTCGGCTGCACGACATCGGCAAGATCGTCATCCCGGACGCGGTGCTGGCCAAGCCGTCGGCGCTGGACCGGGACGAGTGGCACCTGATGCGGCAGCACGCCGACTACGGGTTCCGGCTCGCGGACACCGTGCCCGGGTTCTTCGCGGTGGCGCAGGCGATCCGGCAGCACCACGAGCGCTACGACGGCACCGGGTATCCGTCGGGGTTGGCCGGCGGCGCGATCCGTTGGGAGGCAAGGCTGGTCGCGGTGTGCGACGTGTGGGCGGCCATGCTGTCGGACCGTCCACACCGGCCGGCGTTGTCGTTGGACGAGGCGCGCGACGAGCTGCGGTCTGGGCGGGGCACCCGGTTCGACCCGGACATCGTGGACCTGTTCCTGGACCTGCACGCCGGCGGCCGGATCGACTCGCCCGGCCTCGGCGTCGCCCGGTAGGAGCCCGGTCAGTCGTCCGACGGTGGCACGAGGTCCGCCAGGGTGTTCCAGAACATCAGCTCGTAGCCCTGGAGCAGCCGCACGTACTCCACCGCCCGGTCGAACGACACCCCGGCGTCCAGCCCGGCCTGCACCGCCGCCAGTCCCTGCTGCTCCAACTCGGGCGCGGGCGTGCCGAAGAAGTCGAAGAACGCGCGCGCCTCCTCGTCGAACCCGTAGTGGTCCCGCAGGCCCTGCGCGATCGCCGCGCAGTACTCGCCGAACGCCGCGAAGTTCGTCAGCATCGCCACCGCCGCGACCGCCGGGTCGACGTTCAGCGCGAGCCACGCCACGTACGCCGCGTACGCCTGGCAGCCCGGCTTCGGCCGGTAGTCGCGCACATCCGCCTCGGTGAAGCCCGCCGCGGCGGCCAGCGGTGGCAGCATCGGCAGGGCCAGGCTCTCCCCCTGCGCCAGGCTGGTGAAGAACACCCGCCCGTCGGGTTGGTCGGCCTTCGCGGCGAGCGTGAGGAAACTGCGCCAGTCCGCCGGCACGATCCGGCTCTCCTCGGCGGCCAGCGCGCCGATCGCGGCGACCGGCGCCGTCCCGGCCGCGACCAGCGGGACGAACCGGTTCACCCCGTGCTCGTCCGCGACTTCCTTCCGGATCTTCTCCAGCAGTTTCTCAGCCGAGTGGGACATCGACGCGCTCCCTGCACCGTGGGCACCTTGGAGCGCAAGCCTAGGTCAAGATCGTTCCCCGCCGACCGCACAACCCGTAGGTGTCTTCACCTTCCCGCGAACGCCCCGGACGCCTTTGCGGCACAACGGTTACCGCATCCGGGACCAATGCGGTTCCGGTCAGGACTCCAACTCCCCCAGCCAGACCTCCAGCCGTCCCGAGATCGCCTGTGCCACCACGATCTGCCCGCCCAGCCGCCGGGCCACGGCGGTGTGTCCCGGATCGGGCAGGCGGACCGCCGGTCCCGGCTCCGCGTCCTGCGGACCCAGCCGCGCGACCCACCGGCCGGCCGGACCGCCCGGTCCCTCCACGGTCCAGAACAGCAGCCCGTCCACCAGCGCCGGCCGCCGGACCACCCACTCCCGCAACGGGATCTGCCGGCGCGTGTCGGTGTCCGGCGACCAGATCTCGATCCCCGGCGGCCGGACCGCGAGCACCGCGCCGGGACTCAGGTACGAGCCGGACGGCATGGCCCGTTCCAGCCGGACGTCCCCCACGATCCGCAGGAACCGCGCGCCGACGGACGTCTCGCACAGCAGGTCCACGCCGCCCGGCGCGGCGGCGGCCTGGAGCCCCAGCACGACGTCGGCCAGCAGCACGCTCCGGCTGCCCTCCCCCGGCGTGCAGACCCAGACCGTCGCCGGGGCCTGCCCGGCCGCCAGCACCACCCGTGCCGGGTCGCCGTCTACCGGTACCGGCCAGGCCGCGATCTCGTGCCGTTCGGCCAGCACGTTCTCCCCGCCGGCGAGCACCACGGCCGCCGAGTCGGCCAGTCGCCCGCCCGCCACCACCGGCCCGTCCGTCCCGGCCGCCACCCCGGACACCGACCGCAGCGGCAACGGGGCCAGCACCTCGTGCGAACCGTTCTCCGCGATCGCGACGTGGTTCACGCCGTCGCCACCGGGACGTGCGGCGAACACGTGCACCCGGTCGCCCACGCGGGTCGCGAACGGGCCCGCGCCCACCGGGACTCCGGCGATCGGCACGTACCGCCAGCCGGTGATCACGGTCCCCACCCCCGGACCGGTGGACGGCCGCAGTCGGGCGCGGTCCCGGCAATCACCACGCCGCCGACCCGGAGGAGGTCGGCGGCGGTCCGGTGCGGCGGGACCGCCACCGGCCCTGGAAGACCACGTCACACCACCTCCGGACGCCCGAACCAGTATGCGGTCGCGCGGAGGACCCCGGACACGACCGTTCGGGCAGCGCGAACGACCCCTTCGGGCGGCGCGGGACGCACCTTCGGCCGGACTCGCGGGCACACTTCGCACCGGTTCCCCCGCCCGGACCGGGCCGCCAGACCCGTTGTGGTGAAGCCGAACCACCGAAACGGTGAATGCCGAACCTCCCACCCGAGACCGATCCCACGCGACAGCCCGCACCGACCCGACCGACTCCGCACCAAGTCCGTCCGCCCGTCGCGGACATCCGGTGTGCCGGGACGTGGCACGAAATCAGCGGCGCCGGCGGAACCGGTCCGATACCCGAACCACCTCGCGGCGGTGCCGGCACGGCCGGGTGGAACGACGGAGCCGGGAGCCAGGTGCCTGGGGTGCACCGGCTCTACCGGCCCCGTCGCAGGCCGGAACGGCCTCCTCCGGTTCCCGGCTGTAGCGGGCCGCGGTCCGGTCGCCAGTGTGGGCCGGCCCGCTTGAGGAATTCTTGAATTCCGTCGGAGCGGACCTTCAGTCGACCGGCAGCCCGCGCAGCAACGGCAGGTAGACGTCGTCCACCAGTTCGGCGATGGTCGACTCGTCGATCGCCACCCCGCACGTGATGTACTCGTTGCGCACCAGGTCGAGCGGCGCGCGCAACGCGCGGTGCGGCAGCTGCACCGGGGGCAGCTCGCCCCGCTCCACGGCCCGTTCCACGATGGTGCGCACCGCCTCGGTCAGCGGCGACGGCAGGGTCAGCCGGGAACGCAGGAGTTCGGCGACCTCCGGGTGCCGGAACGCGTCCGCCATCACCCCGGCGATCATCTCCGTCATCATGCTCCCGGTCCGCCGCGAGATGCGGTCGAACAGGGCCAGCATGTCGGCGCGCAGCGTCCCGGTGTCCGGCACCTCGTTCGACACCGGCACCTGCCGGCTCCACGCGGCCAGCGCGAGCTCGGCGCGCCCCGTCCAGCGTCGGTAGATAACCGGTTTGCTGGTACCCGCCCGGGCCGCCACACTCTCGACGGTGAACCGGGCGTAGCCGAGTTCGCTCAGCTCCGCCCAGGCCGCGTCGAGGATGGCCTTTTCCAGCTCGGCTCCCCGGCGGCGCGACTTCGGCTCCGACACCCTGCCCCTAAGATACGTTGCGTTTCTTATCGATGAGGTCTACCGTTCACCAACATTAGACACCAACCGTTTCTTATGGGGGGAAACGTTGCTAAATCGCCTACTCCGGACATACCTCCGGCCGTACCGGCGTGAGCTGATCCTGGTGCTGGTGCTCCAGTTCATCGCCACGGTGGCGTCCCTCTACCTGCCCAGCCTCAACGCGGACATCATCGACTTCGGCATCACCACGGGCGACACCGGCTACATCCTGTCCACGGGCGGCTGGATGCTCGCGGTCTCCGTGCTCCAGATGGCCTGCTCGGGCGGCGCGGTCTACCTCAGCGCCCGCACCGCGATGGCGGTCGGCCGGGACATCCGCTCGGCGGTGTTCCACCGGGTCGGGGAGTTCTCCGCGCGCGAGGTCGCCGCGTTCGGCCCGTCCTCGCTGATCACCCGCACCACCAACGACGTGCAGCAGGTGCAGACGCTGGTGGTGATGGCGTGCTCGATGCTGATCGGCGCGCCGATCATGTGCGCGGCGGGCATCGTGATGGCGCTGCGCGAGGACGCCGGCCTGTCCTGGCTGCTCGCGGTCTGCGTGCCCGCGATGATCATCGGGATCGGACTGATCGTGATCCGGATGGTGCCGCAGTTCCGGCTCATGCAGGAGCGCATCGACGCGGTCAACCGGGTGCTGCGGGAGCAGCTGTCCGGCATCCGGGTGGTGCGGGCGTTCGTCCGGGAACGCGCCGAGACCCGGCGGTTCGCCGACGCCAACACCGCGCTCACCGACACCGCCCTGCGGGTCGGCCGGCTCCAGGCGCTGGTCTTCCCGGTCGTGATGCTGATGTTCAACGGCTCCAGCGTGGCCGTCCTGTGGTTCGGGGCGCAGCGGCTGGAGACCGGGGAGATGCAGATCGGCGCGCTGACCGCGTTCCTCAGCTACCTGATGCAGATCCTGATGTCGGTGATGATGGCGACGTTCATCTCGATGATGGTGCCGCGTGCCGCAGTGTGCGCGGAGCGGATCAACGAGGTGCTCGACACCGACTCGTCCGTGGTGCCGCCGACCGCGCCGATCCGCGAGCTGCCGACCCGCGCCGAGGTGGAGTTCCGGCACGCGGAGTTCCGGTACCCGGGCGCGGCGGACCCGGTGCTGCGGGACATCTCGTTCCGCGCCGAGGCCGGCCGGACGACCGCGATCATCGGCAGCACGGGTTCGGGCAAGACGACGCTGCTGTCGCTGATCCCCCGGCTGATCGACGTCACCGCCGGCACCGTGCTGGTCAACGGCACGGACGTGCGCGATCTCGACCCGGACGTGCTGTGCGACCGGCTCGGCCTGGTGCCGCAGCGGCCGTACCTGTTCACCGGCACGGTCGCGAGCAACCTGCGCTACGGCAAGCCCGACGCCACCGACGAGGAGCTGTGGGACGCCCTCGAAGTCGCGCAGGCCCGTGACTTCGTCCAGGAGATGGGCGGCCTGGACGCCGACATCGCGCAGGGCGGCACGAACGTGTCCGGCGGCCAGCGGCATCGGCTGTCCATCGCGCGGGCCCTGGTGCGCCGGCCGGACGTCTACCTGTTCGACGACTCGTTCTCCGCGCTCGACCTCGCCACCGACGCCCGGCTGCGCGCGGCCCTCAAGCCGCACACCGGGCGGGCCGTGGTGATCGTCGTCGCGCAGCGCGTGTCGACCATCCTCGACGCCGAGCGGATCGTCGTGCTGGACAACGGTTCCGTCGTCGGCGTCGGCACCCACCACGAGCTGCTGGACACCTGCCCCACCTACGTGGAGATCGTCCAGTCCCAGCTGACTTCGGAGCAGGCGGCATGAGCGCACCCACGGCGAACAAGCCCACGCCGTCCCGGATGGGCGGCGGATTCCCCGGCATGGGGATCCCGATGGGCAAGGCGGAGAACTTCGGCCCGTCCGCGCGGCGGCTGGCGAAACGGCTGCGCACGGAGCGGGTGGCGCTGTCCGCCGTCCTCGCACTCGGCGTCGTCAGCGTCGCGCTCGCGGTCGCCGGGCCGAAGATCCTCGGGTACGCCACCGACATCATCTTCAACGGGCTGATGGCCCGGTGGCGGCACGAGCCGGGCGCGGGCGTCGACTTCGCCGAGCTGGGCACCGTCCTGCTCTGGGTGTCCGCCCTGTACCTGGCGTCGTCGGTGTTCGGCTGGGTGCAGGGCCGGATCCTCAACAACGTGGTGCAGCGGTTCGTGTTCCGGCTGCGCGCCGAGGTGGAGGAGAAGCTGCACCGGCTGCCGTTGCGCTACTTCGACGGCCAGCCGCGCGGCGAGCTGCTGTCCCGGGTCACCAACGACATCGACAACGTGTCGATGTCGCTCCAGCAGACGCTCAGCCAGCTGCTCACCGCGCTGCTGACGGTGGTCGGCGTGATGGTGATGATGGTGACCATCTCGCCGCTGCTGGCGCTGATCGCGATCGCCCTCATCCCGCTGTCGGTGCTGGGCACCAACGGGATCCGGAAGCGGTCGCAGAAGCTGTTCGTCGCGCAGTGGAAGCACACCGGCGCGCTGAACGCGCACATCGAGGAGGCGTTCACCGGCCACCAGCTGGTGAAGGTGTTCGGCCGGCAGCGCGAGTCGGAGGAGGAGTTCCGCCGCCGCAACGACGAGCTGCTCGACTCCTCGCTGGGCGCGCAGTTCATCTCCGGGCTGATCATGCCGCTGATGATGTTCCTGTCCAACATCAGCTACGTGGCGGTCGCGGTGGTCGGCGGGCTGCGCATCACGTCCGGCGCGATGACGCTGGGCGAGGTGCAGGCGTTCATCCAGTACTCGCGCCAGTTCACCCAGCCGCTGACCCAGGTGGCGTCGATGGCGAACCTGATGCAGTCCGGGGTGGCGTCCGCCGAGCGGGTGTTCGAGCTGCTCGACGCCGAGGAGCAGGAGCCCGACCCGGCGGACGCGGTGGTGCCGGCGGAGCGCCGGGGCCGCGTCGAGTTCCACGACGTCGCGTTCTCCTACCGGCCGGAGCAGCCGCTGATCCGGGACCTGTCGCTGGTCGCCGAGCCGGGCCACACGATCGCGATCGTCGGCCCGACCGGTGCCGGGAAGACCACGCTGGTCAACCTGATCATGCGGTTCTACGAGCTGGACGGGGGCCGGATCACGCTGGACGGCGTGGACATCACCACGATGCGGCGCGAGGATCTGCGGGCGCAGACCGGCATGGTGCTCCAGGACACCTGGCTGTTCGGCGGCACGATCCGGGACAACATCGCCTACGGCAACCCGGACGCCACCGGGGAGCAGATCCTGGCCGCCGCCCGGGCCACCTACGTGGACCGGTTCGTGCGCACCCTGCCGGACGGCTACGACACGGTGATCGACGAGGAGGGCACGAACGTCAGCGCGGGCGAGAAGCAGCTGATCACCATCGCCCGGGCGTTCCTGGCCGATCCGTCGCTGCTGATCCTGGACGAGGCGACCAGTTCGGTGGACACCCGGACCGAGTCGCTGGTGCAGCACGCGATGGCGGCGCTGCGGTCGTCGCGGACCAGCTTCGTCATCGCGCACCGGCTGTCCACGATCCGGGACGCCGACCTCATCCTGGTGATGGAGTCGGGGCGGATCGTGGAGCAGGGCACTCACGACGAGCTGATCGCCCACGACGGCGCGTACCACCGGCTGTACTCGGCCCAGTTCGCGGCTGTCTGAGGTATCGGGTGTCCCCCCGGCGTTCACGCGCCTGGGGGACACCCGCTGTCGGCGGTCGTGCGTAGGCAGGACACCGGACCGACCCTTCGCATGACTCGCCGGAGCCGGTCGACTCCCTGGCGTGGTCGACATGGTCCTGGTGCTGCTGGTGTTGTCCGCGCCGCCCGCTTCGGCGCACGGCGTGAGCGACACCTGACTTCTTTCAGCCTCTATTCACACTTAAACACCGGTCAAAAGACCTGCGCATATCCATCCGAGGCCCCCGAACCGAAAGCGCACGCGCAAACGGGGGCAGCCTAGGACATGTGCACGACATCGCAAACGCCGTTGTCAGAGAACCGGGCGGTAACCACCCGGACAGCCCCCGGAATCACCATTCCAGGTCAGCAGTTCCGACGCCACTGCCCATACCCTGCGTTTCCGCATCACACTTTCGTGTTTCTAATAGTGATAACCCGACCCGAAACGGCGATTGCCCGCATGGATCGAATGTCGGAACAATTGGGCCCGTCGCCGACAATTTCCGTCGGGCGACATTACATATTCCAGCCCAGGAGGGCAAAAATGTTAAAGTTCGCTCCGATCGCGGCTGTCGCTGCCGGTCTGCTCACCATGACCGTATTGGCCACACCGGCCACCGCCAAGGTATCACGGGGCTTACTTCGATTCAGAGTCGT
>CBHFOL010000367.1:0-8048 GCA_965995405.1 uncultured Saccharothrix sp.
CTCGCTCTGCCGGTACGGGCCGTGCGGGCCGCCGACCTCGGGGCCCTCGTCCCAGTCGAGCCCGAGCCAGCGCATGGCGTCCAGCAGCTGTTCGTAGGACTCCAGGGAATCCCGGGCCGCGTCGGTGTCCTCGATGCGGAACACCATCGAGCCGCCGGTGTGCCGGGCGTACGCCCAGTTGAACAGGGCGGTGCGGATCATGCCCACGTGCGGCGTGCCGGTCGGCGACGGGCAGAAGCGGACGCGGACCTCTGGGGTGACTGCGGATGCGCTCATGACCCGATCAGCCTATCCGCCTTGACCGGAGCCCCGGACAGGAGCATCCTGAAGTTATTCAACTCGCGTTGAAAAGAGGTGGGGATCATGGAGAGGACTACGGTCGCGGTGGTCGGCGGCGGGCCGGCGGGCATGGTGTTCGCGCTGCTCATGGCGCGTGCGGGCGTCGAGGTGACGGTCTTGGAGAAGCACGGTGACTTCCTGCGCGACTTCCGGGGCGACACGGTGCACGCGTCCACGCTGACGCTGCTGGACGAGCTGGGGCTGGGCCCGTCGTTCGCCGACGTGCCGCACGAACTGGTGGACCGGATCCAGGTGATGACCGAAGGCGGTCCGGCCACGATGGCGGACCTGCGGCGGCTGCCCGGACCGCACAAGCACATCGCGCTCGTGCCGCAGTGGGACTTCCTGGACCTGCTGGCCGACGCGGGCAAACAGGAACCCGCTTTCACGTTGCGGATGAACGCGGAGTTCACCGGCCTGCTGAAGACCGGCGGCCGGGTGACCGGTGTCCGCTACCGCACGCCGGACGGGGAAGCCGAGCTGGCCGCCGAACTGGTGGTCGCGGCCGACGGCCGCGGTTCGGCCGTGCGCCGGGAGACCGGCCTGCCGGTGCACGCGTTCGGCGTGCCGATGGACGTGTGGTGGTTCCGGGTCCCGCGCCACCACGACGATCCCGCCGGCGGCCAGGGGAGTTTCGGACGCGGCATGGGGATAGCGCTGATCCCGCGCGGCGACTACTTCCAGTGCGCCTTCCTGATCCGGAAGGGGACGGACGGACAGCTGCGCGCCGAAGGCATCGCGGCGTTCCGGGCGCGGGTGGCGAAGATGGTGCCGTGGCTGGCGGACCGGCTGGGAGCGGTCGAGTCGCTGGAGGACGTGAAGCTGCTCGACGTGAAGCTGGACCGGCTGCGCAAGTGGCACGCCGACGGTGTGCTGTGCATCGGGGACGCCGCGCACGCCATGTCGCCCATCGGCGGCGTGGGCATCAACCTGGCCGTGCAGGACGCGGCGGCGGCGGCGAAAATCCTGGCCGCACCCGCCCGGCGGGGTCGGATCACGGCCGACGTGCTGGCGAAGGTGCGGCGCAGGCGCTGGTTCCCGACCGTGGTGACGCAGGCGTTCCAGCGTCGTATTCAGGACAGTTTCCTGAAGCCGACACTGGACGGCACTTCGGCGGGCACCACGGGCCGGATGCCGAGGCCGGTCGCGTTCATGCAGCGGTTCCCGTGGTTCCAGGGGGTTCCGGCCTACCTGGTGGCGATCGGCCTGCGACCGGAGCACGCGCCCGACTTCGCCCGCCGCGCACCCGGGAAGATCACCCGCAGCTGAAGGGCACCTCGGGCGACTCCCGCACGGGAGCCGCCCGAGCGCTGTCAGCGGTCGACCGCGGTGTTGGTCAGCGTGCCGAGTCCTTCCACCGTCACGGAAACCGACTGTCCCGACCGCAACGGACCGACGCCCGCCGGCGTGCCGGTCAGGATCACGTCCAGCGGCCGGAGCGTCATGACGGCCGAGATGTACTCGATCAGCGCCGGGATGTCGTGCAGCAGCAACGAGGTCCGCGAGTCCTGCTTGACCTCGCCGTCCACCTCGGTCCGGATCGCCACGTCGGACGGGTCGAACTCGGTCTCCACCCACGGCCCCAGCGGGCAGAACGTGTCGAACCCCTTGGCCCGGGTCCACTGCCCGTCGGTCTTCTGGAGGTCCCGCGCGGTGACGTCGTTGGCGATCGTGTAGCCGAGGACGGACTGCCGGGCGCGGGACGCGGGGATGTCCCGGCCGCCCACCCCGATCACCACGGCCAGCTCGCCCTCGAAGTCGACCCGTTCGGACACGGCGGGCAGCTTGATCTCCGCGTTCGGCCCGATCACCGCCGTGTTGGGCTTGAGGAACAGCAACGGGTTGTCCGGCACCTCGTTGCCGAGTTCGGCCGCGTGCTCGGCGTAGTTCCGGCCGACGCACACGATCTTGGGCGGCAGGAACGGGGCGAGCAGGCGGACGTCCGCGAGCGGCCACTTGCGGCCGGTGAACGTCGGGTTCGCGAACGGGTCGTCGGCGATCTCGACGGCGGTCAGGTCGTCGCCGTCGCCTTCGATCGAGGCGAAAGCGAGGCCGTCCGGTTGGGCGATACGGGCAATGCGCACGACAAACACCCTAACCGGCGGCTTGCGGACGCACCCGGCGTGCCTAGCGTCGAAGGATGCGAACCCTGCTGCTCGTCCTACTCGCGCTCGTCGCCACGGCGACGCCGGCCTCGGCGGCCACCCCGCTCGAAGCCGGCACCCAACTCGCCGCCAACCCCACCGGCTTCCGCTGCGTGAACGGTTTGAACGTGCGCGGCCACCTGCTGGTGTCGGTGGGCTGCGCCCGCCACAACCCGTCCCTGCCCGCCATCGGCCCGGTCGTCGCCATCCGCGAAACCTACGGGGTGGTCCGGATCGCCGACCCGACGAAGTGGCAGCAGCTGCCGCGCATCGTCGGCTCCGCCACACTCATCACCGGCTCGGTGGAGGCCCCGATCGGCGCGACCGTCTGCGCCTCGGGCCCGATCGCCGGTTGGCGGTGCGGCGTGATCCAGGCCAAGAACCAGAACGTGAGCTACCCCGACAAGATGCTCACCGGGATGACGCGCACGAGTCTGTGCGCGTATCCCGGTGAGGACTGGGTCCCGGTGGTGAGCGGCAGCAACGCCCAGGGTCACCTGATCGGCGGCTCCACGAGCGGCGGCTGCATGTCGTTCTTCTACCCGATCAACAAGATCCTGGCCGCCGAGGGGTTCACGCTCGTCACGGCGTGACCCGGGTCGACTTGTGCACGAGGGCATCGCAGAGCGCGAGCCAGCTCGCCTCGACGATGTTCCCGTGCACCCCGACGGTCGTCCACTCGCACTCGCCGTCGGTGGATTCCACCAGTACGCGGGTGACGGCGTCGGTGCCGTGCTGATCGGTGAGGATGCGCACCTTGTAGTCGCTCAGCTGCACACCGTCCAACCAGGACAGGTGTGGCAGCAGCGCCTTGCGCAGCGCCGCGTCCAGCGCGTGCACCGGCCCGTTGCCCTCGGCGGTGGCGATGACCCGTTCCCCGGCGACGTGCACCTTCACCGTCGCCTCGGACACGATCGCCCCGTCCACGGCGTGGTCGAGCACGACCCGGTAGGACTCCAGCGTGAACGGCGGCGTGTCCAATTCGGACAGCTCGTCCTTGAGCAGCAGTTCCAGGGAGGCGTCGGCGGCTTCGAAGGACCAGCCGCCCGCCTCCAGGTCCTTGACCTTGCGCACGGCGTTCGTCAGCGCCTCAGGCCGGCGGGCCAGGTCAATCCCGAACTCACGTCCCTTGAGTTCGAGGCTGGCCCGACCCGCCATCTCGGTGACCAACACCCGCATGTCGTTGCCGACGGTGTCCGGATCGATGTGGTTGTAGAGTTCCGGGTCCACTTTGATCGCGCTCGCGTGCAGCCCCGCCTTGTGGGCGAAGGCCGACGACCCGACGTATGCCTGGTGGGAGTCGGGTGCGATGTTCGCGATTTCGGCAAGAGCATGGGAGACGCGGGTCAACTCGGCCAGCGATTCGTGCGGTAGCACGTTCAAGCCGAGTTTGGTCACGAGGTTCCCGACGACGGCGAACAGGTCCGCGTTGCCCGCTCGCTCGCCGTAGCCGTTGGCGGTGCACTGGACGTGGGTCGCCCCGGACTGCACCGCCGCAAGGGTGTTGGCCACCGCACAGGACGTGTCGTCCTGGCAGTGGATGCCGACCCGGAAGCCCGTGCGGGCCACCACGTCGGCGACGGTCTCGGCCAGCCCGAGCGGGAGCTGACCGCCGTTCGTGTCGCAGAGGACGACAACGTCCGCGCCACCCTCCACAGCGGACTCCAGCGTCCGCAGGGCGGTGTCCGGGTCGAAGGCGAACCCGTCGAAGAAGTGCTCGGCGTCCAGGAAGACCCGCCGGCCTTCGTTCACCAGGAATCGCACGGTGTCGCGCACCATCGCGGAGTTCTCGGCCACGTCGGTCCGCAGCGCCCGCTCGATGTGCCGGCGGTCCGACTTGGCGACCAGCGTCACCACGGGTGCCTGCGAGTCCAGCAGCGCCTTGACCTGCTTGTCCTCGGCCACTTTCACGCCGGCTTTCCGGGTCGAGCCGAATGCCACGAGCTGGGCGTGTTTCAGCGTCAGGTCGCCGGCGGCGGCTCGTGCGAAGAACTCGGTGTCCTTGGGCAGGGCACCGGGCCAACCGCCCTCGATGAACCCGACGCCGAGCCCGTCCAGCAGCCGCGCGACGGCGAGCTTGTCCGTCACCGAGTAGGAAATGCCCTCACGCTGGGCACCGTCCCGCAGGGTGGTGTCGTAGACGTGGAAGGAATCGCCGAGGGTCGTCACGAGGGTCTCCTTGGAAGATCCGGAAAACAAAAAGACCCCCCGCAGGATGCGAGAGGTCAGCGCGCCGGGTGCTTGGGGAGCACTTACCCGGCGCGCGAGGAAATAATGATCACGGCGTGGAGAGCCACGAGCCCATGGTGGCACATCCGACCCGCGACGACCAAGCCACGGACAGCACTTCCCACATTCTGAACATCGCCGACGCCCACTCACGCCGTGCCGCGAGCCCGGTTCCGCGGGTCATCCCCGTGTGCCACAAGGCGATACGGGGATGACACGCAGGGCATTCCGGCGCTCAGCCCGCGGCGAGGAACCGCGCGAACGCCTCGATGGCCGCAGGATTGCGGGGCGACTCCACGAGCGCCGCATACGGCAACACGAAGAACCGCTTGCCCTTCACCGCCGCGACGTCCTTCAGCGGCGGGTACGACTCCAGGAACGCCCGCTTCTGGTCGGGAGAACTGGCGTCCCCGTCCGCGTAGTCGTTGATCAGCACGACTTCCGGGTCACGGGCCACGACCGCCTCCCACCCGACCGTGGTCCAGCTGTCGTCCAGATCGCCGAACACGTTCGCCCCACCGGCCTTGGCGATGATGTCCTGCGGCGCGGCGTTCTTCCCGGCCGTAAAAGGCTGGTCCAACCCGCTGTCGTACAGGAAGACCTTCGGCTTGGGCCGTCCCGCCATCAACTTCTCCGCGTCGGCGATCTGCTTCTGGTACCCCGAGATCAGCGACTCGGCCCGTTCGGACACCCCGAAGATCGTCCCCAGGTTCCGCAGATCCGTGTAGAGCGCCTCCAGCGGCGGCATGATCCCCCGCTGCTTCCCCACCCCGTTCCGGCAGGCCTCGGTCAGCTGGTACGTGGCCACGCCCAGGCCCTTCAGCGCGTCCGGCGTGAACCCGGTGCTCTCCGAGAAGCCGTAGTTCCAGCCCGCGAACACGAGGTCCGCCGAGGCACCCTGCACGACCTCCTTGTTGATGTCGGACGCCAACTTGGGCACCTTCGCGAAATCGTCCTTCCACGGTGAACTCGCGATGTCACCCTGCTGGCTGTCGCCGACCACGTACCCGGCCATCCGGTTCCCGAGTCCCAGCGCGAACATCAGCTCGGCGATGCCGGTGTCGTTGGTCACCACCCGGCTGGGCACGCGGTCGTAGGTGACGTCGACCCCGCAGTTCCGCACGGTCACCTTCGGCGACCCACCACCGTCCTGCGCGATGGTCGCCCCACACCCCGCCGTCAGCACAGCGACCACACCGAGCGCGACAAGCCTTCTCACCGAACGACCTCCTGGAACAACAACTGCGGCACACCACTGACCGGGTGTGTGACGACATGCGCTTGGACCTTGAACACCGAACGCAGAACCGACGGCGTCAACACTTCTTCGGGTTTCCCGTCCGCGACCACACGTCCGTCGTCCATCACGTGGATGCGGTCGCAGTACGCGGCGGCCAGGTTCAGGTCGTGCAACACGACCAGCACCGTGACGCCCAGCCCACGCACCAAACCCAGGACCGCCAACTGGTGGCTGATGTCCAGGTGGTTGGTCGGCTCGTCCAACACCAGCACCTTCGGCTGCTGCGCCAGCGCACGCGCGATCAGCACCCGTTGCCGTTCCCCACCCGACAGGCTCAGGAACCGCCGGCCGCTGAGTGTGGAAGCGTCCACCCGGGACAGTGCCCAGTCGCAGACCTCCCGGTCGCCGGCGGTCTCCCGGCCGAACGAGCCCTGGTGCGGCAACCGTCCCATCGCGACTACCTCGGCCACCGTGAAGTCGAACTCCACGTGGCTGTCCTGGGTCAACGCGGCCATGTCCTTCGCCGACTCACGGACGGGCACCTCGGCCAACAGCCGCCCGCCGAGCCGGACCACCCCGCCGCTCGGCTCCAGCGCCCGGTACACGCACCGCAGCGTGGTGGACTTCCCGCTCCCGTTCGGACCGACGATCCCGTGCACCTCGCCACCGGGCACCGCCAGCGAGACCCCGTGCAGGATCCGCTCGACCGAGAGATCGTCGACTGAGAGTTCCATCACCGACCCCCGAACACGTACCCGCGTCCCCGCATCAGGAACACGAAGCACGGCACGCCCAGCGCGGCCGTGATGATGCCGAGCGGCAGTTCTTCGGGTGCGGCGAGCATCCTGGCGGCGACGTCCACCCAGATCAGGAAGCAGGCCCCGGCCAGCGGCGCTACGGCCAACACTTTGCGGTGGTCCGCGCCCACCACCAGCCGGACCAGGTGGGGCAGCATCAGGCCGACGAATCCCACGGCTCCGCTGACGGCGACCAGGACTCCGGTCATCGCCGCCGTGACCACGAACAGCGCGCGCCGGAGTTTGGGGACGTCGACGCCCAGCGTTACGGCGGTCTCGTCTCCCATGGACAGTGCGTTGAGTCGGGTGGCTTGGACGCGCAGGTACGCGGTGCCGAGGAACACCACTGCCGCCGCTACCGGCAACGACGTCCAGGTGACCCCGCCTAGGCTGCCCAGCAGCCAGAACATCGCCGCTCTTGCTGCTTCGCCACGGGGTGACTGGAAGACGAGCAGCATCGCCACCGCCGAGAACCCGTACGCCATCGCGGTTCCTGTCAGGACCAGGCGGAGCGGTGTGAGCCCGCCGCGTCGGGCGGCCAGGTAGACCAGTGCCATGGCGGCCAGGGCGGAGAGGAAGGCGGCGGTGGACAGTGCGTAGATGCCCAGTGAGGCGAACAGTCCCAGCGTCGATACGGCGGTGGCTCCGACGCTGGCTCCTGAGGAGATCCCGAGCACGTACGGGTCGGCGAGTGCGTTGCGGACCATCGCCTGGATGGCTACGCCGACCACGGAGAGGCCCGCGCCTACGACTGCGGCGAGGAGTACGCGGGGCAGTCGGATGTCCCACACGATCCGGTACGCGCCGACCTCGGCGGGGTGGATCACGTCGCCGGCGATGGCCGCTTTCAGGTAGCGCACTACGTCGGAGAAGGGGAGGCTCACCGGCCCCAGCGCCACACCGCACACGACGGACAGCGCGAGCAGTACGGCCAGCCCGAAGCACAACCGCTTGGTCACCCGGTCGCCTCTCGGACAGGTGGCCGTGCGGCACGCAGCCCGGAGCGGGGGCGCCCGTCCCGCAGACCACGGCAGGAATAGGAGCTGACACCGCCTGCGGGTAATCGGGCTCACCCCTGCACGAGGGGCCTACCGTTGCGGGTCAGCGCCGGACTTCGACCGGACTTCCCCCACAGGTGACTCGGTGACCCTACGTCCGGCACCGGCTCGGATGCACATCTCGTGGCCGTACTCACTCCGTATCTGATTGCCGCTGCTCCGCAGACGGCGGCGAGGGCGCGCGAAAGTCGGCAGTTCGAGCCAGATTTTTCTGAGATCGAAGGGCGTGGTAGCAGAAAAA
>CBHFOL010000368.1:0-7983 GCA_965995405.1 uncultured Saccharothrix sp.
CATCGACCCGGCCGAGGACGCGCTCATCTCGTGGTGGGTGGTGGACGACTACGTCGGCACCGACCTCGAACGCACTCTCGACGCCTTCGTCCCCGAGTGGATCACCCGCGACTGGCCCTTCAAGAGCCCTCAGTTCGGTCTCTGAGCGGAGCCGGAAGGCGGCCGTTCAGAGTGTCACCGGGTGGTCGCCTCCGTTCTGGGGATGACCGAACCACTTCGTCAAGGCTCGGGTCAGGGCTGTCGGATCGGTGCCCGCCCAGGCGACGTAGCCGTCCGGCCTGATCAGGATTGCGTCGGCGGGCGGGCTGGGGGTTGTCGTGGCGTGGATGTCGATGCGGGTTGCCCAGGGTTGAGCGGCGTCGGTCCGGGTTGGGTTGGTGGTGAAGTCCAGTAGGAGAGGGCGGCCGGTGTGGGACAGCTCGGCGACTGTCGTGTTGTCGGACAGCGGGAGGTCGGGCATCCAGCGGCCGGTCAGTGGGTGCGGTGTGGTGCCGGGGTCGGTGGTGTCCATGTCGTAGGTGGTGTCCGCGCCGGACATCAGGTGGGAGATTCGGCGGACGGTTTGTTCGTCCTGGAGGAGTTCGGTCAGGACTTCGCGTAGTGCGGTGGTGTTCGGGCCCTCGGCGAGCAGGGCGGTCTGCGCTCGGCTCTGGGTGATGACGCGGTGACCGACCGGGCGGCGTTCTGCTTCGTAGGTGTCGAGGAGGTCGGGCGGGGCCCAGCCGTTGATCTCGGCGGCGAGTTTCCAACCCAGGTTCAGCGCGTCCTGGAGGCCCAGGTTGAGGCCCGGTCCGCCGATTCCGGAGTGGACGTGGGCGGCGTCGCCCAGCAGGAGGACGCGGCCCCTGCGGTAGTGGTCGGCCAGGCGGGAGTTGACGCCCTCGGCCCGGCGGTTGAGCACCGGCGGTTGGCCGTCCTGCGGTTCGCTCATGGGCAGGTCGATGCCCAGGATCCGCTTCGCCGCCGCGCGGAGCTCGTCGAGTGGCATCTCGTCGGTGTCGGTCAGGCCGGACGCGCCCCACTCGATCATGGCGACGCGGTAGATGCCCGACTGGAACATGCCGAACGCGAAGACGCCGTGTTCGGTGCGGTGGAACGTACCCGGCCACAGGACGCCCAGGCTCGGGATCTCCAGTCGGCCGGTGGTGTGGTCGGCGACCGGTTCGTGGATCACGACCTGGCCCGAACGGTGGGTGAAGCCTTCGTCGGTGATGCCGGGGAAGGCGATGTCGGCGCGTTTGCGGACCACGCTGCGCCCGCCGTCGGCTCCCACGACGTAGCGCGCGGTGAGTTCGTACTCGCCGTCCGGACCTGTCACGTCGAGTGTCACGTGGTCGTCGTGCTGGGTGAGGTCGTGCACCTGGTGGCCTCTGCGGACCTGCACGTCCGCGTGGTTCTCCAACACCTCCTCCAGCCGGCGCTGCGGTACGGGCAGGATGAACAGGGCGTTGTCGTCCATTGTGGACATGTCCAGCGGGAGCGCGCCGAACTGGAAGAACGGCGCGGGTTTCGGCGGTGGCGTGCCGCCGGTGATCGCCTGGTGCAGGCCCCGGTAGTGCAGTGCCTGCACGGCTCGGCCGACGAGTCCGTTGGCCTTCGGGATCGTGGCGCGTTTCGGTAGCGCTTCGAGCACGGTCGGGCGTATGCCTGCCAGCAGCAGTTCGTTGGCGAGCATGAGCCCGTTCGGGCCCGCGCCCACGATGACGACGTCGGTGTCCACGGTGGTGGTGTTGATGGCGGTGGTGGCGTTCATGGGTTCTCCTTTTTGACATGGCTGAATAAGCCCTGGGTCTGGATGGACCTTGGGCGGTGGGGCTGCTTTGGGTTGGTCGACCCCTGGCGTCAGGTGGTTTGTGGGGTGTCGGAGCCAGGGGGTGTTCGGGGTGTTGCCGGTTCGGGCAGGCCGGCGGCGACCTGGGTCAGCGCGTCCCGCACGAGCGGGCCCAGCGGGACCGGCGGGTCGGCGGTGGCCCAGCGGTCGGTCGCGACCTGGATGGCCGCGCCGACCGAGGCCGCCACCAACCCGGGGTAGAGGTCGGCCTCGATGTCTGTTCGGGTGCGCTCGGCGATCGCCAGGGCCAGTTCCCGTTCCAGCACGGAGCTGGCCCGGAGGAACTCGCCGAACAGCGAAGGTTCACTGGTCATCAGGCGGACGCCGGCTGTCCACTCCGGATTCGGCGGCTCGGTGCCGTGGTCGTACTGGGCCAGCGCGGCCTCCAGGATCGACTCCCACACGGACTCGCCCGGGGGGCGCCGCCGGACGTGGTCCACCAGCTCCCGGCCCCGGTCGAGGTGGCGGGACGCGATCGCCTCGGCCTTGCTGGAGAAGTAGTTGTTGAACGTGCGCGGCGACACCCCCGCCTCGGCGGCGATGTCCTCCACCAGGACGTTTTCCAGGCCGCGCTCGACCACCAGCCGGAGGGCCGCCCAGCTCAAGGCTTGACGGGTCTCCCGCTTCTTGCGCTCACGGAGGCCAAGGTTTTCGTCCATGTGATCAAGGTAGCGGAAATGTGCGGGGCCCGCAAGATTTCGGGGCACGCAAGTTCAGGGTGGTTTGGGTTCGGCGTTCGGGGGATGCGAGGATCAGACCCCGTGAAGACCTTCGACGAGCTGTTCGCCGAGTTGAGCGAACGCGCACGCACCCGCCCTGAGGGCTCCGCCACCGTCGCGGCGCTGGCGGACGGTGTTCATGCGCAGGGCAAGAAGGTGCTGGAGGAGGCCGGCGAGGTCTGGATCGCCGCCGAGCACGAGTCCGACGAGCGGCTCGCCGAAGAGGTCTCCCAACTGCTGTACCGCGTGCAGGTGCTGATGCTCGGTCGCGGCCTCACCCTCGAAGACGTCTACAAGCACCTCTGACCGATGTCCGGAGTGCTCAGCGGGTTCGTGCCGATCTGGGTGCTCACGGTCATCGGGTTCGTCGCGGCCCGCACCGACGTGCTGGGGGAGCGGGCCGAGTCGGTGCTCGGGCGGTTCGCCTTCTACCTGGCGATGCCCGCGGTGCTGTTCACCACCCTGGTGGACAGCGAACCCGGCGCGTTGGCCAACCTGGGCGTGCTGGCTTTTGTGATAGGTACGTTCGTCGTCGGCACGATCGGTCTGCTTCTGCACTGGAAGGTGTTCCGGCGGTCGCTGCCCGACCAGGCGCTGGGCGCGATGGCCGGCGCCTACGTGAACTCGGGCAACCTCGGCATCCCGGTCGCGGTCGGGGTGCTGGGCGACTCGTCGTTCATGGTGGCCGTGCTGCTGTTCCAGCCGGTGATCGTGATGCCGATGGTGCTCGCGGCGGTGGAGGTCGGCTCGGGTCGACGTGGCGGGATGCTCCGGACACTGGTCACGCTGCCGGTGCGCAACCCGATCATCCTGGCGTCGCTGCTGGGTGTCGTGGTCGGCGCGACCGGCTGGAGGCCGCCGGAACTGGTGCTGGAACCGTTGAAGGCGCTGGGTTCGGCCGGTGTGCCGACGGCGCTGGTCGTGCTCGGGATGTCGCTCAGCGCCATGCGGGCACCCGACCGGGACGGCCGTGCGCAGGTCGGTGCGACTGTGGCGTTGAAGCTGCTCGTGCACCCGTTGGTGACGTTCCTGGCGTGTCTGGCGCTCGGCGTGGACGGGCCGTTGCGGCTGGCGGCGGTGGTCAGCGCGGCGTTGCCCACCGCGCAGAACGTGTACGTGCTGGCCAGGCAGTACCGCCCGGATGCACGGCTGCCCCGGGACGCGGTGCTGGTGTCGACGGCGCTGTCGATGGTGACGCTGTCAGTCGTGGCGGTGCTGCTCCAGTAGCGCCAGCACGTCGGCGTCCGAGGTCTGGTCGAACCGTCGGTAGAACCGCCCCACGGAACGGAAACGGGTCCGCTGGTGCGGGCACACCACGAGGTCCGCCTCGTCGCGCATTGCCCGCAGGGACTGCCGTGCGGCCACCGGCACGGCCAGCACCAGCCGACGCGGACCGCCCTGCCGGACCTCGCGCAGCGCGGCGCGCGCGGTCACCCCGGTGGCGAGACCGTCGTCGACGACCAGCACATCGCGGCCCGCCACCCGGACGGTGCGACCTCCCCGGTACACCTCCAGTCGCCGCCTGGCCTCCTGCCGTTCCGCCTCGCAGGTCGCGGACAGGTCTCCGGGAACGAGGCCCAGGGCGTCGAGGGCACGCGGGTCGAAGTACGGCTCCCCGTCCGCCGTGATCGCGCCGATGCCGTACTCGGGCCGGCCGGGTGCGCCGATCTTGCGCGCGACGGCCACGTCCAGGTCCGCCCGCAATGCCAGCGCCACCTGGTGCGCCACCGGGACACCGCCCCGCGCCAAGCCCAGGACCAGCGGATCGGACCACTCGCCGGCCGGCAGGGACTCGGCGAGCACCCGCCCGGCGGCGGCCCGATCCGCGAACTCCATCACCCCATCGTGGCCCCTGTTCAGCGCTCCCGCACGAACAGCGACTGGGCGGTGCGCCCCACCGGACCGTGCGCGTCGTGCAGCACGCTGCCCGCCACGCCGACCCCGGTCGGGCCCACCACGGTTTCGGCGTCCAGGGCGAACCACTCGCCGACCGGCTCGCGGTGCAGGTGCACCGACAGGTCGGTGTTGATCGCGTACCACTTCGAGATGTCCAGCCTGCTCGACACCCCGCTGGCCGAGTCCGCGACCGTGAACAGCCGTTGCAGGGCCGTGGGCTCCTCGTCGTCGACCACCTGGACCGTCGGGCGCGCCCACACCACGGCGTCACCGGGGGTGAAGACGCCGCCGGACACCGAGCGCCACTCCATCGCGGCCAGGTAGCCGCACTGCCAGTCGTCCGGGATCACCATCGGCGCGCACGCCTGCGGCGGCACCAGCGGCTCGCTCTCCCCGGAGGCCACGGCCGCCGTGTCGCCGCCGACGATCCGCCACGCCCGCGCCCGTAGGACGGCACGGCCGTCGTGCACGAGTTCCGCCGACAGCAGTTCGACCGAACGGCCCGGCCGGTCCAGCCCGGCCGACACGGTCAGTTCCGCGACCGGTACCGGCCCGAGTACCTCGAACGTGACCCGGGACAGCAGGGTCTCGGGCCGTGGCGCGGTCTGCTCCAGCGCGCGGACCAGCAATGCCGAAGGGGGACCGAGGTGCTGGTTTTCGCTGGTCCACGGCCCTGCCGTGTGCTCGGTGGACGCGAACCTGTCCTCGGCCAACCGCTCGTAGAACGCCGCCATCAGTCCGCCCTGTCCAACGCCGTCTCCTGCCCCGCGTCCGGTTCCGGCCAGCCCGGGTACGGAGGAGGTGTGCCGTCGAACGCCGGGCAGAGCGCCTTGTGGTCGCAGTAGTCGCACAACCTGCTCGGGTTCGGCCGGAAGTCACCCGACTTCGCGGCGCGCAGGATCGCGTCCCAGATCGCCTCCAGCGTCCGCTCGAACCGGCTCAGCTCGGCCTCGTCCGGTGTGTAGGCCAGCGCCTGCCGGTCCGCGAGGTACATCAGCCGCAGCTGGCGCGGCACCGCGCCGCGCAGCCGCCACAGCACCAGGGCGTAGAACTTCATCTGGAACAGGGCTTTGGCCTCGCCCACCTCGCGGGGCGCGGCGCCGGTCTTGTAGTCGACCACCCGGATCTCACCCGTCGGGGCGACATCCACGCGGTCGATGTAGCCGCGCAGCAGCACGCCCGAGGGCAGTTCCCACTCGACCAGGAGTTCCCGCGCGTCGGCGTCGAACCGGCGGGGGTCTTCGAGGTTGAAGTAGCCGTCCAGCAGGCCTTCGGCGGAGGCCAGCCAGTCGTCCTGCTCGCCCTCGTCGGCGTCGGTGAACAGGTCGGCGAACTCGGGGCGCTCCGTTCGGACCCGGTCCCAGGCGGGGGCGACCAGTTCGCGGGCGCGTTCGGGTAGGCGTTCGGCGGCGGGCAGGCCGAACAGGTCCTCCAGCACGGCGTGCACCACCGTGCCCCGGACCTGCGCCCTGGTGGGCTTCTCGGGCAGGCGGTCGACCGCCCGGAAGCGGTACAGCAGCGGGCACTGCTTGAAGTCGCCCGCACGTGAGGGCGACAGCGCGGGCCTGCGAACAGGGCGCTCGGTGATCGTCGGCACTGCCATACCCAGAACGATAGGGCAGACCCCCGACAAGATCGGGATGCTCGGGCCGGGCATGGCGAAGCCGAGGTGCCCTCGCGAGGGGTCCCCCGATTTTCATTCAACCAGGCGGCACCGACAGAAGTGGATCTTTGCTGAGGGTTCGCTGAGAGGCGCGCCGGGCGCACCGCGCCGGTCGGGTGGCACGGCGTCGTCGGGCGTCTGTCACAGCACCAACACACCTCGACGCCTACTCTTCCCTGGTGGTGACCAAGGAGAGCTGGCGGCGGCAGGTCGGGCGGGACGGTGGGCTGCCGTTGTTCCGGGCGGCCGGGATTCCGGTGCTGCTCGCGCCCTCCTGGTGGCTCGGTTCGGCGGCGATCGTGGTGCTCTACGCGCCGATGGTGGAACGGATCGCGCCCGGCGTCGGCGGGGTGGCCGGGGTGTTGTTCGCGGCCACCTTCGCGGTGTTCCTCGGGCTGTCCGTCCTGGCGCACGAGCTCGGGCACAGCCTGGTGGCGTTGCGGCTGGGGTTGCCGGTACGGCGGCTCCGGCTGTTCCTGCTCGGCGGGGTGTCCGAGGTGATGCGCGCTCCCACCCGACCCGGGCACGAAGGGCTCATCGCGGCGGCGGGGCCGGTCGTGTCGATCGTGCTGGCCGGGGTGTTCGCGTTGGGTGCGATGGCGATTCCACATCCGGACGCGGTCTGGCTGTTGATCGCGCAGACGTCGTTCGCGAACGCGGCGGTGGCGGTGTTCAACCTGTTGCCCGGGTTGCCGTTGGACGGCGGCCGGATCCTGCGGGCCGGGGTGTGGGCGGCCACGGGGCGGCGTGCGACGGGCACCAAGGCGGCCGTCATCGGCGGCGGGGTGGTCGCGGCGGCGTTGGTCGGGTGGGCCGTCTGGGGGCTGCTGGACGGCAGTGAGGACCGGTGGATCAGGTTCGGCGTGTGCCTGGTGACCGCGTGGTTCGTGCTGGCGGGTGCGCGCGGCGAGCTGTCCGCCGAACGCAGGCGGACCTGGCCGGACGGGCTCACGTTGAGCCAGCTGGTCCGGCCGGTGCTCCAGCTGCCCGCCGAGAGCCCGGTGTCGGGCGCGCTGTCCGCGTCCGCCGGGCGGGGTGTCGTGCTGGTGCGGGCCGACGGGGTCGCGGCCGGGCTGCTGGACCGGGACATGGCGGAGCGGCTGGCGTCCACGTCGCCGCACGCGCCGGCCGAGCAGGCGGCGGTGCCGATCCGGCCGGAGACCGTGCTGCTGGAGAACGAGACCGGCGACGAGGTCGTGGAACGCGTGCGGGGCACGGCGGCCTGGGAGTACCTGGTGGTCGACCTGGAGGGACGGCCCGCCGGCGTGCTGCGGCGCGAGGACCTCAGGGCCGCGCTGGATCGTCGCTGAGCAGCCCGGCGTCCTGCGCGAGGATCGCCGCCTGCACCCGCGACCGCAGGTCCAGCTTGGTCAGCACGCGTGACACGTGCGTCTTCACGGTCGTCTCGCCGATGTGCAGCTTTCGCCCGATCTGGTGATTCGACAGACCTTCGCCCAGGCACCTGAGCACCTCGACCTCGCGTTCGGTCAACGCGTCCAGCGCCGATGGGCGGCTGCGCGGCGCGGCCGACGCGAACTGCCGCATCAGCCTCCGCGTCACGCTCGGCGCGAGCACGCCGTCACCCGCCGCGACCTGGCGCACCGCCTCCACCAGCGCGACCGCCTCCACCGACTTGAGCAGGAAACCCGCCGCGCCGGCCCGCAACGCGCCGTGCACGTACTCGTCCAGGTCGAACGTGGTCAGCACCAGCACCTCGCACACGCCCGCCAGCTGCCGGGTCGCCTCGATACCGTCCGTGCCGGGCATCCGGATGTCCATCAGCACCACGTCCGGCCGCAGCTCACGGGCCATCCGCACGGCCGTCGCGCCGTCCGCCGCCTCACCCACCACGTCAATGCCCTCCGCGCCGCCCA
>CBHFOL010000369.1:0-7908 GCA_965995405.1 uncultured Saccharothrix sp.
CTGCTCGAGACCACGACCAGGCAGGTGCACGTGCTCAACGCGCCGTCGCCGGCCGCGACGTGCTCGCTGGAGATCGGCCGCTACATCGCCGACCAGGTGGGCGAGCAGTTCTGACCCGCGGTTCCGGCTCCCGGGGCAGCCCGGGAGCCGGCGGGCGTCAGCGCGGGGTGAGGACGTCCAGGCCGAGGAACGGCCGCAGCGCCTCCGGGACCACGACCGAGCCGTCCGCCTGCTGGTGGTTCTCCAGGATGGCGACGATCCAGCGGGTGGTGGCGAGCGTGCCGTTCAGGGTGGCCGCGATCTGCGGTTTCCCGTTCTCGTCCCGGTAGCGCACGTTCAGCCGGCGGGCCTGGAACGTGGTGCAGTTCGACGTCGAGGTCAGCTCCCGGTACGCCTGCTGGGTGGGGAGCCACGCCTCGCAGTCGAACTTCCGGGCGGCCGACGTGCCCAGGTCGCCGGCGGCGGTGTCGATCACCCGGTAGGGGACGTCGATCTTCGCCAGCATCTCCTCTTCCCAGGCCAGCAGCCGGGCGTGCTCCGCCTCGGCGTCCTCCGGCCGGACGTAGGAGAACATCTCGACCTTGTTGAACTGGTGGACCCGGATGATGCCCCGGGTGTCCTTGCCGTACGAGCCGGCCTCGCGGCGGTAGCACGACGACCAGCCCGCGTACCGGCGCTCGCCGTCCAGGATCTCGTCCGCGTGGTAGCCCGCGAGCGGCACCTCCGACGTGCCCACCAGGTACAGGTCGTCGTCCCGCAGCCGGTACACCTCGCTGGCGTGCGCACCGAGGAACCCGGTGCCCGCCATGATCTCCGGCCGGACCAGCGTCGGCGTGATCATCAGCGTGAACCCGGCCCGGGTCGCCTGGGCGACGGCCATGTTCAGCAGCGCCAGCTCCAGCTGCGCCAGCACGCCGGTCAGGAAGTAGAAGCGCGAGCCGGCGACCTTCGCGCCGCGCTCCATGTCGATGCCGCCGAGCCGGGTGCCCAGGTCCAGGTGGTCCAGCGGCTCGAAGTCGAACGTCCGGGGCTCGCCGACGTGCTTGAGCACCACGAAGTCGTCCTCGCCGCCGTGCGGGGCGTCCGGGTGCACCACGTTCGGCACGGCCCGGTGCAGCTCGTCCAGCTCGGCCTCGGTCTGCGACTGCTCCGCCTCGGCGGTCTTGACCTCGGCGGCCAGCTCCTTGCCCTTGGCCAGCAGCGCGTCCCGCTCCTCGCCCCTGGCCCGGCCGACCTGCTTGCCGAACACCTTCTGCTCGCCGCGCAGCGCGTCGGCGCGGGCGATCGCGGCCCGGCGGCGCTCGTCGGCGGACAGCAGCGCGTCGACCACGGCTTCGTCCTCGCCACGCGCACGCTGCGACGCGCGGACGGCTTCCGGGTTCTCGCGCAAGGCCCTCAGGTCAATCACGAGGCAAGAGGGTAGTCGCCCCACCCGCACGACCTCGCACGGATATCGCCGAACCGCCCCGCACCGACCGGCCACCCCCGCGCGGCCCGACCCCGCCCGACGCCCCGGCCGGGGTCGGAGCCGGCGTGGGCCTCGCCCGGACGTCCGAGCGAGGCCCTCCGCGAGTGTCCGCGCGACTAGCTGATGGCCACCGCGACCACGAGACCGAGCGCCACGTGCGCGCTGGCCACCACGACGCTGGCGGGCGCGAACTTGTCCGACTCGATCAGCCGACCGATGTCCAGCCGGGTCACCCACTCCAGCATCCGCACCGCCAGCACCTGCACGATGATCCCGACGAACCCGAAGATCAACGCCGACAGCAGCCCCTCGTCCAGCTTGCCCGCCGAGCTGTAGATCGCCACCACGATGATCAGAGCCATGCTGACCAGCCCGGCCGCCGTCACGATCACCGCGTTCGGCGCACCCGACCGGACCAGGGCGGACAGCTTGCCGGGCGTGGTGAAGTCGATGGCGTAGAAGCCCACGACCATCAGCACCAGGCCGACGACCGCGTACAGCGCGATCGCGCCGACACCACGGCCGATCGCGGATCCCCAGCCCGGGTCCAACGCGAGTTCGCTGATCACTGCCACTCCATTCACTCGACCGTTCATTCGACAATCCGATGCGGGACGAACGCCGCGCCATCGTCGGTCACCAGGCCGACCGTCTCGCGGATGCCGAGCCCGGCCGCCGTGTCGCCGACCACCCACGCGCCCAGCGCGGGGCGGTAGCCGTCGAACTCGGGCAGCGGGTCGAACAGCTGGTAGACGAAGCCTTCCTTGCCGTACACGCCGCCGGTCTGCGTCTCGTAGCCCGGCGCCACGATCTGGATGTTCGCGCCCTCCCGGCCCAGCCGGGGCTTGCGCACGTACTCGGTGAGCAGGCCGGGTTCGTCGAGGAACGCGGGCAGCAGGTTCGGGTGCCCGGGGTACATCTCCCACAGCACCGCGAGCAGCGCCTTGTTGGACAGCAGCATCTTCCACAGCGGCTCGACCCACAGCGTGCCCGGCAGGCTCTGCACGGCGAACTTGCCGAACTGCTCCTCCACCACCCATTCCCAGGGGTAGAGCTTCACGACCGTGCCCATCGGGGCCTCTTCGAGGTCCACGAAGCGGTTGAGCGCCGAGTCCCAGCCGATCTCCTCGATCGCCAGGCCCACCGTGTTCATGCCCGCTTCGGCGGCCGTCTCCTGGAGGTAGGCCACCGTGACGTGGTCCTCACCGGACGGGTCCGCGCCGGACCACGTGAAGTGCAGCTCGTTGGACGGCAGCCCGTCGCCGATCTCCGCCCACCGCTCGACCAGCTTCTCGTGGATCGAGTTCCACTGGTCGTCGTCCGGGAACACGTCGGTCTTCCAGTTCCACTGGACGACCGACGCCTCCAGCAGCGACGTCGGGGTGTCCGCGTTGTACTCCAGCAGCTTCGCCGGGCCACGCCCGTCGTAGCGCAGGTCGAACCGGCCGTAGACGTGCGGGTCGCGCCGCTTCCACGAATCGGCGATCGCGGGCCACAGCCACTCCTGGATCCCGAAGTCCCGGAACCGCTCGGTGAGCACCACGTTGTCGACGGCTTCCAGGCACATGCTGTGCAGCAGCTCGACGTCCGCCTCCAGGGACAGTACGTCGCTCATGTCGAACACGTAGTGCGCCGACTCGTCCCAGTACGGACGCGGGCTGCCGTCGGCGGCGCGGGCGGGCGCGCCGAACACGAGCCCCTGCTCGGACACCGTGCGCTGCCAGTTGGGGCGGGGCGCGGAAGACTCCCGACGCACTCAGCTGCCCCCGCTCTTGCTGCCGCCGGACACGCCGAACCCGCCGCGCTGGATCGAGGTGCCGGACTTCGTGGTGACGTTCGCGCCCTTGGGGATCGTGTAACTCCCGCCGCTGCCGACCTTCTGCCCGACGGGCACGCTCTGGCCGCCGTAGTGGTAGCGGTAGGAGCTGCCGCCGATGTAGATGAACCCGCCGCTGGAGTACCCGCCGTGGGACCGCGCGTAGTCGTCGTCGCAGTACTGGTCGTCGACCACGGTGCCGTCGAGCGTGCACTGCGCCTCGACGTCGTCCGGGCTGGACGCGGCGTACCAGATCGCCACCACGCCGGCCACGCCGACGACCACGCCACCGCCGATCAGCAGCCGCTTGCGCAGCTTCTTCTTGCGCGCGGCCTCCAGCACCGCGGCGTCCTCGGCTTCCTGCCGCCGCTGCTGCGCCTCGGCCCGCGCCCGCTGCTCGGCCAACGTCGGCGGCCTCGGCTGCGTGACGCCGGCCTCCTGCCGCCGAACCTGCCCGCGCTTCGGCTGCCCCTGCTGGGGCTGTCCAGGCTGCCGCCCCGCCGCTTGGCCGGGTTGACCGGTTTGTCCGGGTCCGTTGGGCCCGGGTTGTCCGGGTCCGGTCGGCAGCCCGCCGACACCACCCGGCTCCGCCCCTGGTCCGGGCGTGCCCTGCGGGGGCGTGGGCGGCGGCACGTACGGCGGCGGGGTCGCACCCCCACCGGCCGACGGCACGGCTCCGCCGGGCACGGTGCCGTCACCGGCCCGCCCGGCACCGCTGTCCGGGCCCCGGTCGCGGTCACGGTCGCCGTTGCTTCCGTTGCTTCCGTCGTTCTCAGTCATCAGCCACTCCCGGCGGGGACGGTACAGAGATCGGCCGCCATATGGGTGACGAGTGTCCCAAAAGCAACACACTCCACCCGCCCTGAGGGTTTCCAGGTCGGCACAGGCATCATGGAGTAGATGTCCGGGAACGCGAGTTGGTTTCGTCGTGGTGACCACATGGTCATGCTCGGCGCGTTCTTCGGCGCGTTCGCACTGCTGGGGCTGAGCACGTTCACGTCGTGGCCGGTCGGCGCGGGCGAGGTGGGCACGGGGGCGACGGAGCAGGTCAACCCGGTGTACACGTCGCAGGCGGGCGACTGCCTGACCTGGACGAAGCGCAACCTGTCCGACGTGTCGAAGGTCGACTGCAAGGCGCAGCACATGTTCGAGGTGACCGGCGTCGCCGACATCGGGTCCGCGTACGGCCCGCAGGCGCCGTTCCCGTCCGACGAGCAGTGGCAGAAGATCAGCGCGCAGAACTGTGCCAAGACGTCGCAGGACTACCTGGCCGGCAAGTTCGACCCGTTCGGGAAGTACACGATCGGGCCACTCAACCCGGGTGAGCGCCTGTGGGCGTCCGGCCAGCGGACCCTGCGCTGCGGCCTCCAGGTGGCGGGTCCGGCCGGCGGTCTCCTGCCCGCGTACGGCACGGCCAAGACGCAGGACCAGTCGGACGTCTACGACCCGGGGGTGTGCCTGGGCATCACCGAGGCGCGCGGCGTGGGTGACCCGATCGAGTGCGCCAAGCCGCACGCGTTCGAGATCGTCGGCATCGTCACGCTGCCGCCGGGCGAGTTCCCCGCGCCGGAGAAGCAGGACGAGGCGATGGTCGTCGAGTGCGGCCGGATAGCGGCGGAATACAGCGGCGGAATCGACTTCAAGGCCAGGGGCCTGATCGTGACCTGGGACACCCGGGTGGCGGAGAGTTGGGCCGTCGGCTCGTATCGGGTGAATTGCAAGGTGGGCGCGAACCCGTCGCCGGACAACACGGCGCTGACCGCGTGGGAAGGCAGCGTGCGGAACCCCAACGCCCCGCCGCTCACCACAGCCAACCCGCCGCAGACGACGGCCGTGCAGCAGGACGAGCCGACCGGCGCGCCGCTGCACTCCAGTTCCAACGCCAATTCCAACACCAGTTCGGCGACGACGACAACGACGGGATCGGACAAACCGTCCAAACCGTCCGCGACGTCCACCACCGAGCCTTCGCCTTCGAGGTGACGACGTGCCGGCGGAGATGTCCAAACAGCGTTTCGAGGAACTGGTGGCCGAGGCCCTGGACCTGATCCCGCCGGAATTCGCGTCGGCGATGAACAACGTGGTGGTGCTGGTGGAGGACCGGCACCAGGAGGAGCCGAGCCTGCTGGGCCTGTACCACGGAATCGCGCTGACGATGCGGACGTCGGACTACGGCGGAGTCCTCCCGGACCGCGTGACGATCTACCGCGAGGCGATCCTGGACATCTGCGAGACGGAGGACGACGTGGTGGAGGAAGTCGCCATCACAGTTATCCATGAGATAGCGCACCACTTCGGCATAGACGACGCCAAACTCCACGAACTGGGCTGGGGCTGACCAGCCCAAACCTCACTCCCCACCCCTCCGGTGCCCCATCCCCACAACGCCAATATCCCGCCAAGGCACCGGCCTGCAATTCGGTACAGAAGTCCCCCGATCACGTGAAGATCCAAGAAATCCCCGCCTCCCGGGCATATTCCAGGCGAGAATTGCGTTGCCGTAAACGAATGAGGAGGCGCGGCGGCGAGCAACGCAAGGCCCGGACCAACCGAGGCGCGCGGTCCAACCCTGCCCTGAGCACGCCCCGGTCCCCAAGCCCGGTCCCCAAGCACCCCGACGACCCAGACCCACCACTAGCCCCAAACCCACCGCTGCACCGCCACCAGACCCACCGCCGCACCGCTAGTGGACCGCCGTACCGCCGGCCGAACCGCTAGTGGATCGTGTCCACACCGGTCCACGAGGTGCAGCGCCAGCCGGTGCCGAGGTCCTCCAGCACGACGCGCCCGGTGTTGGGCAGCAGCCCGGCTTCGGCGAGCGCGGGCTGGACGTTGGTGGCCAGCGCCAGCGCCGCCATGCGCAGCGCCCCGCCATGGCTGACCAGCACGAACGTGTCGTCGGCCCGGTGCCGCGCAGCGGCCTTGTCGACCGCCGCCAGGAAGCGGTCGAGCACCTGGCGGCCACTCTCGCCGCCCGGGATCGCCACGTCCAGGTCACCACCCGCCCACGCCCCGACGACCCCGAGGAAGATCTCGAACGCCTCGCGGTCGTGGCGCCCCTCCAGGTCACCGCAGAAGATCTCCTGCACGCCCTCCAGCACCTCGACGTCCAGCCCGAACGCCTCCGCCACCGGAGCGGCGGTCTGCCGGGCCCGGACCGCCGTGCTGGCATACACCGCGACCACCCCCGACTCGGTGGCCGACAGCGACTCCGCGAGGGCTGCCGCCTGGACCACCCCCGCCTCCGTCAACGGCGGTCCCGGCGGCAGCGAGTCCAGCGCCATCTTGAGGTTCGACGAGGTTTCCCCGTGCCGCACCAGGATCAGTTTCACGCCCCCAGCCCTTCCCGCACCGACGCCACCCACTCGGCCGCCGCCACGAACTCCTCGTTCCCCACCGATGTGCCGACCGGCTCGGCCCCACCACCGACCGCGATGAACTTGGGGTACGACCCCAGGAACCGCGTGTCCGGGCAGTGCCGCCGCAACGCGGCCAACGCGTCACCCACCCGGGGTTCCGCCACGTGCCCGTCCAGGTCGATGTAGAACCGGTACTCGCCGAGCCGACCCTTGGTGGGCCGCGACTCTATCCGCGTCAGGTTGATCCGCCGCAACGCCAACTCCGCCAGCAGCTCCGACAGCGCCCCGACCCGGTCGGAAGCGGTCACCACGACCGACGTCCGGTCGTTCCCGGTCGCCCCCGGCAGACTCCCGGGCCGCCGCACCAGCAGGAACCTGGTCTTCGCGTCCCGCACGTCCGCCACATCCGTCGCAAGTACCTCCAACGGGTAGTGCCGAACGGCGACCGGCGCACTGACGGCAGCGTCGAACTCACCCGCCAGCACGGCCCGCGCAGCCGCCGCCGTGGACGTGGTGGCGACAACCGTCGCGCCCGGCAGGTGTTCGGCGAGCCAGTGCCGCACCTGGGCGATGGCGTGCGGGTGACTGGCGACGGTCTTCGGCTCGGTGACCCCGGGCCGCACCAGCACGCTGAACCGCACGTCCAGCACGGTCTCCGCGACGGCGACCAGCGGCTCGCCCTCGGTCAGCGCGTCCATGGTCGCGGGCACCGCGCCTTCGACGGAGTTCTCCACCGGCACGCACGCGGCGTCGGCGTCGCCCAGACGGGTGGCGGCCAGCGCGGCGGGCACGGTGTCGTAAGGCACGAGTTCATCCGTGCCGGCGAAGGCGCGCGCGGCCTGCTCGGTGAAGGTTCCCTGCGGTCCGAAGTAGGCGAGCACGGCCGCAACGATACGAGCACCACCGCAAGTGATCGTCGTTGAGGCGAGGATCACCCGCCCGGCGGGTGCCCGCCCCCGTTCCACCGGACCCCTGTGTCCTGGAATGCTTGCGGATGTGTCCGCCGATACGGAGGGTGAGATCAACGCTCCGGTAGCTGTTCCCCGTCTGGTGCTGTGCGCTGTCGACGAGCCGCTCGCGACAGCGTGGTCGGGCGTCGCCGACGGTCGGAGTGGTGTCGAGGTGCACCGGGGTTCGGTGCTCGACATCGTGGCCGAGGCCGTGGTGAGCCCGGCGAATTCCTCGGGTTGGATGCGCGGCGGGATCGACGCCGTGTACGCCCGCGCGTTCCCCAATGTCGAAGCGCACGTGCGGAGCGCGATCCT
>CBHFOL010000370.1:0-7906 GCA_965995405.1 uncultured Saccharothrix sp.
TGGTTTATCTGGGGGGGCGGGGGGGCCCACCCCCCCGCCCCCCCCACCACTCCAATCGCGAGTAGCCCGCACTGGAGGTCGGATGTTCGGCTCGGCACGGCAAGAGGCACTGGAGAACCGGGTCCGCGAACTGGAGTTCCAGGTCCGGACGCTGACCGCCCAGCTCGATGCGGCCCGGCCGCTGCTCGCCGACGCGTCCCGGCTGGAGGCTCGCATCCCGTGCCGAGGCCGCCGTGGCCGCGTTGGAGCCACGGCTGGCACCGCTCGGCGAGCGCTTCGACGCCCGACTCGACACCGTGTACCGGGCGGCCGTGCCGGGCTACGTGGCGATCTACTTCGACACCGGCTGGACGGCGACGGTGTCGCTGCTGGTGGGCACCGAGAACCCGCCTACGAGGAGCGTGGGCGTGATCGAGTCCTGGAGCGAGCGGAACAGCTACGCGGGCGGCATCGTGCGGGCGGGGGAGTACTGGATGGCGTCGTCGGACAGCGAACGCCCGGACTTGAAGTTCCGGATCCACTTCACGCCGTTGTTCTGACCTGGGACCGGCCCCTGGGCCAAGCGCAGGTGCCGACCGGTCACGCCGATCCGGGGTTCACGCTACGGACGTGTACCGATCCCGTGCCGCCCACGTTCGGGCGGCGGTCGGATCAGGTGTCACGTCCGCAGCGGGCAGGGGAACCCCGGACGGCCTGACGGCGGGCTGACAGGACCGCCGGTCAGGCGGTGAAGCCCTTGAAGATGTTGGTGAACTCGTACAGGCCCTGCGAGATGCTGCTGCACGTCGGCGAGATGCCGCCGCCCGGGCACGAGCCGTTGTCCCGGCCCACCGACCAGAAGCCGAGCAGACCGATCCGGTTGGTGTTCGCCCACGCGACCAGCTTGTTGGCGTGCGCCTGGGTGAAGATCTTGCCGTTGAAGTTGCGGCCGATCATCGGGGTCACGCCGAGCAGTCGCTTCAGTTCCGCGTCCGACTTCGCCGGCCAGATCTGCTTCATCTGCTTGAGCGAGCTCTCCGCCGCCGCGATCACCGCGTCGCCCCAGTCCGCCCGTGACGAGCCGAACTCCATCGTCATCGGGTTCACCAGCACGGTGAGGCCCTTGGCTGCCGCGTTCTGGAGGATCTGTACCGAGTACGGGTCCATGCCGTAGTCGTCGCCCTGGACGCGCATCGTGTAGCTGATCGACGTGCCGCGCTCGGTCTGGAGCTTCTTCAGCGCCGTGTTGACCAGGTCGTGCGGGATGGACGCCTCGACGTCCACGTCCAGGTGGTTGCTGCCGACCGCGTCCAGCACCTTCTTGTACGCGCCGAGCAGGGCGTCGGCCGTGGAGCAGCTGTACTCCAGGTACGGTCCGGCCGCGCCGCCGGTCGCCACGATCACCTCGCCGCCGAGCGCCTTCAACGCCTTGACGTCGTTGATGATCCGGCTGTCGTTGAGCGGGATCGTGCCGCCCCACGACGGGTTGCAGCCGGAGCTGTCGGCGAGCGCGAACGCCAGCGTGAACACCTTCTGCCCGGTCGCGCGGGCCATCGACTCCAGCGACGACGTGGGCATCGTGATGTCCACGTACGGCGCGGACTTGATGCTGCCGGTCGGCGGGTGGCTGGTGGTCGTGGTCGTCGTGCTGCTCGACGTCGTGGTCGAAGTGGATGTCGAAGTGGACGTCGACGTCGAAGTGGACGTCGTGGTGCTGGTGGTCGTGGTCGTCGTGGTGCCGCCCGAGCACGACTGCCCGTTGAGCTTGCAGTTGGCCGGCAGGCCGCTGCCGCTGACCAGGAACCCGAACGACGCGGACGCGCCGGCCCCGACGTTGCCGTTGTACTCGCGGTTGGTGAACGTGTGGTGGTTGCCGGAGGTGGCCAGCGTGGCGTCCCAGTAGGAGCCGGGCTTGCTGCCCGCCGGCAGGTCGAACTCCAGCTTCCAGCCGGTCAGCGCGGTGCTCCCGGCGGTGATGGTGTACTTGCCCTGGTAGCCGGAACCCCAGGAGGCGTCCTGGCTGAACACGGCGGTGGGGGTCGCGGCGGCACCCGCCGGGGCGGCCAGGACGAGGCCGGTGGTCACGGCTGCCGCGACCACGGCCGCGAGCACGGCCAGGCCATTGCGCTTTTTCGACATCGCACTTGCTCCCGTGGCAGGGGGACGGGTTTGGAAGTGGTGCGGGAGCGCGGGGCGCGGCACGCCCCCACACCACGTCGTGTGCGGTGCGACAACTGTCAGCACCGACAAGGTGACGGTAGGTGGCCTAGACCACCTCGTCAATGGGTCTAGACCTTTTCCGTCTTAACCGGGTCGAAACCAGGGGTGGGAGACTGTGCGCCGTGGATGCTGCCCCCTGGCCCGCCGGTGCCGCAACCGGCATCGGGTCCCTGCCCGGCACGGACCCGCTGGAGGCCGCCCGGATCGTCCTCGGCGAACTTCCCGACCTTCCCCACCTGCCCGAACTCCCCGCGCGCGGGGTCGGCGCGGACATCATCGGGCGCACCGCCGGCCTGCTGGTGGACCTGCCGGTGGAGATCGTGACGTCCGGCTACCGGACCGCCGCGCACCCCGGTCGGGACCACCGCCGCGCGGTGGACCTGATGCGCCGCGACCTGGACGCGTTCGAGGAGGCGGCGGACGGTCGGACGCCGTCAACCGTGAAAATCCAGGCGGCCGGACCGTGGACGCTGGCGTCCGGGATCGAGTTGGCCCGCGGCCACCGGGTGCTGACCGACCGGGGCGCGCTGCGCGAGTTCGCCGAGTCGCTGACCGAGGGGCTGGCCCGGCACGTCGCCGAGGTGGCGAAGCGGACCGGCGCGCGGGTCGTCGTGCAGCTGGACGAGCCGACGCTGCCCGCCGTGCTGCGCGGCCTGCTGCCGACGCCGTCCAAGCTCGGCACGGTCGCGGCGGTCCCGGAGCCCGACGCGCGGGCGCTGTTGCAGGGCGTGATCGAGGGCGTCGGGACGGACGTGGTCGTGCACTGCTGCGCGCCCCGCCCGCCGATCTCGCTGCTGCGCGAGGCGGGCGCGAAGGCGATCGCGTTCGACGTGTCCGTGTTGGACCCGACGCTGTGGGACGAGGTGGGCGAAGCCTGGGAGGAGCGCACGACGCTGTTCCTCGGGGTCACGCCGAGCACCGACCCGGGCCGTCCGGTGGGCCTGCGCGAGCTGGCGAAACCCGCGCTGGACCTGGTGGACCGGCTCGGTTTCCCGCGTTCGATCCTGGCTTCGCACGCGCTGCCGACGCCCACCTGCGGGCTGGCCGGGGCCACCGCGTCGTGGGTGCGGCGGGCGCTGTCGCTGACCCGTGATCTGGGCAATGCGTTCGTGGAACCGCCCGAGGGCTGGTGACCGGGACGGTCGGCGGCTAGTCTTCCCAATCAATTAGGGAAGTTTCTTTACTTAAGGCCACCGCCGCCGGCCGGAGCGGGAGGTTCCATGCGGTTCCCACGGTGGGCGTTGGCGTTCGCCCTGGTCGCGTCGGTGTCGGCGGTGCCGGCGCAGGCCGCGCCGGTCGGTCAGGTACGGCTGGACCAGGTCGGGTACGGCCCGGCCGAGGCGAAACTCGGCTACCTGATGTCGTCGTCGGCGGTGTCCGGCAACTTCACGGTGGTCGACGCGAGCGGGAAGACGGTGTTCACCGGCAAGGTCGGCTCGTCCCTGGGCTCGTGGAACACGAAGTACAAGAAGGTGCAGCCGCTGGACTTCTCCGGCCTGGACAAGGCGGGCACGTACCGGGTCAAGGCGGGCGGCGTCACGTCGTCGCCGTTCCGGATCGGCGGTGGCCTGTTCGACCCGGTCGCCGGGAACACGGTCGAGTTCTTCCAGGCGCAGCGGGACGGCGCGGACGTGATCCCCGGTCGGCTCGGGCGCAGGCAGGCGCACCTGTCCGACCGCACCGCGACCGTCTACGAGACGCCGGTGTTCCGCGGTGACGGCGGCGACGAGCTGGCGGAACCGTTGCGGCCCACCGGGACCAAGGTCGACGTCGAAGGCGGCTGGTTCGACGCGGGCGACTTCGTGAAGTTCACCCACGCCTCGGCGTACTCGACGGCGTCGCTGCTGCTCTCCCGGCGCGAGAAGCCCAACGCCGCGCTCACCGCCGAGGCCGCGTTCGGCCTGCGGTGGCTGGACAAGGTCTGGGACGCCGACAACAAGGTGCTCTACGCGCAGGTCGGCATCGGCACGGGCAGCGAGGCGCACGGTTTCGTGGGCGACCACGACGTGTGGCGGCTGCCCGAGGCGGACGACAAGCTGAACGTCAAGCCGGGCGACGAGAAGTACTTCATCAAGTACCGGCCGGTGTTCCGCGCCAACCGGCCGGGCGAGGCGATCAGCCCCAACCTGGTCGGCCGGGTCAGCGCCTCGTTCGGGCTGGCCGCGCAGCTGGAGACCGACCCGCAGAAGGCCCGCGACTACCTGGAGCAGGGCGCGTCGCTGTTCGCGGCGGCCAAGACCTCGAACGTCGGCGAGCTGGTGACGGCGTTCCCGCACGCCTACTACCCCGAGGACTCGTGGGCCGACGACATGGAGTTCGGCGCGACCCAGCTGGCGCTGGCGGGCAAGGCGCTGAACGACCCGCGGGCCGCCGGCTGGGCCAAGGCCGCGACCCACTGGGCCGCCGTCTACCTGGCGAGCGGGGACGCCGACACCCTCAACGTCTACAACACCAGCGCGTTGGGGCACCACGACCTCGTCCGCCTGCTGCGGGCCGGTGTGCCGGGCGCGGAGGTGACGGAGAGCCAGGTCGTCGGCGACCTGCGCCGGCAGCTCAAGTCCGGTGTGGACAGTGCGGCGAAGAGCCCGTTCCGGACGGCCGCGAGTGTGACCGCGTTCGACGCGGCCACCCGCAGCTTCGGGTTCGCGGCGACCGCGCGTCTCTACCGGCAGCTGACCGGCGACCGGGCGTTCGACGCGTTCGGCGTGCAGCAGCGGAACTTCACGCTGGGCGCGAACGCGTGGGGCACCAGCCTCGTGGTCGGGGTGGGTGCGCGGTTCCCGCAGTGCCCGCACCACCAGGCGGCGAACATCGTCGGGGACACCAGCGGTGACCAGAAGATCCTGATCGGGGCCGTGATCAACGGGCCGAACGCCAAGGCGCTGTTCGACGACCTGGGCGAGATGCCGGCGGGCGCGACCGCGTGCGCCAAGCCGTACACCAAGGAGTTCGACTCCTCGGCGTCCAGGTTCGTGGACGAGGCCGCGTCCTGGCCGAGTTCGGAGCCCGCCATCGACTTCACGGCGACGGCGGTGCTGGCCTTCACCCTGGCCTGACCCCCACGGACACCGACCGCCGCAGCGGAGCCACGCTGCGGCGGTCGGTGCTTTTCAGAGGCGTTCGAACGGCTCGGCGTAGCGGAAGGGACCGCGCTGGTTGGGGCGGTAGGCGTGCAGGGTGCGGACCTGGAAGTGCTGCGACCAGTCGGGGTTCGGGGGTTCGATGCCGTAGGTGTCGGCGAGGCGGAATCCGAACCGGTGGTAGTAGTCCGGATCGCCGAGCAGCGCCACCAGGGGCTCGTTGAGGGCGTCGGCGGCCCCCAGCACGGCGTGCACCAGGGCTTTTCCGACGCCTTGGCGTTGGTGGTCCGGGTGCACGCTGAGCGGGCCGAGGCCGAGGGCCGGCGCGCCGTTCACGGTGGCGCGGGTGCACAGGACGTGGCCGACGACGTCACCGGTGGGGGTTTCGGCGACCAGGGACAGGGCGGGGATCCAGCCGCTGTCGTCGCGGAGTTCGGTCACCAGCCAGGCTTCCCCGCCGGGCTGCTTCGCGAACGCCGCGTCGGTGACGTCCGTGATCGCCCGGACGTCGTCGGGTGTCTCGCGTCGGATGAGCATTGAGCGAGCCTACGACGTCGTGAGGTGCACCCCGGCCGGCATCTCCGCGCCGCGCAGGAACCCCAGCAGGACGTTCTGGAACGCGCGCGCGGCGGTAGTCGGGGCTACGTCCGTCCGGTGGGCCAGGCCAACCGTTCGGGTGGTGCTCGGCGCGAGCGGTGTGCCGTGCAGTGACCTCGCGGCGAGCACGGTGCTGGGCACGATCGCCACGCCCAGACCCACCTCGACGAACCGCAGCACGGCGTCCATCTCCCCTCCTTCCACGGCGAACTGCGGTTCGAACCCCGCGCTGCGGCACGCCGCCAAGGTCGTCTCGCGCAGGTCGTAGCCGGGCCGGAACATCACGAGCGGGTGGTTTTCCAGGTCGGTCAGGCGCATCCTGGCGACACCCAACGGCTGTGCCGACGCGACGACGAGTTCTTCGCGCAGCACCGGCACGACCGTCAGCGCCCGGTTCGCGTCCGACGGCGACACGATGACCAGCGCCAGGTCCAGGTCACCCGCCTCCAGCGCCCGCACCAGGTCCCGCGAGCCGCTCTCCGTCACCGACACCCGGATGCCGGGGTAGGCGTCGTGGTAGCGCTTGATGACGTCGGCGAACAGGCTGCCGCACAGGCTCGGCGTCGCGCCGACCCGCACCCGTCCGCGCTTGAGCCCCACCAGCTCCGCGACCTCCAGCCGTGCCGTGTCCACATCGGACAGGATGCGACCGGCGACCGGCAGCAGCGCCTCACCCGCCGGGGTGAGCGTGATGTTGCCGCGCGCCCGGCTGAACAGCTCCGCGCCGAGTTCCTTCTCCAGCGCGTGGATCTGCTTGGACAGTGAGGGCTGCGCCACACGCACTTCCTCCGCCGCCTTGGTGAAGTGCCGCGTCCGGGCCACTGCCAGGAAGTACACCAGCTGCTGGAGCGTCATAGCCTCAGGCTATCCTCAGGCAGCTCACGATGTATTGGACGACTCGTCACACCGGTTCCTAGCGTCGGTGCCGTGGAGACGATCCGGCTTTACCGCAGCACGATCGGCAAGAAGGCCGTCATGGCGGTCACCGGGGCCGCGTTGTTCCTCTACGTCGTGGCCCACATGACCGCCAACCTGTCGATCTTCTTCGGGCCCGACAACCTCGACGCGTACGGGCGCTGGCTGCGTGACATCGGCGTGGTCTGGCCGGCCCGGGTCGGGCTGCTCGCGTGTGTCGTGCTGCACATGGTGGCCGCGTACCAGCTGACCGCGCGCTCCCGGAAGGCCCGTGGCCGCTACGAGCACCGACGGGCCGTGCAGGGCTCCTACGCCGCGCGCACGATGCGTTGGGGTGGCGTGATCATCGCGCTGTTCGTGGTCTACCACCTGCTGGACCTGACCGTCGGGTGGCTCAACCCGAACGGTGTCGAGGGCGCGATCAACGCCAACGTCGTCGCCGACTTCCAGCACTGGTACGTGGTGCTGGCCTACACGGTCGCCGTGCTGGCGCTGGGTTTCCACATCCGGCACGGCGTGTGGAGCGCCACGCAGACCCTGGGCGTCACCACGTCCCGGGTGGCCGGGCTGGGCGTGGCGGTCGTGATCTGCGCCGGTTTCCTCTCCGTTCCCTTCGCCGTCTTCACCGGATTGGTGAGCTGACAATGCCGCTGTACACCGAAGGTTCCCCGATCGCCGACCAGCGCGTGCCGGCCGGGCCGATCGAATCCCGCTGGGACCGCAGGAGGTTCTCCGCCCGCCTGGTCAACCCGGCGAACCGCCGCAACCGCAGCGTGATCGTGGTCGGCACCGGCCTCGCCGGAGGTTCGGCCGCCGCGACCCTGGGCGAGCTGGGCTACCAGGTGAAGTCGTTCTGCTACCAGGACAGTCCGCGCCGCGCGCACAGCATCGCCGCGCAGGGCGGCATCAACGCGGCCAAGAACTACAAGAACGACGGCGACTCGGTGCATCGGCTGTTCTACGACACCATCAAGGGGGGCGACTACCGGGCGCGCGAGGCGAACGTCTACCGGCTGGCCGAGCTGAGCGTGAACATCATCGACCAGTGCGTGGCCCAGGGCGTGCCGTTCGCGCGCGAGTACGGCGGCCTCCTGGCCAACCGGTCGTTCGGGGGC
>CBHFOL010000371.1:0-7884 GCA_965995405.1 uncultured Saccharothrix sp.
GGCCGGTCTTGTGGTTCGGGGGCCGGACCGCGGGCCGGATCCGGACCCCGGGGGGGTCTTGTCCGGATCCGGCCGGACAGGGGACGGGGGACAGGCCAGGCTGACACCCGACAACGGACATCTCACCACCGGAGCACCCAGTCATGTCCCAGCAGGACAAAGCCGAGATCTTCCACCAGCTGCACACCGGCCCGGTCCTGGTGCTGCCGAACGCCTGGGACGCGGCGTCGGCCCGGCTCGTCGAGGACGCCGGCGCACGCGCGGTCGCGACCACCAGCGCGGGCGTGTCGTGGAGCCTGGGCGTCCCGGACGGCGGCCGGCTGGACCGGGCGGGTGCGATCGCCGCGCTGACCCGGATCACCGCCGCCGTGGACGTCCCGGTCACCGCCGACATCGAGGGCGGCTACGGCGAGGACCTCGCCGAGACGACCGGCCAGGTGCTGGCGGCGGGTGTCGTCGGCGTCAACGTCGAGGACAGCGCCGACGCCCGGCTGCTCGACCCGGATACCCACGCGGCCCGCCTGCGCACGATCCGCCGGGCCGCCGACGAGGCGGGGATCGACCTGTTCGTCAACGCCCGCATCGATGTCTACTTCTTCGGCGACGCGAGCGTGGACGACACGGTGCGCCGGGCCGCGGCGTACCTGGCGGCGGGCGCGAACGGGATCTTCGTGCCCGGTGTCGCCGACCCGGAGACGATCGCGGAGCTGGTGAAGCGGATCGACGCGCCGCTGAACGTGCTGGCGGGCCGGGGTTCGCCGACGGTCGCGGAACTGGCCGGGCTGGGTGTGGCGCGGGTGAGCGTGGGGCAGGGGATCGCGGAGGCCGCGTATTCGCTGGCGCACCAGGCGGCGGTGGAGCTGCTCACCGACGGCACCTACGCCGTCGGCGGCAGCATCGACTACGGCCGGATGAACGGGCTGCTGGGCTGAGGCTCAGCGGGCGGTGGGGCCATCCGGGCGATGTCCTGGACACGTCGGTCGTGCTTCGGAACGATCGGGACGTCGCGAGGGGAGAACCGGATGACCGTCGACGAGCTGATCGAGCTGCCGCCGTACCGAGGGGTGCTGGTGGTCGACACCAAGAACTTCGGCAGCAACACCGATCCCGGCCAGGCGGTGCTCGCGGAGATGATCCACGACGTGCTGAACGTGGCCTTCGAACGGGCCGGGCTCGGCCACGTCTGGCGGGACGCGTTGTTCCCGCACAACACCGGGGACGGGTTCGGGGTCGGCTTCGACACCCGCCACCTGCCCGCGGTGGTCAGCAGGCTGTTCGACACGTTGCAGGACGTGCTGAGCGAGCGGGACGCCCGGCTGCGCGCCCAGGACCGGCGGTTGCGGCTGCGGATGCGGGCCAGCCTGAACGTCGGTCCGGTGCGCGAGCCGGAAGGGGGCACGGCGGAGGCGGTGGGCAGCACGGTGATCACCACCCACCGCCTGCTCGACGCCGAGCCCGTCCGCGAGGTGCTCACCCGGTCGGACCCGGACCAGACGTTCCTGTCCGTGGCGCTGTCCCAGCGGGTGTTCGAGGACGTCCTGGCCAGTGGTTTCGCGACGCTGCCCGCGTCCCGGGTGGTGCCGAGGCTCGTCCAGGTCAAGGAGTACGCGGGCACCGTCTACCTGTACGTGCCGAAGCTCAGCGGCGAACTGCTGGAGCACGGGATGGGCGACTACCAGCAGTCGCTCGACACCGCGAAATCCGTCCAGAAGCGCCCCCGCCCCGCGCCGGTCATGAACGTCATGACCGGCACGCACCACGGGACGGCGATCCAGGTCGGCCACCTGCACGGAGGCATGACCGAACGCTGATCGCGGGTCCCGCCGTCAGCCCTGTCCGGCCCACCACTCGCGGCCGGTGTCGCCGAGCGTGGAGATCGGGTCGTAGTACGGGTAGCGGCGGTCCAGGGCGTCCTCGTCCTGGAGTCCGTCGTCCTGGAGCTCGATGCCGGTCCGGTAGTTCTTGGTCCAGTACGAGATGCCCAGTTCCCGGTCGTACTCGGCGAGCTGGTGCACCCACCGCTTGCCGACGTACGGCACGTCGCACACGATGCGCGGCGTGGCGTAGCCGGGCAGGTAGCCCATGATGGCGTGCTGGAGTTCCTGCGCCTCCCACACCGCGACCCGCCAGTGCTCGGCGTTGGGGATCATGTCGCACATGTAGAAGTAGTACGGCAGGATGTTCGCCTCGCCCTGGAGCGCGAAGCACAGGTCGAGCAGGTCGTCCGAGGTGGCGTTGACGCCCTTCATCAGCACGCCCTGGTTGCGCACGTCCCGCACGCCGACCGCCAGCGCGGTGCGGGCGGCCTCGGCGACCAGCGGTGTCACCGACTGCACGTGGTTGACGTGGGTGTGGATGGCGAGGTTCACGCCGCGCCGGGACGCGGTGTTGGCCACCCGTTCCAGCCCCTCGACCACCCTGGGCTGGAGCCAGTGCTGGGGCAGGCCCGCCAGTGCCTTGGTGGCGAGCCGGATGTCGCGGACCGAGTCGATGTCCAGCAGCCGCATCAGGAACGATTCGAGCTGCGGCCACGGCACGTTGGCCACGTCGCCGCCGGAGACCACCACGTCCCGCACGCCGGGCGTGCGCTTGAGGTAGTCGATCATCAGATCCTGCCGGTCCACCGGTTTGAGCAGCAGTTTGTGCTTCTCCACCTGCGGTGTGGAGTTGCCGACCAGGTCCATGCGGGTGCAGTGGCCGCAGTACTGCGGGCAGGTGGACACCAGTTCGGCGAGCACCTTGGTCGGGTAGCGGTGGGTCAGACCCTCGACCACCCACATCTCGGCCTCGTGCAGCGAGTCGCGCTCGGAGTGCGGGTGGCTGGGCCACCGCGGGTCGCGGTCGGAGCGCACCGGCAGCATGTAGCGGCGGACCGGGTCGGCGAGGAACGCGTCGGTGAAACCGGCCGGTGCGGCGTCCGGGGCCATGGTGTTGAGCATCTGCGGCGGAAGCAGCATGGACATGGTGGCGAGGTCCGTCTGGTCGGCCGCGAGCTCGGTGTAGAACCGCTCGTCCAGCAGGTCGCCCATGAGGGCGCGGAGTTGCTTGATGTTCTTGACGCAGTTCACCCGCTGCCACTGGGCGTCGCGCCACTGGGCGTCGGTGACGGCCCGCCAGCCGGGGAACCGCCGCCAGTCGGGCTCGACGAGTTCCCGCCGGACGTAGTTGTACGGCTGGAGGTCTGTCCGGTGCCGCGCGGGCACGACCTCGTGTAGCGCAGTCATCCATACTCCCTAACCGTTGAGTGGCGTAAAGATATGCTGTCAGATGTGCACTTCGGCGTAAATATTTCGGCAGGGAGTGTTTTGGGCGGTTCGTTCGTTGGTGGGGTATGCGCGTGTTCGCCGTAGTGCTCATCGGTCTGGCTGTCGAGATCACCGCCCTCGTGGCGGCCTTCGGGACGTGGGGGTTCCTGCCCACGCTCGGGCTGCTCATCCTGGGCGGAGTGGTCGGGTCGCTGCTGATGCGACGGGAGGGCGCGCGCACGATGGCGGCGTTCTCCGAGGCCCTGCGCACCCGCCGTCCGCCACACCAGGAGATCGCCGACGGCGTGCTCATCGCCGCGGCGGGCTTCCTGATCATCGTGCCGGGCTTCCTGAGCGACGTCGTGGGCCTGTTCCTGCTGTTCCCCCCGACCCGCCGGCTGATCAGCCGGCGCATCGCGGCCCGTGCCGAGCAGCGCGAACGTGAGATGACCCTGAACCTCCGCTACGGCCGCCCGCCGATGGCAGGCGGTGTGGTGATCGACGGCGACGTGGTCGACGTCCGCCCCGAGGACCCGAAACCGGTCGACCGCCCAGAACTCACCTGACCGGAGCCCCCCGGAACTTCGTAACTCCCCCGGGGACTTCGTACCGCAGTGCCGGGGGCGAACACAGCGCCCGTTCGGTCGGGGGCGATTGCGCCTGCGGCGGCCCCGGGGCCGGCCGGACCAGTGGGCTCGCCGGATTGCCGTACCCGTTGTGGGACAATGGATACCGGGGCAGTAGGCCACGGAGCAAAGCCCGAAGCGAGCGCGGAGTACCACCGTGCGCAGGTCCGCAAAGTTCCTCGCGTTCCGCATCACCAACGGGAAGTCACGGCTACCCGCAGGTAGGGCAGATGGAGTAATGGTCACGGGTAGGTGATGGTCTGGTCACGGTGGGTGCCTATTCCTTGGTCGGCCGCATAGTGGAGGGCACAGGGGAGGCGGCACGAGAAGGAGATGGGACCCATGGTGGTCGCGCGTGGTCTTCTGTTGTCATCCGCCCTGGTGCTGTCGGTGTTGGTGGTGCCGGCGGCGGGAGTCGGCGCCCAGGTGGAGTTCGCGCCGGTCAACCGGCCGGGTCCGGCTCTGAGCGTGCCCGCCGAGGATCTGGAGGCCGGCCTGGTCTGCTCCACCAACCTGGACAACGCGTCGCGGGCTCCGGTGCTGCTGCTGGATGGCACCTGGTCCAACACCGACGCGAACTTCCGCTGGAACTACGTACGTGCGCTGACCATGCGCGGGATTCCCTGGTGTACCTCGAACATCCGGACCAGTCCCCAGGCTTTCGACAATTCCGAGGACATCCAGACCCGCGGTGAGTACGTCACCTTCGCCATCCGCGAGATGCACGCCAGGGCGCACCGCAAGGTCAGCATCCTCGGCTGGTCCCAGGGCGGCATGGTGGCCCGCTGGTCACTGCGGTTCTGGCCCGACACGCGTCCCCTGGTCGAGGACGTCATCGGCCTGGCACCGTCCAACCACGGCACCCTGGACGCCGACGTGGCCTGCCAACTGCCCTGCGCGGCTGCGGCGTGGCAGCAGCGCACCGACTCCGATTTCCTCCGGGCGTTGAACTCCTTCCAGGAAACCTTCATCGGCATCGACTACACCAGCGTCATCACCGACCAGGACGAGGTGGTCCTGCCACCGACCAGCGGCTTCCTGTCCACGTCCACCGGTAGCGGCTCGATCGCGAACTATCGCGTGCAGGGCCTGTGCGGCCCGCTGTATGTCTCCGACCACGTCAAGCTCGGCAGTTTCGACCCGGCCGGAGAGGCGTTCGTGATGGACGCGCTGGACAACCCCGGCCCGGCCGACATCACCCGACTCCAGCCCAACGCCCTCAGCACATGCGCGCGACCGTTCATGTCGGGGGTGAACCCGCTGACCTTCGCGACCGACCTCGCCGGCCTCACCGCAAGCGTGGCCGAGGCGTTCGTGACATCGAACCTGATCACCACGGAGCCACCACTACGCTGCTACACCCTCGCCACTGGTTGCTGAGTGCCTGATTTCTGCATCCCCAACCGTCGCGAGTTCGCATCGTCCGCGATTCGGGGCGGTTGGAGTGTGAGAACACCTGTGTCGATGCGGGGCCAAGGATCCGGCCCGTGCGGCGGCGCTACCGGCGGATCCGGCGGTAGGTCGGCACGCGCTACGTCCGCCGCCGGACCGCGAAACCGCGGGCTCAGGTGAGTCGGTACCCGTGCGCCGGCCGGTTGGCCATGCCGTAGCGCGGCTGCACCTCCGCCTTGCCGATGGTGACCAGGTGCTCCAGGTAGCGCCGCGCGCTGACCCGTGACAGGCCGGCGCGTTCGCCGACCTCCTGGGCCGACAGGTCGCCGGAGCAGTCCCGCAGCGCCTCGGTCACCAGCCGCAACGTCACCGTCGACAACCCCTTCGGCAGCCCGGATGCCCGCGGCCGGTGTTGCAGGAGCTGGTCGACCTCGTCCTGGTCGAGCCACTGCCCCAGCCGCTGCACCTCGGTCCGCCGCGCCAGGTACTGCCGCATCCGGTCCTGGAAGGCGTTCCTGGTGAACGGTTTCACCAGGTAGTGGTCGACGCCCCGGACCATCGCCTGCCGCACGGTCTCCCGTTCCCGCGCCGCCGTCACCGCGATCACGTCCACCGGCGGCCCGCTCCGCGCCCGCAGCCGCGCCAACACCTCCAGCCCGGAGATGTCCGGCAGGTGGATGTCCAGCAGCACCAGGTCCGGCCGCAGCGACTCGACCGCCCGCAACGCCTCACCGCCGCCGTGCGCCTCGCCAACGACGGTGAACTCCGACATCGCCTCCAGGAACCCCCGGTGGACGGCGGCGACCGCGAAATCGTCGTCCACGACCAGCGTGCGCACGTTCACCGGACACCCGTTTCCGGCAGCCACACGTCGAACGACGCACCGCCCAGCTCCGAGTCGGAGATCTCCACCCGTCCGCTGCGCCGGGTCACCACCCGCGACACCAACGCCAACCCGATCCCACGCCCGTGCGCGCCCGACGTCGCCTTGGTGCTCACGCCCAATCCGAAGATCCGCCCGCGCTGCGACTCCGCCACGCCCGGCCCGTCGTCGTCCACGACCACCCGCACCCCGTCCTCGGACGACCGCACGAGCACCCGCACCGTTCCGCCGGTCTCCACGGCGTCCACCGCGTTGTCGACCAGGTTGCCCAGCACGGTCAGCGCGTCGTCCCCGGCCCTGATGTCCACCGCCGACGTCGGGTCCAGCCGCAGCGCCACCCCGCGTTCGTGCGCGGTGGACGACTTGGCCAGCAGCAACGCCGCCAGCGCCGGGTCGGCGACCGCGCCGGAGACGATGTCGGAGGTGACGGACCCCGCGCCGCCGACGCGTTCGATGTAGGCGACGGCCTCGGCCCGCCGGTCCAGCTCGACCAGGCCGCCGATGACGTGCAGGTGGTTGGAGAACTCGTGCGCCTGTGCCCGCAGCGCCTCGGTGACGGTCCGCTGCCCGTCCAGCTCCCGCAACGCGTCGTGCAGCTCGGTCCGGTCACGCAGGGTGAGCACGACGCCGACCGGACGGCCCTGCGTCTTGGCGGTCATCCGGTTCGCGACCAGCACCCGCTCGCCCGCCAGCACCAGCCGGTCGGCCACGTCGTCCCGGCCGCGCGCCAGGTCCAGCAGGCCGCCGTCCTCCAGCACCTCGGCGGCGGGTCGACCTGTCGGGTCCTCAGACAACCCGAGGAGTCGCATCGCCTCGTCGTTGACCAGCGCGAGCCGTTCCCGGTCGTCCACGGCGACGACGCCTTCGCGGATGCCGTGCAGCATCGCGTCCCGGGTCTCCAGCAGTTGCGCGATCTCGGCCGGTTCGAGCCGGAACGTGCGCCGCCGCACCGACTGGGTGACAAGTGCCGCGCCGAGCACGCCGATCAGTGCCGCGCCCGCGAGCCAGCCGATCAGCTCCGGCAGGTCCTCGGCCAGGTCGGCGGACAGCGCGCTCTCCAGGATGCCCACCGACGCCATGCCGATGACCTGCCCGCCCTCGTCCCGGATCGGGACCTTCGCCCGCAGCGACGTGCCGAGCGTGCCGGTCTCGGTGCCGACGAACACGGTGCCCGCCAGCGCCGGCCCGGGGTCGGTGGAGACGCGCTTCCCGATGCGCCCGGGGTCGGGGTGGGCGTACCGGACGCCGTTGCGGTCGGTCACCACGACGTAGGTGACGTTGGACGCCTTGCGGATCAGCTCGGCCAGCGGCTGGATCGTCGCGGCCGGGTCCGGCGAGGAGAACGCCTCGACCACCGTGGGCAGCCGGGCCACGCTCTCCGCGACGGACAGCATCCGGTCCTTGTACGACTCGCGGATCCGGTCGCTCTGGAGCTTCACCGCCAGCAGCCCCGCTGCGCAGGTCGTCGCCAGCACGATGCCCACCTGCAACACCAGCAGGGAGACACCGAGGGGGACGGAGCGGCGGGACATGCGACGCATTGTGACCCAGCCGGTGTGAACGCGGCCACGAACTAAACGACCAATACAACCCTTACGACCGATGCCTTACCGGTGCCGGCCCGCGCTCCTACCGTTCCCGACCGACCAGGACGACGAAGCCCTGGTGGGAACGGTGGAGGATCCGATGGCAGGACAGCACACCCGACTGGCTGCGGCCGTGGTGGCCGCAGGTCTCG
>CBHFOL010000372.1:0-7877 GCA_965995405.1 uncultured Saccharothrix sp.
TGGTCCATGTGAATAGCGTTCCCGACACCAGTGGAGACCTGCGTAGAAGACGGGCGCGCTGAGTCCTCGGTCCCGCTGCCGTGGTCCCGCTGCATAGATAGCGCATTGATTGCAAGCGTTGGTGGTGGGGTTGGTGTAGGCGCTTTCTGAAGCACGGGTTCCGGGGCGGTGTCGGCGGGTTGTCCTGGCTCGGGATCACGGCCTGGAGCGCCACCACGATTTTGCCGGAACCCTGCCAGGCCGGGTTGGTGGTCAGCCCGCCTTGCGGGCGTTGGCGTCGATGGCGTCGATCAGCTGCGGCCACAGGGGTTGCGGGAGGTCGTGGCCCATGTCGGGGAGTTCGAGGTAGGTCGAGCCGGGGACGGCGTCGCGGGTCGCGCGCCCGCCGCTGACGTTGATCAGGCTGTCCTCGGCACCGTGGATGACCGCAGTGGGCACGGTGAGTTTGCGCAGCTCCAGCGTGCGGTTGGTGGCGGCGGCGATCGCGGCCAGTTGGCGTTTCGCGCCATCCGGGTAGAAAGCCCGGTCGTAGGAGGCCGTCGCCAAAGCAAGCCGGCGCTCGCGTTCGGTGTCGGCGTGGGTCCGCGAGCCGATCACCCGGTAGATGTTCGCGATGTGTGCGATGGCCTCCTCCCGGGGTTCGGGCGTGGGCTCCAGCAGGGCCTGGATGGCCTCGAACGTCGGTAGGCCGACCCCGAACGCGCCGGTCGTGCTCATGATCGAGGTCAGGCTCGCGACGCGGTCGGCGTAGTGGATGGCGACCAGTTGGGCGATCATGCCGCCCATCGACGCGCCGACCACGTGCGCCGGCTGTCGGATGCCCAGGTGGTCCAGCAGGCCGACGGTGTCGTCGGCCATGTCCTCCAGCCGGTACGGCGGCTTGCGGCCGGGCGGGATGGTGGCGGTGATCTTGTCCGACAGGCCGCTGTCCCGGTTGTCGAAGCGGATCACCCGGTAGCCCCGGTCGCCGAGCGCGGCGACGATCTCGTCGGGCCACAGGATCAGCTGCGAGTTCAGGCCCATGATCAGCAGCAGCGGGATTCCGGTGGGTACGCCCTCGTCGCGGTACCACAACCGGATGCCGTTGGCGGACGCGTAGTCACCGGGTTCTGCGGGCATGGCGGATGATCCTCTCAACCGACGGGGATGTTCGACGGGGCCGGTGCGCGGGCTGTCGACCGGTGGTGCGACCGATCCGATATCGGTGTCCCGGTCCGAGAGCGTCTCCGGCGGCCCCTTCGGTTTGGAAGCCTGGTGGGATTCCGTGGTGACGGCCATTCCCCATACGAGTGAAGCCGTTGTGGTTGCGGGGAAAGGAGACGCTCGTCCGGTCCGGACTGCGTCGACCGGCCCTCTGCGGTCGTTCATCCGGCCCAGTGTTCACAAAGGGCGATGTCGTGTTGCCGCCGAACAGGTGGCGGTTGAAACGCCTTTGCCTCAATGGAATTCCCCGAATCCAACTGTGGGTGGCAACCCGTGCGGCCGGGGTGATATCCGAGGATTCCTCGGTCTGTGTCAACTGATCGGCGGACAGCCACCGTTCAGCGGAGCGTGGGAGGCTCTTCCGCTATGGGCACGACGGAGGAGGAGGTGCTCGCGACCGGCCGCAGGTTCACGGTGGCTCTCCGCACGGTCGTGTTGCTGTGCCTGGGGTTCGTCCCGTTGCTGTCGATCGGGGCAACCTGGACGACGGTCTCCGTCGCGGTCGTGCTCACCGCGTGGAATGCCGTGTTCGTGCTGGTCGGGCCGCGCCACTGGGTCCTCGCGGTCGATCTGGCGCTCCTGGTGGCGCTCAGCCTGACTCAGCGGTGGACGATCGACGGACATTCGTTGCACGACAACACGAACTGGGTGCTGGCCGCGACGTCGATCACCGCGCTGGCGCACCAGTGGTACACGACGGTGGCGGTCGGCGCGGGCATCACCACCGTGATCGTGCTCGCCCAACTGGCCGGTGGCGCGGTGGCGGGCACGTGGCCCGGGAACGTGCCGATCGTGGTGTGGACGTTCGGCGAGGCGGCCCTGTCCCGCGCGCTGCTGCTGCTCGTGCGTTCCGGCGGCCGGACCGTCGACCGGGCCGTGGCCCACGGCGAGCAGGCCCGCAGGCAGGCCGCCGTCGCCGCCGCGCGCCGGGCCGACGAACGCGAACACCTCGCTCTGCTGCACGACACGGCGGCGTCCACGCTGTTCGCCGCGGGTACCGGTGCGATCAACGGCGACGAGCCGTGGCTGACCGAACGGGCACTCGGCGACCTGGCCGCGTTCACCGGGGAGGACGACGCGTCCGACCACGACCTGAGCCGGATGCTCGGTGACGTGGCCCGGACCGCCGCCACCCCGGTGGACCTGCGCCTGTCGCCCGTGACGCTGCCCGCCGGGCCGGCCGCCGCGATCTGCCGGTCCGTCCGCGAGGCGCTGGCCAACGTGGCGCGGCACGCCGGAACCGGCACCGCGACCCTGACCGTGACCAGGTTCGACGGCCTGGTCAGGGTGGACGTGGTCGATCACGGGGTCGGTTTCGACACCGGGCGGGTGTCACCGCACGCGCGCGGCATCTCACTGTCCATTGTGGAGCGGATGCGGCGGGTGGGCGGGCTGGCCACGGTGACGTCCGCCGCGGGTGAGGGCACCCGGGTGCGGCTGGAGTGGCCCCGTGACTGAGGTGCTGCGCGAACGGGCGATGGCGGAGATCCTGACCCGGCTGCGGCAGGCCACGCTGCTGATCGCCACCGGCACGCTGCTCGGTTTCGGCCTGCCCTACCTGGCACGCACCGCCTCCTCCTACACGTTGCCGGCACAGCAGTGGACCGCCTTCGGGCTCCTGGCGGCGGTCTCGCTGGTCGCGGCCGTCCGGCTCGTGCGGGGTCGGGAGCTGGGGTGGCTGCGGTGGGTGCTGCTCGGCACGGTGGTCGTCGCACGGGTCCTCGCCGCGACCGGGACCCAGGTGGGCACCACCGAGTCCGGCAGCGGCTGGTCGTACGGGATGACCGGCTGGTACGGGCTGCTGGTGCTGCTGGACTACGGGCCGCGGGCCACGATGGTGTTCCTGGCGGGCCATGTCGCGTTCGGCGTCGCCCACGCCGCCGTCGTGGGCAAGGACCTCGTCGGGTTCTCGGTCGTGACGCTCATGGTCACCGGTCAGCAGGTGGCGTTCGTGCTCGGCACCGTGATCCTGCGCCGGCTGGCCGCCCACATGGTGCGGGTGCTCCGCCAGGCGGAGGAGGTCCGGCTGGCCGAGACGATCTCCGAACACCTGCACGAGGACCGCAAGAGCCGGTACGCGGGGCTGCGGTCCACCGCCGTGCCGCTGCTGGCGGACCTCGCGGCCGGGACGAACGACCTGCGCGACCGGCGCGTCCGGGACCGCTACGCGATCGAGGCGACCCGGCTGCGGCGGCTGTTCGCCGAGCACGACGACGTGCCCGACCCCCTGCTGCACGAGCTGCGGGCGTGCACCGAGGTCGCCGAACGCCGGGGCGTCACCGTGCACCTGGACGTGTTCGGCGAGCACGCGGACCCGCCGATGCCGGTGCGCCGGGCGTTGACCGACGCCGCGATGCGGGCGCTGGCCGTGGCGACGTCCCGCGCCAAGGTGACCTTGATCGGCACGGAGGGTGCCGTGACGGTGAGCGTGCTCGCCGACGGCACGGTTTACGAGCACGCCGAGGACGACCCCGCCGTGACGGTGACCAGCATGGTCGACGGGGACCTGGTCTGGGTGGAGGCGACGTGGCGGACCTGACGGCGGTCGTGGTGGACGACCACCCGGCGATCACCGCCGGTATCCGGTCGTGGTGCGCGCAGGCGCGACCCGCCATCGAGGTCGTCGACGTCGGCACGACGCCCGCCGTCGCGTGGGCCGGTCCGGGCGCGGACGCCGACGTGATCGTGTTCGACCTGCACCTGGCCGGCCGGGTCCCCGCGTACGCGGACCTGCGGCGGCTGATCGAGGCGGGTCGGCGGGTCGTCGTCTACTCCATGCGCGACGACCGCGACACGATCCTGACCTGCCTGGACATGGGTGTGCTCACCTACCTGACCAAGGCCGAGGGCCCGGAACACCTGATCTCCGCCATCCGCTCCGCCGGGGGCGACCTGCCGTACACCCCGCCGCCGTGGGCCCGGCCCATCGGCACCGACACCAGGGCCGCCCGGCCGCTGCTGACCTCGCGCGAGGTGGACGTGCTGATCAACTGGTTCGCGTGCGAGTCGAAGGAGATGGTGGCGCGCAAGCTGAACCTGTCCGTGCGGACCGTGAACACCTACATCGACCGGGCCCGGATCAGGTACGCGCACGCCGGCCGGCCCGCGCCCACGAAGGCGGCGCTGGTCGCGCGGGCCATCCAGGACGGGCTGGTCCGGCTGGAGGACCTGTGATTTGTCGGCTGAACGACTGACAGGCGTTCCCGGCCGACGCCGTAGCGTCGGTCCTGGTCGGGAGCACACAAGGGGGGAGTGGGCTCCCGACCTCTTGCTTCGTCAGGCGCGCATCACCGCCGCGATGGGGATCCGGGCGGCGCGGATGGCGGGGATCAGGCCGCCGAGCACCCCGGCGGCCAGACCGGCGACGATGCCGGCGAAGCCCGCCTGCCAGGGGAACGTGATGCCCTGTAGCGCCGGGTAGCCCGCGCCGAACAGGGACGACCCGACCCTGAGGCCGACGATGCCTGTGCCGATCGCCGCGCCGGCGGTGAGCAGGCCGGTCAGCAGGGTTTCCGCCAGCACGATGCCCGCCAGCAGGATCCGCGGTGTGCCGACGGCCCGGCGCAGCGCGAACTCCTCGATGCGTTCGCCGACCGTCGCCAGGCCCACGTTGAGAATCCCGGCGACGCCGATCAGCAGCACCAGTGCCGCCATGCCCAGGAAGATCCACCGCAGCATCGAGAGCTGACCCTCCATCTCCTCCTTCGAGTCGACCGGGTAGACGCGGAGGTCTTCGGCGTCCACGCCGATGGCGACCAGGCGGGCGCGGAGTGTCCGCTGGATGTCGGTCGCGTCCGGCGACAGCATGACGGTGAGGCGGTTGCCGCCCTGCGCGCTGTCGGCGGTCGGGGCGCTCGGCAGCCAGCTGCGCAGTTCGTCCAGGCGCAGGTAGACCGACGGCTGCGGGTTGCCGTCCGCCACCACGCCGATCACCTGCGGTGTCACGTTGGCGGTTGCTCCGGTCATGGCCATCTCACCCGGAACCCGGTGCTGCCGCAGGCCTTTCGCGGCCTCTTCGTTCACGACGATGTTCGGCGCGAGCGACGGTGCCGACGTGAAGTCCAGCCACTGCCCCGAAATCTGCCGGAACGGGCGGAACCGGCGGATATCGCCGGTCAGCGCGTTGAGCCTGACCTCGATCGCCTGGCCGTCCGGCTTCGCCGCTGGGCAGTCGGCTTCGTCGCACGCCTTCCGGCCTTTCGGGCGCGCCTGGTCGAACGGGATCGCCCCTTCGTTGATCGGGCGCACGCGGGGTTCGCCGATGACCGCGTTCAGGTCGATCGTCGCCACCGCGTCCGACCTGCCGGCGAGGGTCTGTTCGACGACACGGGACGCCTCGACGTCCTCAGGGACGTACATCTTGAGCGTGCCGTCCTTGCCGTGTGACAGTTCGACGCCCGCCAGCATCGAGCGTTCGGCGATTTCCGCGCCTGCCTGCACGGTCAGCACCGCGAGCACACCCAGAAAGAGACTGATCATGGACAGGAACGTGCGCAGCTTGCGGGCACGGATGCCCTGGCCGCCGATCACCAGCGCGGCGCGCAGCTTGCCGGAGGACATCACGCGAACCGCCCGTCGTGCAGTTCGAGCACGTCGTCCATCTTGCGTGCGTGGTCACGGTCGTGGGTCACGAGCACCAGACCGCAGCCACGTTCGGTCGCGCCGCGCAGCACGTCGATGACGAGCGCGCCGGTCTCGGTGTCGAGCGCGCCGGTCGGCTCGTCGGCCAGCAGGACGCGGGGTTCCCGCACGAGCGCACGGGCGATCGCGACCCGCTGCTGCTCGCCGCCGGACAGCCTGGGCGGCCGGTGCTTGGCGAGGTGTGCGATGCCGACCAGGTCCAGCGCCGCCAGCACCTGCGCCGTGCGCTTGCGGCGGGACAGCCTGCCCTGGCCGTTCACCAGCGCCATTGCCACGTTCTGCGCGGCGGTGAGGTGCTTGAGCAGGAAGAAGCGCTGGAACACGAAGCCGAACCCGGCGCTGCGCAGGGACGCCGCCCGCCGTTCGGGGACGTTGGTGATGTCGTTGTCCCCCAACAGGTACTGTCCCTCGTCCGGGCGGTCGAACAGGCCGAGGAGGCTGAGCAGGGTGCTCTTGCCGGAGCCGGACCGGCCGAGGATCGCGACGCTCTGTCCACTGTGGACCGTCAGGTCGACGCCGGACAGGATCGTGCGGGGCTCGCCCTGGCCGGTCAGCTTCTTCGTGATGCCGGTCAGTCGGATCAGCGGTGTCATCGGCCCGGTCCCGTCGTGGTGTGCGCGCCGCCCGGAGCCGGCTCGGCCAGGTTCGGCCCGGGGACGGCGAGTTCCTCGTCCCCGGTGAGGCCCGACTTCACCTCGACCACCTTGCCGTCGGTGATGCCGAGTTCCACCTCGGTGGTCCGCCGCGAGCCGTCCGGCTTGAGCACGTCGACCTTGCCCTTGCCCTGCGTGCCGGCCACCGCTTCGACCGGGACGACCAGCGCGTTGTCCGACTTGCCGGTGACGAGCTCGACCGACGCCGTCGCACCGTTGATCAGCGTCACGTCGTCCGGCGCGGTGCAGACGATCCGCAGCCCGGTCGACTCGCTCCGCTCCTGCTGTGTCGGCGCGGGCGGTTCACCGGACGGCGGCGGTGTCTCGGGCACGGTGCCGGCCGGCAGCGCCGCGATCGTCCCGAGCACGGCGCACGGGAACGGGCCGGGGCCGTTCTTGATCTGGGCCCGCACGTCCGACAACGCACCCGAGATCCGGTACGCCTGCGTGCCCGCCACGTCGGCGACGATGCCGTAGCCCGCGTGTTTCGCCGACACGATCGGCATTCCGGCGGTGACGGTCGACCGGTCCTCCACCAGCCGACCGGCGAACACCGCGCCGGCGGGGATCTCCACCTGGTGCGGCGTCCCGTCGGCCCACACCGTCGCGACACGGGCCGGTTTGGCCGGCGTGTCTTCGGCGGTGGGCGGCTCGGCGAACCGCACCTGCCCGGCGACCGGCGCGACCAGTCCGAACGAGGGGTTCATCGTGACGTTCCCGTTGAGGGCCAGTGTCGTGGTGAGGGTCTGCCGGGTCGGCTTGGCCTTGGTCAACGCCGTGCCCCGGGGCGAGAGGTCCGGGTTCCGCTGCTCGGAACCCGACGTGCCGCAGGCGGCGAGGGCGATCAGTACGGCGCACAGCGGCGCGATGATGGTGGTGCGCATGACGATGTCTTCCGTTTCCGTCCAGATCGGCTGTCCGGCAAGGACTTCCTGGGGTCTATTCCGTGGCGTAGTCCCGGGGCGTGACGCCGCGCAGCACCGATCCGCAGGCCGTCGCCGCGAGAAGCGCGACCAGCACTCCCGCCGCGACCGGCGCGACGAGCCACGGTGTCAGCGGCAGCCCCGGCCGGTCCGGGAGGCCGGGCGTAACGAACAGCAGGCCGATCCCCACGAGGACTCCAGCGCCGCACGCCACGAGCGTCGCCACGGACACCGGCAACACCACCTCGCGCCGCAGCGCCCGGCGCAGGACGCGGACAGGTGTCCCGGCCGCGATCAGCGCGGCGAACGTCCGCCGCCGGTCGAGCACCGAGCCCGCCGCCGACACGGCCGCGCTCACCCCGCCGAGACCGGCCGCGATCGCGAGGCCGATCACGATCGCCCGGCGGAGGTCGGCGAGCAGCGTCGTGCCCAACAGATCCGCGTACACGCCGTTCTC
>CBHFOL010000373.1:0-7846 GCA_965995405.1 uncultured Saccharothrix sp.
GGCGGCGTGGCGGACGAGGTGCTGCGCGGCAGCGAGGGGGTGTCGTCCGGGATCGTGATCAAGGTGGCGGAAAGCCTGCGGGGCAGGGTTTTCCACACGATCGTGCACGAGGACGACGACGAGGACCCGGGACTCAGCCCGGAGCCGTTCGGCATGAGCAGCCAGGACTTCGTGGAGCCGGTGCTGCTGGCCAAGGCCCGTGCGCACGGGGCGGACGTCCGGTGCGACACCGAGCTGACGTCGTGCCGGCAGAACGCTTCCGGCGTCACCGCCGAACTGCTGGACCGGGCGACCGGCGAGACGTACACGGTGCACGCCCGGTACCTGATCGCGGCGGACGGCCACCGTTCGTTCGTCCGCGAGTCGCTGGGCATCGCCCGCCAGGGCCGTGGTTCGCTGACCCACCACGTCGGCGTGGTGTTCGACGCCGACATGGAGGACCGCATCGCGGCGGACAAGGGCACCCTGTACTACCTGCAAAACCCGGCGTTCACCGGCGCGTTCATCGCGACGAACACCAAGCGCCGCAACGTCTTCACAGTGGAATACCACCCCGATCGCGGCGAATCCCCGGCCGACTTCCCGGCGGACCGCTGCGTGGAGCTGATCCGGATCGCCACCGACGCGCCGGACCTGGAGCCGGACATCGTGGAGATCACCGCCTGGGAGATGGCCGCCTGGCTGTCCGACGAGTTCCGGTCAAACCGGGTGTTCCTGGTGGGCGACGCGGCGAAGGTGACGCCGCCGACCGGCGGAATGGGCGGCAACACGGCGGTGGGCGACGGCTACGACATAGCGTGGAAGCTGGCGGCCGTCCTGAACGGCAAGGCGGGTCCGGGCCTGCTGGACAGCTACGAGCAGGAGCGTCGGCCGTACGCGAGGTACATCATCGACGCGTCCTACGCGAACTACGTGCAACGACTGGCCCCACACCTGGCCGGCCCGGACGTGCCGGAGCCGATCGACCACCTGAAACTGATCTTCGGCTACCGCTGCGTGTCGAACGCGGTCGTCATGAACAACACAGCCGACACGGACGACACGGACACCGACCTGTTGGAGGACCCGCTGACCCCCAGCGGCCGACCGGGCTTCCGCGCGCCACACGTGGTGGTAGAGCACGAGGGCGCGGCGAAATCAACCGTGGACCTGTGCACCGACTGGACCCTGATCACCCTGAACCCGGCCTGGTCCACCGCCCCCGTGCAGGTGCCCACGTTGACCGATCGAACCGGCGAACTGGCGAAGCGCTACGGCATCGGCACTTCCGGCGCGGCCCTGGTACGCCCGGACGGCGTGATCGCCTGGCGCACCACCGAACCGCCCACAACCCCGGTCGCGACCATCAAGGCCGTGCTCGACCGGGTGCTCGACCGGGTGCTCGACCGGACCTAGGCGACGGAACCCTCCCGTGCCGGCCGCCAGAGGGTTTCCCCTATCGCCAGCAACGAAACCGCGCTGACCACCGCCCCGAACACCAGGTACACCGACACCGGCCAAGAGTCGTGCCCCGGCGTGAAGTCCAGCAACCACAACGCGATCAACGGCGACAGCCCACCGCCCAGCACCGCGCCCAACTGGTAGCTCAACGACACCCCGCTGTACCGCACCCGCGTCCCGAACAACTCCGCGTAGTACGCCGGCATCGGCCCGAACACCGCCGCCGACCCCGCATACGCGATCACCAACCCCACCACCACCAACGCGACGGACCGCGTCTCCAGCAACCAGAACAACGGAAACGCGAACACACCCAGGAACACCGCGCCACCAAGCATCACCGGCAGCCGGCCGACCCGGTCGGACAGCCGCGCGAACACCAGGATCGCCACCGCCTGCGCCGCCGCACCCACCAGCCCCGCGTTCAACAACGTCGACCGGGACATCCCCAACTGCCTGGTGCCGTACGAAACCACGAACGTGGCCAACACGAAGATGAACATGTTGAACCCGAGGTTCACCCCCGCGCCGAGCAGGACCTTCCCCCACGACCGCCGCAACACCTCGACGATCGGCAGCTTCACCGCACCCCGCGACTCCCGCACCGCGCGGAACTCCGGGCTCTCCGCCACCGACAGCCGCACGTACAACCCGACCCCGACCAGCACCAGGCTGAACAGGAACGGCAACCGCCAGCCCCAGGACAGGAACGCGTCGCCGGAAACCGCCACGGCCGCCGCCATCGCGCCGTTCGCCAGCACCAACCCCAACGGCGACCCGAGGAACGTCCAACTGCCGTACCACCCGCTGCGCCCCGGCGGCGCGTGCTCGACCGCCATCAGCGTCGCGCCGCCCTGCTCGCCGCCGAGGAAGAATCCCTGCACGACCCTCAGCAACACCAAGAGGATCGGCGCGGCGATCCCGATCGAGCTGTACGGCGGCAGCACCCCGATCAACGCCGTGCACAGCCCCGTCACCGTCAACGTGAGCACCAGCATGGACCGCCGCCCGACGCGGTCGCCGAAGTGCCCGATCACCACGCCGCCCAACGGCCGCGCCAGGAACCCCGCCCCGAACGTGGCGAACGCCAGCAGCGTCCCGATGCGCGGATCGGACGTCGGGAAGAACAGCTTGTCGAACACCAGCGCGGTCGCGGTGCCGTAGAGCAGGAAGTCGTACAGCTCGACCGCGTTGCCCGCCGAACTGGCGAGCGCCACCCTGCGCACCCCGGAGTTCCCCATCGGTCCACCTTGGTGCCCCTACCGAACACGGCGAACACCACAGTGATCCACGTCACATTCAACGATCCGTAGACCCGCACCCCCGCACGCCCACGTTGAAGAGACCACACGATGTAGTGACATGGCTGGAAGACCCAACGCCGTGCCCACCACTGTGAGGGCATGGCACCACTCTCCCTACTGGCGGCGTTCGCCGCCCTCGTCCCCACCCTCACCGCCCCCGAATCCACGTTCGTCCTGAGCGTGGCGCGCGGCGAGGCGGTCGAGACGGTCCGGCTGACCTGCGAACCGGCCGGCGGCAACCACCCCAACGCCGACCGGGCGTGCACCGCCCTGTCCTCCGTGAACGGCGAAATCCCCGGCCTGGCCGACGATGCCGCCGTCTGCACCCTCCAGTACGACCCGGTCACCGTCATCGCGTCCGGCATGTGGCGCGGCGAGGTCCGCCGCTTCTCCGCCCGCTACAACAACCCGTGCCTGATGCGGGCCGACACGGGCCCGGTGTTCGACTTCCAACGCTAGGCTCGCCCGCGTGATCGAGTTCGACGTGGCGCTCGCCGACGGCCGCACCCTGCACGCCTACGACACCGGCGGCTCCGGCCCGGCCGTCTGCTGGCTGCACGGTACGCCCAACATCGGCACGCCACCCACGCCGCTGTTCGCCGACGCGACGCGACTCGGTCTCCGCTGGATCTCCTACGACCGGCCCGGGTACGGCGGTTCGACGCCGAACCCGGGCCGGACCGTCGCTTCCGCCGCCTCCGACGTCCGCTCGGTGGCCGACGCGCTCGACATCGACCGGTTCGCGGTCTTCGGCCACTCCGGCGGCGGCCCGCACGCACTGGCGTGCGGCACGTCGAACCGGATCACCGCCGTGGTCGCCGTCGCCGGCCTCGCTCCGTACACCGCAGACGGCCTGGACTGGTTCGACGGGATGTCCGAGGCCAGTGCGGCGTCCCTGCGTGCCGCGCTGGCCGGTGACAAGGCGAAAGAGGACTTCGAGCGGTTCGAGGCGGCCAAGTACGACATGGACTTCACCCTCGGCGACCTGGACGCGCTGGGCGGCGACTGGTCGTGGTTCGGCGAAGTGGTCGGCCCGGCGGTGCTGTCCGGTCCGGCGGGTCTGGTGGCCGACGACCTGGCCTACGTGCGCCCGTGGGGCTTCGACCCGGCCGACGTCACCCCGCCCGTCCTGCTCCTGCACGGCGGCCAGGACCGCGTGACGCCGGCCGCACACAGCGCCTGGCTGGCAGACCGCGTCCCGTCCGCCGAGTTCCGGCGCTACCCGGAGGACGGGCACATCTCCGTACTCCACGCCGCCCCCGCCGCCCTCACCTGGGTCCGCGACCACAGCTGACCTCTTCCACCCCGACGTCCGATCAACCCCTGACCAGACCTCCCGGTCAGCCGTCTCAGGTTCGCCGATCTATCCTCCGGCCGAACCGGTTGGGGGAAAGACGTGGACGTAGTGGACTTCCTGATCAACTCGATCGCCGTGCCGCTGAGCTTCCTGGTGCTGATCATGGGCATCGCGCTGGCCGCACGGCGCATCCTCGGGCTGCGCGTCGGCGTCATCCGCACCGCGCTGGCCTGCATGGTCGGCATGTCGCTCACCCAGAGCCTGCTGATCGGCATGCCCACACCGGAGACCACGGCCGCGCTGGGCACCGTCCAGATCGGCATCGCGCTGCTGGTCGTGATCTCCCTGCTGACGTTCGGCGAGATCATCGTGCCGACCGGCTCCATCCCGCCGCCCACCGAGTGGTGGCGCGCGCTGCGCAACCGGATCGCCCGCGCCCGCCGGTACTCGCGGATCACCGCCATCGCGTTCCGGCACGGCCTGGGCCCGTACCTGCGCGGCCGGGAACGCACCGACACCCGCCTGGCCCGGTCGCTGCGCCTGGCGCTCGAAGAGGGCGGCGTCACCTTCGTCAAGCTCGGCCAGGTGCTGTCCACCCGCCCGGACCTCCTCCCCGCCGACGTCATCGATGAGCTGACCCTGCTCCAGGACAAGGTCCCGGTCGCCCCGTGGGCAGACGTCCGCCAGGTCCTGGTGGCCGAAGTCGGCCCACCGGAGGAAGTCTTCGCGGAATTCGATGAAACGCCGATCGCCGCCGCGTCCGTGGCGCAGGTGCACCGCGCCAAACTGAAGACCGGCGAAGATGTCGTCGTGAAGGTGCAGCGGCCGGGCGTACGACGAGTCGCGGAAGGCGACCTCGACATCGTGAACCGCCTCGCCGGCTCCCTGCACGACCGCACCCGCTGGGGCAAGGCGATCGGGATCAAGGACCTGGCGGCCGGCTTCTCCGCCGCACTCCGCGAAGAACTCGACTTCCGGGTCGAAGCACGCAACCTCGCCGCCGTCCGCGCGGCCTCCGCCGACAGCCCCGTGGTCCTGCCCCAGGTCTACGAGGAGCTGTGCACCGCGAAGGTCCTGGTGATGGAACGCCTCGACGGCGCACCCATCCGATCGGCCCCGCTGGAGTCCACCGACCGAGGCGCGCTGGCCCGTTCCCTGCTGGACGTGCTGCTGCGCCAGGTGATGCTCAACGGCGTCTTCCACGCCGACCCGCACCCCGGCAACATCATGCTCCTGCACGACGGCCGGCTCGGTATGCTCGACTTCGGCTCGGTCGGCCGAATCGACGCCCAACTCCGCTCCGCCCTGGGCAAGATGCTGCTCGCCATCGACCACGGCGACCCGGCCGGCCTCCGCGACGCGCTGCTGGAACTGGTGGCCCGCCCCGACGAGATAGACGAGCAGCAGCTCGAACGGGCGCTCGGCCAGTTCATGGCCCGGCACCTCGGCGCCGGGATGCGCCCGGACGTGGAAATGTTCGGCGACCTGTTCAAGCTGGTCTACCGCTACGGGTTGAGCATCCCGCCGGAGATCGCCGCCGTGTTCCGCGCCCTGGCGACCGTGGAGGGGACGCTGGGCGCGCTGTCACCCGGTTTCAACATCGTGGTCGAGTCGCGGGCGTTCGCGGAGAAGCAGTTCAGCGAACGCCTCACGCCGGAATCGTTGCGCCGCACGGTGACCGAAGAGCTGTACTCGATGCTGCCGATGGTCAAACGCCTGCCGCGCCGGATCGAGCGCATCTCCACCGCGCTGGAGCAGGGCCGGCTGGGTCTGACCATGCGGCTGTTCGCCGACGAACGGGACCGGCACTTCATCGTCGGCCTGCTGCACCAGGTGATGCTGACCGCGCTCGGCGCGACCGCCGGGGTCATGGCCGTGCTGCTGCTCGGCACGGACGGCGGGCCGAAGGTCGGGCCGGACATCACGCTGTACCAGGTTTTCGGCTACAACCTGATGGTGATCAGCGTCCTGCTGGGGCTGCGGGTGGTCGTCACCATCTTCCGGCCCAAGAACAGCACGTAGGCTTGGCCGCATGAGCATCCACGACATCGCCGTGCACACGCTGGCCGGCGAGCCGGACAGCCTGGGTTCGTTGCGCGGCAAGGCACTGCTGGTGGTCAACGTAGCGTCGAAGTGCGGCCTCACCCCGCAGTACTCGGGCCTGGAACGGCTCCAGGCCCGGTACGCGGAGCGCGGCTTCTCCGTGGTCGGCTTCCCGTGCAACCAGTTCGCGGGCCAGGAGCCGGGCACCGCCGACGAGATCGCCACCTTCTGCTCGGCGACCTACGGCGTGACGTTCCCGCTGTTCGAGAAGATCGACGTGAACGGACCCGGCCGGCACCCGGTCTACACCGAGCTGACCGCGCACCCGGACGCCGACGGCGAGGCCGGCGACGTGAAGTGGAACTTCGAGAAGTTCCTCGTCTCCCCGGACGGCGAGGTCCTGGCCCGCTTCCGGCCGGCCACCGACCCCGAGGACGAGGCGATCGTCAAGGCGATCGAAGCCGCCCTCCCCTGACCGGGCAACGCACAACCGGGTCGGTGCCGGGGGACGGCGTCAGGGCAGTGCCGCCCTTCGGCACGCTTCCGCGGCGTCGGGCCGCGGTACGAGGGTGTGGAGCATGTTCGTGCAGAGGAGCACGCCGTTCGGATGCCCCGAGGCCCCTGCGCGGCAGGAGGTCCATACGAACGGGCCGCCATGCCCCTTGGCTCCCATGTAGTAGAAGCAGTCCAGCGCCGTCAGGGGGGTCACCTCCGCGCCGGAGGCCACCGGCGCGGACCAGAACGCCGACACGAGCACTGCAACCGGGAGTAATCGCCAGATTCGCATGGCCCGAGTGTCCCGTCACCACAGATCCACAGCACGCAGCCACCCGGACCTTTCCGCTCCGCCGCCGGCCTGCCGACCGAGTGCGCGCAGCGGGCCGGTGGCCGTGCCCACATCGGCGTAGCCGGTCCGGAACACGGCGGCCGTCCACTGACCTGGGTCCCGGGCTCACTGCAACACGGCCAGGATCGCGGTCACCGCGAGCAACGGCAGCGCGAGCAGGACGCACGACAGGCCACGCCCGCCCAGCTCGAACTTGCGCCGCACGGTGTGCGAGTTCGCCCAGACCTGCCAGGCCAGCTCGCGCACCAGCCGCTCGTCGTCCGCCAGCAGGGCCTGGAACACGTCCTGGTACCCCTCGCCGCCGGTCTCGTCCGGAAACTCGCTCGCCACGTCCCGGAAGTACAGCTCGCTCGCCGGTTTCCCCATGCTGCGGAAGCGGGGCCGCAACGCCCAGGCGGCGAAGGCCCCGCCCAACAGGATCAGCAACGCACACGCCACGGCCGGCAGCGCGACCGGCCACGGCACCGGCCGGTCCTTCACCAGCGCGTATAACAGCCCGCCGAGCACACCGGAGGCGGCTATCGTCGCCCCGGCCTTGGTGTCGGCGTGCTTGATCCAGTCGTTGACGACGGTGAGCGCTTTCCACGCGCTGTCAGCAGATGCCACCCGGCCAACCTATGAGGTCCCGGCCGGGAAAGACCGGGACCTCACATCAGCATTCGATTACGTTGACGGCCAGACCGCCCCGCGCGGTCTCCTTGTACTTGTCCTTCATGTCCTTGCCGGTCTCCCGCATGGTCTTGATGACCTTGTCCAGCGACACGAAGTGCGACCCGTCGCCCCGCAACGCCATCCGCGCGGCCGTGATCGCCTTGATCGACGCCAACGCGTTCCGCTCGATGCACGGGATCTGCACCAGCCCGCCGATCGGGTCGCAGGTCAGGCCGAGGTTGTGCTCCATGGCGATCTCGGCCG
>CBHFOL010000374.1:0-7845 GCA_965995405.1 uncultured Saccharothrix sp.
GAGCGAACGCGCCATGTCGGGCAGCTTCTTCGCCCCGAACAGCAAGATGATCACCACGGCGATGATGATCAGCTCAGTAGCTCCGAGGTTACCCACGGTAGTCCTCCTTCATCCCCCGGTCCGTCGATCGTACGCGGGGTTCGCCCTTGCGGGCCCGGTCCGGACGCCGTTCGGCGAAGGCCACCCCGAGCGCGGCGAATCGCGCCCGCAGCAAACCGACGCCGTCGCCGACCCTGTCGCCTACCAGAGTGCTTGCGGCGCGGAAACGACGCAAGGATCCGATGACTCTGACCAGGATGACGATCAAAAACACCATCCCGACCAGCAACAACACCAGGCTCGGCAAGTACGGCACGACATCACCGTATAGGGCCTAGGTTGCCAGGAGGTGATCCGCCCGGCGCAACGCGGCCTCCGCCTGCCGGGCGACCGCCTCGACCAGGTCGGCCGGCTGCTCCACGTGCGCTTCGCCGCCGAGTCCGAGCAGCAGGCGGACCATCCACGCGGTGTCCGTGTAGCGCATCAGCACCCGCGAGCGGCCCTCGTCCAGCTCGGTGAGGGCGTCCACCGGGTAGTACTCGGCGACCCAGCGGGCGTCCGGCTCCAATACCAGAACGGCGGTCCGCTGGGAAGGGTCCGGGCGGAACAACCCCTCCGATGTATCCGTGGGCTCGGCGTGCGGCGGGGGGCTCGCGGCCTCGGCCAGCACGTCCACCGCGTCTATCCGGTCGAGTCGGAACAGCCGAACGCCGTCCGCGAGCCGGCACCAGGCTTCGAGGTAGCTTCGGCCTTCCACCAGCAGCATCCGCATCGGGTCCACGACCCGGTCGGTCACCTCGTCGCGGGACGGCGTGTAGTAGCTCAGCCGCAGCGCCCGGCCGCGCCGCACACCGTCCGACACCGCGTCCCGCACCAGCGTGGTCTCCGGGGCCTCCCGCATGGCGAGGCCGACCGCGACCCCGGCGGGCTGCGCCTTGCCGACGGCCGCCTCGATCTTCGCCACGGCCCGGCGCACGGCCGCCTTGTCCACCACGCCCGGGGTCTCGCCCAGCGCGCGGAGCGCCACCAGCAGGGCGGTGGCCTCGGCGGCGGTGAGCCGCAGCGGTCGGCTCATGCCCGCGTCGAACATGACGGTGACCGTCTCGCCCTCGAACGACAGGTCGATCAGGTCGCCCGGGCCGTAGCCGGGCAGGCCGCACATCCACAGCAGTTCCAGGTCACGGCGCAGCTGGCGGGGTGTGACCTCGAAGTCGGCGGCGGCCTCGTCGATGGGGACGCCGGGCCGGGCCAGCAGGTACGGCACCAGGGCCAGCAGCCGGGGCAGCCGGTCGGCGGACGAATTGGAGGCGTTCACGCCCGCACCCCCGCACCGCGCAACGCGCCCACCAGCTTCTCCCGCACCGTCTTGGCCAGCACCTCGGGCTCCAGCACCAGCACGTCCGCGCCGAACCCGGCGATCCAGGCCGCCGCCGAGTCGGGGAACCTCAGGTCGATCTCCAGCAGGTCACCGGGCTCGCCGTCGAACTCCCGCTCCCCCACGTGCCGCGCCCGCCGCCGCACGCCCTGCGCCTTGCCGCGCGCCACCCACAGCTTCGCGGTGGCGACGTTCTGCTGGGACGGCTCACTGCGCTTGACGAAGCTGAGCAGGTCGACCGAATCCGGCCGCTCCACCGCGCCCGCCTTGCCGACCGCCTTCACGTCACCCACGATCCGCGACAGCCGGAAGCAGCGCGGCGCGCGCCGGTCACGGTCGTGCCCCACCAGGTACCACCGGCCGCGCCAGGCCACCACGCCCCACGGCTCGACGGTCCGCCGACGCACCTCCACCGGCACCGGGCGGCGGTAGTCGAACTCGACCACCCGCCCCTCCTGGACGGCGGCGAGCAGCGGCGGGAACGCGGGCTCGGTGGCGCGCACCTTCGGCTCGACCGGCACGTGCACGTCCTGGTCGACGTCCACGCCCGCCGCGCGCAGCTTGATCAGCGCACCGTGCGCCGCCCCGGTGAGCTGCGGGGAGTCCCACAGCCGGGCGGCCAGCGCGACCGCCGCCGCCTCGTCCGGCTCCAGGTCGATGTCGCCCAGCTCGTAGTCGCGCCGGGCGATGCGGTACCCGTCCGGGCCCTCCACGCCGGCGTTGCGACCTATCTCCAGCGGCACGCCCAGATCGCGCAGCTCTGTCTTGTCGCGTTCGAACATGCGGAAGAACGCCTCGTCCGTCGCGGCGTCGGAATAGCCGGGGACGATGGCGCGGATGCGCTCGGCGGTCAGGTACTGCCGGGTGGAGAGCAGACACAGCACCAGGTTGACGAGCCGTTCGGCACGTGCGATGGCCACCGGTGAACCCTAACCCCGCGCGAACGTCCGGTGACGCCCATCCCCACCCCAATCCGGCTGAATGGTCCATTCAGCCGCTTGCACCGCACGTCCCCGACCGAAGATCGGGGACGTGCGGCCGTCGGGAACGCGCGGTCAGAGGCCGATCGCGGCCAGGCCCGCCTTCGCGAAGCGCTCGTCCAGGTCGCCGCTGGGCGCGCCGCCGACACCGATGCCCGCGATCGGGGCACCCTCGGACGCCACCGACACGCCGCCCGCCAGGAACAGCGTGCCCGGCATGTCGCGCAGCGTCGCGCCCGCGCCGGTCACCCGGCCCGCCAGCTCCGAGGTGGGCGCGTTGAACGCGGCGGCGGTGTACGCCTTCCGCTTCGCCGACTCCTCGGTCTGCGGGCCGGCACCGTCGCCGTGCAGCAGCACCACCACGTCGCCCGCGCGGTCCACCACGGCGACGGTCACCCGCTGGTTGTCCTTCTCGGCGGCGTCCAGCGCGGCCTGGGCGGCGCGCACGGCGGCGTCGACCGTGATCGCCTTGGTCTGCCGGACGACGTCGACCTTGTCGCCCTGCCCCTGGTTCCGGCCGTGCCCCTGGCCCTGGCCTTCGGCGATCGCGTACCCACCGGCACCCGCGATGGTCAGCGCCACCAGCACACCCACGACGGTCTTCTTCATCGGTCTCTCCCTCGGCAACTGGTCCGGTGTCTCCACGATCGCCGGAGGAGGGTGCCGTTCACCTGGTGGTATGGATGGAACCGAGGTTCAACCCATCGGTTGACCCCGGGATCGCCGGGCCGGCCTACGGTCGTCCGGGTGTGGCTTCACCGGGCGATGCACGCGGGCTTCTACGTGCTGTTGGCGGCGTCGGCGGCGCGGTACGTCGTGTACCACGGCGTCGAGCCGACCGTGCTCGGCCTCGCCGTGCTGCTGGGCGCGCTCTACCCGCTGGGCGTGCGCCGGCCGAGGGCGCTGCCGGCGGTGCTGGCCTGCTGGCTGGTGCTGGTGTGGCTCGCGCCCAGCTTCGGGTGGAGCGCGATCCCGCTGTTCTACCAGTGCCTGCGCCAGCTCCGGCCGCGTCAGGCGGTGCCGATCGCGGCGGTGCTCACGCTCGCCGTGGTGCTCGCGCAGGTCCGGCTGGCGGACACGTTCGAGCCCAGCCTGGTGCTCGGTCCGGTCGGGGTCGCGGTGATCACCGCCGCCGTGTTCTTCGACCGGCGCAGGCTGATCCACGAGGCCGGGGTGCTCCAGGAGCGGCAGCGGCTGGCCCGGGAGATCCACGACACGCTCGCCCAGGGCCTGTCCAGCATCAACCTGCTGCTGGAGCTGGGTGACACCACCCGCGCGGCGGACGTGGCGAAGGAGAACCTGGCCGAGGCGCGGCGGTTCGTGCGCGACCTGTCCCCGTTGCAGGGCCGGACGCTGGAAGACGCGTTGCGCGGCCTGTGCGACCGGGTCGAGGTGCACGGCGAGTCGTACCCGCTGACCGTGCAGACCGAGGTGGCGCTGCTACGGGTCGCGCAGGGCGCGTTGGCGAACGTCCGGGAGCACGCCGAGGCGCAGACTGTCGTCGTGACGCTGTCCTACCTCGGTGACGCGGTGACGCTGGACGTGTGCGACGACGGCAAGGGCTTCGACCCGAACGCCGTCACCCCGCGCGAGGGCCGTGGCTTCGGGCTGGCGTCGATCCGGGGGCGGGTCGCGGAACTCGGTGGCACGCTGTCCGTGGAGAGCGCGCCGGGCGAAGGCACGGCGCTTGCCGTAACGGTGCCGACATGACCGGGCCGGACATGACGCTGCGCGTACTGGTCGTCGACGACCACCCGGTGGTCCGGTTCGGCCTCACCGGACTGCTGCAACGCGACTTCGAGGTCGTCGCGGAGGCTGCGACCGGCGAGGACGCGGTGAAATACGCCGCGACCCTCAAGCCGGACGTCGTGCTGATGGACCTCCAACTCGGCGCGGGCATCGACGGCGTGGAGGCGACCCGCCAAGTCCGCGCGCTGCCCGACCCGCCCGAGGTGGTGGTGCTGACCACCTACGACTCGGACGCCGACGTGGTGCGCGCGGTCGAGGCGGGCGCGACCGGCTACCTGCTCAAGGACTCCCCGCCGGACGAGCTGGCGGACGCGGTGCGCCGGGCGGCGCGCGGCCAGACGGTGCTGTCGCCCGACGTCGCGCGCCGCCTGCTGCGCACCGTCCGCGACCCGGCACCCGCGCTGAGCAGGCGCGAGGTGGAGATCCTGGACCACCTGGCGCGCGGCCTGTCCAACCGGGAGATCGCGAAGGCCCTGTTCATCAGCGAGGCCACGGTGAAGACGCACCTGGTGCGGATCTTCGACAAGCTCGGCGTGGAGACCCGGACGGCGGCCGTGACGACCGCCGTCGAGCGGAAGCTGATCCGCCTCAGGTGACCCGCTTCAGCTGCCCGTGAGCGTCCCCTCGGGCAGGCCCGGCACGTCGGGCTGGAGCCAGATGGACTGCCAGGTGTCGCCCAGCTCGTGGTAGCGCCGCAGCTCGGCGACACCGGACAGCCAGCCCAGCCACGCGCCGTACGCCGGGTGGCCGTCCACGAAGCCACTCTGCACGAACGTCAGCCGCGTCCGCCCCTCGGACTCCGCGAGCTCCCACCTGGTGACGATGCCGCCGCCCCAGTCGATGCCCATCCGCTCGCCCTCGACCAGGTCGACCACCTTGCCGGGCGCGGGGTTGTGGTCGAACCCGCCCATGGCGACCCGGCCGTCGGGCCACGGCTCGATGTCGATCTTCGCGCCGAACCACCGCGAGTACTCGTCCGCGTCGGTCAGGGACCGGTACACGGCGGCCTTGGCGGCGGCGATCTCCACCGACGCGCTCAGCTCCGACGACGCGAAATCGCACTTGGGCGTCAGTTCGCGGCCGTCGATGTGCTCGGCCAGGTTCGCCAGCGCCAGCGACCAGTAGGTGAACAGCGCGGCCAGGACGCCCTGGTCGGCCACGGCCTCCGCCCAGCCCGGGAAGTGGCTCTGCGACACCGAGACCACGGTGGAATCGCCGTCGACGGCCAGCTTGAACTCGACGGTGGTGTCCTCGCCGCCGACGTGCCAGGTGAACCGCAGGGTCGTGTCGTCCACGTGCTGCGGCGTCTGGTTCGGCTCGTCCCCGTCCGGGGTGTAGCGGCCCCAGAACTCGTACCGGTCCGGCAGGTCCACGACAACGTGCTCGGCGAGCCAGACCCGCAGTTCGTCGGCCGACGTCAGCGCGCGGTGCACGCGGGACAGCGGGGCGTCGACGCGGGCGCGGAGGGTGACGGTCTCACTCATGATCTTCCTCTTCCGGAGTCGGGTAGCACGCCACGGCCAGCCGGAAGGCGTCACCTTCCGCGCCGCCGTAGCGGGTGAACAGGTCCTGCAAGGTCGTCCTGAGTTCCGCGAAGAACTCCCGCCGCTGCTCGGGGCGCACCCGGATCTCGCCGGACACACCCAGCGACGGCAGCTCGGGCCGGTCGCGGTCGAGCGCGGCGATGTCGGACTGCACCTGTTCCACCAGGTCGAGCAGGTAGCCCAGGCTCAGCTCGTCCTGGGCACGGCGCAGGCCGAGCCGGCCGACCAGGCGCGGCGACAGCCAGTACGCGCGTGCGCTCGCCTGGTAGACGCCCTCGTTGATGCCGCGTACCCGCCGTTCCGACACCAGGGTCGCCAGACCGGCCTCCACCAGGCGTTTCACGTGGTAGTAGACCCGCTGCGGGGTCTGGTGGAGCGCCGCCGCGACCTCGGTGCACGAGTGCGGATCGGCCAGCTGCCGCAGCACCTCGACGCGCTGCGGCTTGAGCAGTGCCTCGGCCTGCTCGATGTCTTCCAGGTACAGGACGTCTCTCATCGCGAAAACTACTTTGAACGTACAAGGCCGTTTTGTCAATAGGGCGCACGGCAGCTCCGGGAAGCCGCCGGCGGGGCCTCAGCCCCTGGCCAGCACCGCGACCCGGCCCTTTTCACCGGCCGCCCAGCAGGTCCCCGGGCAGTCCACGGTGTCGAAGCTGCCGTCGTCGAACTTCCGCCAGTGCCGCCCGCCGTCCCGGCTCACGTCGCTGCCGGTCGGCCCGACCGCGAGCACCGACGACCCGCGCCACGCCGCGCCCGACCGGTACCCCACCGGCCCGCGCGCGTTCGCGTCCCAACTCCGGCCGCCGTCCCGGCTCAGCGCCAGGTTCGCCACCGCGCCGGTCGGGTTCGCGTAGTCGCCGCCGATCGCCAGGCCCTGGCGCGGGTTGCGGAACGCCACCGCGAACACGCCCGCCGACGGCGAGCTGAGCAGCGGGGTGTCGGACACCTTCCAGTGCCGGCCGCCGTCGGCCGAGTGCAGCACCCGGGCCGTCGCGCCGCCGCCGGTCGCGATCCACGCGTCCCGCGACCCGGCCGTGGCCACGCACTGGCCGCTCGCGGCGAACCCGGCCTCGCCGGGCAGGGCGGGCGGGAAGTTCTCCTCGGGCACCCGCTGCCACGACCGGCCGCCGTCACGGGTGGTGAGCACCCGGAACTTCCCGTTCACCGGGTCGCTCATGGCCAGGCCCCGGAACCGGTCGAAGAACGCCACGCAGTCGTAGAACGCGTCCGGGTCGGTGTTGTGGAACGTCTCGGACCACGTCCGGCCGCCGTCCGAGGTCCGGTAGATCCGGGACGATTCGCCGGCCCCGATGGACAGCGCCACGGCGGTGTGCGCGTCGAACGCCTCGATGTCCCGGAAGTCCAGCACTGCGGTGTCCGGCGGCGGCACGGAACCCCAGGTGCGCCCGCCGTCCGTGGTCCGCAGCACGGTGCCCTTGCTGCCGCTGACCCAGGCGACCTTCGCGTTCACGGCGGACAGGCCGCGCAGCCGCGCGTCGGTGTTCGTGGGCCGCAGCTCCCACGAGGCGTCGTGCGCCTGCGCTGCGGAGGGGGCCACCAGCAGGGATGCCGCCGTGGCCGCGACGAGGAGAAGGCTCTTCATGAGGTGTGAGCCTCACCAAGAGCCTTCCCCGTCACCAGGGCTAAAGGGAGGAGATCAGCCGCTCCACCCGTTCGTCCACCGCGCGGAACGGGTCCTTGCACAGCACGGTGCGCTGCGCCTGGTCGTTCAGCTTGAGGTGGACCCAGTCGACCGTGAAGTCCCGCCCGGCGGCCTGCGCGGCGGCGATGAAGTCACCGCGCAGCTTGGCCCGGGTGGTCTGCGGCGGGGTGTCCTTGGCGGCCTCGATCTCGCCGTCGTCGGTCACCCGGTCCACCTGGCCCTTGCGCTGGAGCAGGTCGAAGATGCCCCGGCCGCGCCGGATGTCGTGGTAGGCGAGGTCGAGCTGAGCGATGCGAGGGTCGGCCCAACTGAGGCCGTGTGTCGTGCGGTAGCGGTCGAGCAGCCGGTACTTGATAACCCAGTCGATCTCTCGATCGACGAAAGTTCGTTTGGCGTCGTCATCGGAACGCACGGGTCGGGCCAATCGACGCGGGTGAATGCCATCGCCGGGGGTTTCTTCCTCGACCCCGGCCGGCTGACGCGTGCTGGCGTCGC
>CBHFOL010000375.1:0-7812 GCA_965995405.1 uncultured Saccharothrix sp.
CTTCGGCGCTGGCAGAACCAGGTGCGCCCGCTGTCGTTCGAGCCGACCATCGCCTGCCGGGTCTCCAGCGACAGCGTCCCACCCAGCTTCTCGGCGAACTCGTACAGCGGGATGTCCCACAGCTTCTCCGAGTCCAGCAACGTGCCGTCCATGTCCCAGAGCACCGCGTCGACGCTCACCGGACCACCCCTACCGTCACCGCGCTGCTCCTCCGGCTGTCCACATCCCTGCCTGTGCCACTGCCCGCGCCACCGTTCACGTCACTGCCCGATCGGATCCTCAGCACGCCGAGGTGACCGTCCCGGGCCACCCACGCGTCGCCCTTCGTGCGCCGCAACGACTCCCGCCGGGCCGACGGACAGAACGTCACCAGCAGCTCCGTCCCGTCGTCGAGCACGACCGTGCCTTCGGCCCGCACGCCGGAGTCGCGCAGGCTCTGCACCGACCGCGACGTCCAGCCCGCCGCCCACGCCGACCCGACCGACGCGCGCAAGCCGGCCGACACCACCAGCGACGACACCAACCGCCTACGACGGACCACCCGCACGGCTTCGATCACGCGTTGAAGTATTTCGCCTCGGGGTGGTGTGCCACGAACGCATCGGTGGATTGCTCCGGATGAAGTTGCAGCTCCTCGGACAGCTCGACGCCGATCCGGCCCGGTTCCAGCAGCCCGACGATCTTGACCCGGTCCTCCATGTCCGGGCACGCGCCGTAGCCCAGGGAATACCGCGCGCCCCGGTAGCCGAGCTTGAAGAACTCCTCCACGTCGTCCGGGTCCTCCGCCGACACCGACGTGCCGTCGCCCCAGCGCAGCTCCTCGCGGATCCGCCGGTGCCAGTACTCGGCCAGCGCCTCGGTGAGCTGCACGCCCAGGCCGTGCACCTCCAGGTATTCCCGGTAGGCGTCCTTGGCGAACAGCTCGTTGGCGTAGTCCGCGATCGGCTGACCCATGGTGACCAGGTGGAACGCGATCACGTCCACCTCGCCGGACTCGCGGGGCCGCCAGAAGTCGGCCAGGCACAGCCGCCGGTCGCGCTTCTGCCGGGGGAACGTGAACCGCGTCCGCTCCGGCGAGTCGGGCGTCGGCTCCCACAGCACCACCAGCGAGTCGCCCTCGGACACGCACGGGAAGTACCCGTACACGACCGCCGCGTGCGCCAACACGCCCTCCGTGGCCAGCCGGTCCAGCCAGTACCGCAGGCGCGGCCGGCCTTCGGTCTCCACCAGCTCCTCGTACGAAGGTCCGCCGCCGCGCGAGCCCTTCAGCCCCCACTGGCCCATGAACGTGGCCCGCTCGTCGAGCATCGCCGAGTAGTCCGCCAGCGGCACGCCCTTGACCACGCGCGTGCCCCAGAACGGCGGCGTCGGGATCGGCACGTCCACCGCCACGTCCGACCGACCGACGACCTCCGGCACCTCCTGGGCAGCCTTGCGCTCGGCGGCGATCCGCAGCGACCGCGCCCGCCGCGCCTTGCGTTCGGCCGCCTTGCGCTCCGCCTCCGGGTCGACCATCGGCGACTCGCCGCGCTTGGCGGCCATGATCGCGTCCATCAGCCGCAGGCCCTCGAACGCGTCCCGCGCGTACTTCACGTCGCCCAGGTACAGCTCGGTCAGGTCGTTCTCGACGTAAGCCCTGGTCAGGGCCGCTCCGCCGAGCAGGACCGGCCACTGCGCGGCGACACCGCGCGAGTTCATCTCCTCCAGGTTCTCCTTCATGATCACCGTGGACTTGACCAGCAGGCCGGACATGCCGATGGCGTCCGCGCGGTGCTCCGAGGCGGCGTCGAGGATGGCGTTGATCGGCTGCTTGATGCCGATGTTGACGACCTCGTACCCGTTGTTGGACAGGATGATGTCCACCAGGTTCTTGCCGATGTCGTGCACGTCGCCCTTGACCGTGGCCAGCACGATCCGACCCTTGCCGTCGTCGTCGGCCCGCTCCATGTGCGGCTCCAGGTACGCCACGGCGGTCTTCATGACCTCGGCGGACTGGAGCACGAACGGCAGCTGCATCTGGCCGGAGCCGAACAGCTCGCCGACGGTCTTCATGCCGGACAGCAGGGTGTCGTTGATGATCTCCAGCGCGGGCCGCTCCGCGAGCGCCTGTTCCAGGTCGGCCTCCAGGCCGTTGCGCTCACCGTCCACGATCCGCCGTTCCAGCCGGGCGAACAGCGGCAGCGCCGCCAGCTCCTCGGCCCGGGAAGCCTTGCTGGAGGACATGCTGACGCCCTCGAACAGCTCCATCAGCCGCTGCAACGGGTCGTAACCCTCGCGCCGGCGGTCGTAGACCAGGTCCAACGCGACGGCCCGCTGCTCGTCCGGGATGCGCGCCATCGGGACGATCTTCGACGCGTGCACGATCGCCGTGTCCAGGCCCGCCTGGACGCACTCGTGCAGGAACACCGAGTTCAGCACCTGCCGGGCGGCCGGGTTGAGCCCGAACGACACGTTCGAGATGCCCAGCGTGGTCTGCACGTCCGGGTAGCGGCGCTTGAGCTCGCGGATCGCGTTGATCGTCTCCAGGCCGTCCTTGCGCACCTCCTCCTGCCCCGTGGAGACGGGGAAGGTGAGCGTGTCGATGATGATGTCGCCGGTCCGGACACCCCAGTTGCCGGTCAGGTCCTCGATCAGCCGGGACGCGACGCGCACCTTCCACTCGGCGGTGCGGGCCTGGCCCTCCTCGTCGATGCACAGCCCGACGACCGCCGCGCCGTGCTCGGACGCCAGCCGCATGATCCGCTGGAACCGCGAGTCGGGGCCGTCGCCGTCTTCGTAGTTCACCGAGTTGACCGCGCTGCGCCCGCCCAGGCACTCCAGGCCGGCCTGGAGCACCTCCGGCTCGGTCGAGTCGAGCATGATCGGCAGCGTGGACGCGGTCGCCAGCCGGCTCGCCAGGGCGCGCATGTCCCCCGCGCCGTCCCGGCCGACGTAGTCCACGTTCAGGTCGAGCAGGTGCGCGCCGTCGCGGGTCTGGTCGCGGGCGATCTCGACGCAGTCCTCGAACCGCCCGGCGAGCATCGCCTCCCGGAACGCCTTGGAGCCGTTCGCGTTGGTGCGCTCGCCGATCATCAGCACGGACGCGTCCTGGCGGAACGGCACGGCCTGGTAGAGCGACGACACACCCGGCTCCGGCCGTGCGCGCCTGGTGGTCGGTCCGAGATCCCGAACGGCTTCCACGACCTGCCGCACGTGCTCGGCGGTCGTGCCGCAACAGCCGCCGATCAGCCGCGCGCCGAACTCGGTGACGAACCCGGACAGCGCGACCGCCAGCTCCTCCGGCGTCAACGGGTACACCGCGCCGCGCGGCCCCAGCTCCGGCAGTCCCGCGTTCGGCATCACCGACAGCGGGATGCGGGCGTGCTTCGACAGCTGCCGCAGGTGCTCGCTCATCTCGGCCGGGCCGGTGGCGCAGTTCAGCCCGATCAGGTCGATGCCCAGCGGCTCCAGCGCGTTGAGCGCCGCGCCGATCTCGGAGCCGAGCAGCATGGTGCCGGTCGTCTCGACGGTGACCTGGGCGATGATCGGCACCCGGACGCCTTCGGCGGCCATCGCCCGCTTCGCGCCGATGACGGACGCCTTGGTCTGGAGCAGGTCCTGCGACGTCTCCACGATCACCGCGTCGATGCCGCCGATGAGCAGCCCGCGCACCTGTTCGACGTAGGCGTCACGCAGCGTCGCGTATGGGGCGTGGCCGAGGGTGGGGAGCTTCGTGCCGGGGCCGACCGAGCCGAGCACGAACCGGGGCCGGCCGGGTTCGGCGAACTCGTCGGCGACCTCGCGCGCCAGCTCCGCGCCGCGCCGGGACAGCTCGAAGATCTGATCTTCGATGCCGTACTCGGCGAGGTTCGCCAGGTTGGCCCCGAAGGTATTCGTCTCCACCGCGTCCGCGCCTACCGAGAGGTAGCCCCGGTGGACGTCCCGGACGACGTCCGGGCGGGTCGCGTTGAGGATCTCGTTGCACCCCTCGTGACCTGCGAAGTCGTCCAGCGTCAGGTCCACCGACTGGAGCATGGTGCCCATCGCGCCGTCTGCCACGACCACACGGTCGGCCAGGGCGTCCAACAGGGGCGACGAGACACGATCGGACATGGGCCAAGCCTACGACGTCGGGTGTGCGGCGGTGGTCGTAGTCTGACCCGGTGACCGATCCGGACCAGGCCGCCAAGACCCCCTTCGACCCTGCGAAACCGCTCACCAACCCGATCATGGTGGCGGCGTTCGAGGGGTGGAACGACGCTGGAGACGCAGCCAGTACGGCGATCGAGCACCTGCAACTCACCTGGGACGCGACGCCGTTGGCGGAGATCGATCCGGATGACTACTACGACTTCCAGGTGACCCGGCCCACAGTCCGGATGGTGGACGGCATCACCCGACGGGTTGAATTTCCGACGACCCGGCTGTCGGTCTGCCGCCCGCCCGGCTCGTCCACGGACGTGGTCCTGGTGCACGGGATCGAACCGAACATGCGCTGGCGGAAGTTCGCCGGCGAACTCCTCGGCCACATCCAGGACCTGGGCATCACGACCGTCGTGACCCTCGGCGCGCTGCTCATGGACACCCCGCACACCCGCCCCGTCCCGGTGACGGGGACCGCCTACGACGCGGCGGCGGCCCAGAAGTTCGGCCTGGAGAGCTCCCGGTACGAGGGCCCGACCGGGATCGTCGGCGTCTTCCAGGACCTCTGCGTGCAGGCCGGCATCCCCGCCATCTCGTTCTGGGCGGCGGTGCCGCACTACGTCTCCCAGCCGCCGTCGCCCAAGGCCACCCTCGCGCTGCTGCACCGCGTCGAGGAGGTCCTGGACGTGGAGGTCCCGCTCGGCGCGCTCCCGGAGCAGGCCGAGGAGTGGGAGCGGACGGTCAGCGAGATGGCCGACGAGGACGAGGACGTCCGCAACTACGTCCGGGCACTTGAGGAACGCGGCGACGCGGAGATCCAGATCACCGAGGCCAGTGGTGACGCCATCGCGGCCGAATTCGAACGCTACCTGCGCCGGCGCGGCCGGGGTCCGGGACGCGGGCCGACGGGGATCTGAGGAACCACCCGGCCCCGCGGCCGGATTCGGGCCGGTGTGGAACCGCTCACGGACGAAAGCCGGGCCGCCCCGGTCGGGGGAGACTCCCCGGGTGGGTGATCGTGGGCGGTACGCGGTGGTCGGGCTGTATGCCGGTGGGTTCCTGGGGCCGTTCGGCGGGGCGATGACCTCGTCGGTGTTGCCGGAGATCGGTGGGGACTTCCAGGTTTCGGCCGGGGCCGCAGCGTCCACGTTGACCGGGTATTTGTTGCCGTTTGCCGGTTTCATGCTGGTTTCCGGGACGCTCGGCGAGCGCTGGGGTGCGCGGCGGACGGTTCGGGGTGCGTACGTCGTCTACGTCCTCGCGTCCGTGTTGTGTGCGGTGTCGTGGTCGTTCCCCGTGTTGCTCGGCGGGCGGGCCGTGCAGGGGATGGCCAACGCGTTCACCACTCCCCTGCTGTTGGCCGCCATCGCCGCCGTGACGCCCAAGGAACGGCTGGGACGTTCGTTGGGGATGTTCGCCTCGATGCAGGCCGCCGGGCAGACGTCCGCTCCGCTGGTCGGCGGGTTGGCCGCCGAGGCGTCGTGGCGGTGGGCGTTCGTCGGGGCCGCGGTCGTGGCGGGACTGCTCGCCGTGATCGGGTTGCCCGCCGATCCGCCTCGCAGCGCCGAGCCACCTCGGTTGCGGAGTGCCTGGCGGCCCGAGGTGTTGCGGTTGGCCGCGGTCGGGTTTGTCGGGTGGGGGTGTCTGGGCGGGGTTTCGTTCCTGGTCGCGTTGCGGCTCGGGGACGACTTCGGGCTGGGTGCCGGCGAGCGTGGGCTGGTGTTGACCGGGTTCGGGGTGGTCGGGATCGTCACGGCCCGGTTGACCGGGTGGATGATCGACCACGTCGGGCCCCGGCGGTGTGTGCTGCTCGGGACCACGGTCGGGGCCGTGCTGCTCGCGTTGATCGGGGTGCTGCCGAGTCTGGTCGCGGTCGGGGCGCTGTGGGCGTTGTCGGGGGCGTTCTCGCAGGGTGTGATGGTCGGGCTGAACGCGCTCGTGCTGGGGCGCAACGGCGGCAACCGGGGTGGTGCGGTGTCGGTGTTGCAGTCGTTCCGGTTCCTTGGCGGGTCGGTGTCGCCGATGGCGTTCGTGCCGCTGTACCACCTGCACCCGGCCGCCGCGTTCCTCGCGCCGGCCGTGATGGTGCTGCTGATCCCGCCCGGTCTGTTGTGGCGGGACCGCGCTAGGGCAGGGCGGGAGTGAGCGTCCGCCGGCCGACCAGGAACGTGATCACGCCCGCCGCCAGGTAGAGCGCGGCTTGCACGTCGAGCAGCGCGGTCAGGCCGAGCGGCGTCGCCAACACGCCCGCGAGGACCATCCCCGCCGCCTGGAACGCGTCGAAGATGCTCATGAAGGTCGCCAGCACACGTCCGCGCACCTCGTCCGGGGCGTGCAGTTGCAGCACGGACATCATCCCCGCGCCCGCCACCACACCGGGTGCGCCGCACACCGCGAACATCACCAGGTAGTAGATGAACGCCGTGGTGACGTACGGGCCGTTCCAGCCGAGCGCGGCGATCACCGCGAACACCACCAGCGACCAACCCAGCAGCCCCCACGCCGACGTCCGCCGCGCCAACAGGCCGACCGCCGCGCCGCCGACCAGCCCGCCGACCGCCTGGATCCCGCGCAGCAGCCCGACTTCCGCCTCACCGCCGCCGAGCCGTTCGGTCACGAAGACGACGAACAGCACCACGAACATGCCCTGGCTCAACGCCATCACGCCGACCACGGCCACCATGCCGCGCAACGGCCCCCGGATCTCCCGCAACCCGTCCAGCCACGCCCGCCACACCGAGGCACCACCACCGCCCGACCGGACAACCTCCGCCCGAGCATGGGTGGGCACCTCGAAGGGCTTGGCCAGCAGCAGGGCGGCGACCAGGAACGACGCCACGTCCAGCCACAGCACGCCGGCCAGCCCGGACCAGCCGAGCACCACCCCGCCCAGCGACGCCCCGATCAGCCGCGCCAGGTTGCCGTTCAGCCCCACCAGCCCGTTGGCGGCGGCCACCTGGTCCCGCCCGACGAGCTCCGGCAGCAGCGCGTTCTTGGCCGGCTCGAAAACCACCGCCAACGCCGCCTGCGCCGCCAGCACCCCGTTGACCACCACCAGATCCCCGGTCAGCAACGGCACCAGCGCCACCGCCTGCGCCAGGCTCACCCACAGCATCAGCTTCCGGCGATCCCACCGGTCGGCCAACACCCCCGCCACCGGCGACAACACCAACCCGGGCAGCAACCCCACCACGAACGTGGTCGCCGTCGATCCCACAGACCCGGTCCGCTGGTACACGTACACCGGCAGCGCGACCAGCAACACCCAGTCGCCGATCTCCGACACAAACCCGGCCACCCACATCCGCCGGAACGCGGGCACCCCCAATGGCCCGTTCACCGCGGGAACGCCCGGATCCCGACGTGCGCCGGCAACGCACCCTCAGGCGCGGAAGCCCGCAACGGCACCAGGTAGGGCCGCAGGATGTCGTCGATCATCCCGAGCAGCCCGGTCAACTCCTCGGGCGTCACGTTCACCGTGTACCCGTGCAGTGCCGCGGCGTCGAGCCACTCACGGGGCATCGAGCCCCGCCGGTCCAAAAACCGCTGAGCCAGCCGGTTGTCCTCGTTGAGCTGCAACGCCACCAGCGCGTCCTGCTGCGTCCGCACCGCCGGGTCGTCGGAGAACTCCCCCATGTCGTAGCCGACGTCCAGCGCCCGCCAGGGACGTTCCCGCCCGTCACCCGCCTC
>CBHFOL010000376.1:0-7695 GCA_965995405.1 uncultured Saccharothrix sp.
ATCAGATGACGCGATTTGGTCTGCGGACGCTCGTGTTTCACGAAACCGTGCCGGTTCCCACGTTGGAGGGAATTGATCGCGTTAGTGGTGACGGAATGACGTATCACCGGCCCGGGTGCCTGCTCCATACGGATATCAGGCGCCACGGGAGGGTGGAAATGGGGCAGACAGGCGGCAGCGCGGTACTTCAGGTTCACCCGACCAGGCTGTGCAACCTGAGGTGTCGTCACTGCTACTCCAGCTCCGGCCCCGACGTGGCCGAATCGGTGCCGATCGGGGTGCTGTCCCAGGCCGTCCGGGACGCCGCCGGGCTCGGCTACGACGTGCTGAGCGTGTCCGGCGGCGAACCGTTCCTCTACCCGGAACTCGCCGCATTGCTGCGGTCCGCCCGGGAAGCCGGAATGCGAACAACCGTCACGACGAACGCGGTCGCGCTCACCCAGCGCCGAATCGGACTCGTGCGCGGACTGGTCGACCTGGTGGCCGTGTCGCTGGACGGCGACCAGCCCACCCACGACCGCATCCGGGACCAGCCGGGGTGCTTCGAGAAGGCGCTGGTGGGCATTCGGCGGCTGACCGAGGCGGGTATCCCGGTCGGCGTCATCACCACCCTCACCCAGGGCAATGCCACCCAGCTGGGCGATGTGGCGCTGGCCGCGACCCGGTCCGGCGCGCTGCTGCTCCAGGTGCACCCGCTGGAGCCCGAGGGCGCGGCGAACCGGCTGATGGCGGGTGAGCGGCCGGACGCGGTCGAACTCGCCTACGCGGCCGTCGAGCTGGGCCGGATCGCCGAGGAGCACGGCCTGGCCGTTCAGTTGGACGCCGTGCCGCGCACCATGCTGGCCCGCAAGCCCGAGGCGTTCATGGCCGCGCCCGTCGCCGAGGCGCAGCCGCTGGGCCGCTGGCTGACGCCGCTGGTGATCGAGGCGAACGGGGCGGCGGTGCCGGTGTCCTACGGCTTCGACCGCCGATACGGGCTGGGCAACGTACACGACCGGCCACTGGCCGAGCTCGCGGGCGGCTGGGACGCGGCCCCGTTCCTGGACCTGTGCCGGGCCACCTGGCGGCGGCTGGTCGAGGGCCGCACCGGGCCGCTGATCCCGTGGTACGGGCACCTCGTCCGGGCGTCCCGCGCCAGCCGTCCCGCTACCGCCGGGCGGTGAGCAGTTCGGCGGCCGTGCGGGTGTTGATCACGCGTTCCGGCTCGACGCCGTACTCCTCGGCGCGTTCACAGCCGTAGGACAGCCAGTCGAGCTGGCCCGGCGCGTGCGCGTCGCTGTCGATGGCGAACTCGCAGCCGAGGTCCAGCGCCAGCCGCAGCAGCCGGCCCGGCGGATCGCGGCGCTCCGGGCGGGAGTTGATCTCCACGGCGGTCCAGTGGTCCCGGCACGCGGCGAACACCGACTCCGCGTCGAACGTCGACTCCGGCCGGCCCTTGCCGGTGACCAGCCGGCCGGTGCAGTGGCCCAGGATGTCGACGTGCGGGTTCGCGACGGCGGCGAGCAGGCGGCGGGTCATCTCCGGTGCCGGCATCCGCAGCTTGGAATGCACGCTCGCGACCACGATGTCCAGCCGCGCCAACAGGTCCGGGTCCTGGTCAAGCGAGCCGTCGTCCAGGATGTCGACCTCGATCCCGGTGAGGATCAGGAACGGCGCGAGCTCGGTGTTCAGCTCGGCCACCACCTCCAGCTGCCGGCGCAGCCGGTCCGCCGACAGGCCGTTGGCGACGGTGAGGCGGGGGGAGTGGTCGGTCAGCACCAGCCACTCGTGGCCCAGGTCGCGGGCGGCTTCGGCCATTTCCCGGATCGGGCTGCCGCCGTCGGACCAGTCGGAGTGGGTGTGGCAGTCGCCCTTCAGCCGGGCGCGCATCGCCTGGCCGCCGAACACCGGGGCGCGGAACTTGGCCAGGTAGCCGGGTTCCCGGCCGGCCAGCGCGTCCGCGATGACACCCGCCGTGGCCTTGCCGATGCCGTTGAGGTCGGTGAGGGTGCCGTTCGCCGCCCGGCGGGCGAGGTCGCCCTCGGGCAGCGCGGCCACCACCTCGGCGGCCCGGCGGAACGCCCGGACCCGGTACGTGGGTTCGCCCGCGCGCTCCAGCTGGAACGCCACCTGCCGCAATGCCCAGAGGGGATCCACGTGTCCTGTGTACCCCGTTCGGCCGCGATCCGCTCGGCATTCCGCCGCCGGACCAGGGTGCGGCGAGGTGGAATTTCGTTGTGGTGTCGGCCGAATGCCACGTGGCGTCCGGTCGTGGGCCGTGCCGGCGTGGACTTTCCGCCGGGTCCACTCCGGACTTCGGCTTGCGAGTCGGCACCGGTTCGTCGGGAAGGCTTGCGGACACGGGGCGGTGAAGCCAGCATGTGCGCCATGTCCCTACGGTCACCGGCCGGGTCGCTCGGGTCCCGACGTCGGCCCAGCAAAGGCGATCTCACCTCGCAGGCCATCCTGGACACCGCCGAACGGCTGTTGCAGACCCGTTCGCTGGACGACATCGCGGTGGACGAACTGGCGTCCGGGGCGGGTATCTCGCGCTCCACGTTCTACTTCCACTTCTCGTCCCGGGAAGCCGTCCTGCACGCGCTGTCCGCGCAGATCCTGGACGCCCTCTACGATTCGGCGTCGTCCTGGCTGCGGCGCGGCAGCGAACCGCCGGAAGCCGCCGTGCGCCGGGCACTGGGCGCGACCCTGGCCCTGTGGCGGACGCACGGGCCGGTGTTGCGCGCCGCCGTCCGCGCCCGGGACACCGACCCGCTGATGCGCGACTTCTGGACCGGCGTGGCGCGCCGCTTCGTGGACGCCACCGCCGAGCAGATCGAGCTGGAACGGGCGGCGGGCGTCGCGGTGGACGGTCCCGACGCGCGGTCGCTCGCGGCGGTCCTGGTGTCGATGAACGAACAGGCGTTCCTCGGCCGTTCGGTGGCGCGGCGTTCGGCCAAGCGCGACCGGGAACTGGTCGACACGTTGACGTTCGTGTGGCTGCGTTCGGTCTACGGCGGCGCGCCTTAGCCTGCGGAACAGCTCCGTGGTCAACGGAAGAGCTCCGTGTTTGCCAGCGGAACAGCACGGTGCTCAACGGAACAGCTCGGCCAGGCGGCGCAACGACTTCTCCATCCCGCGCGCCACCTCGGCCCGGCCGAAAGCCTTGATCAGCAAGCCTTTCAGCGCCGACGCCGGCTCCTGCACCGAGCGCAGCCGGACCAGCGTCCCGGCACCGGACGGCTCCAGTTCGATCCGGAACTCGGTGCGGGACGCGAACTTCGGCGCGGGCCTGCCGTCGAGGCGCTCGGCGACGTGCCGCCACGCGAACACGGTGGGGCGGCGGTATTCCACGACCTCCAGGTCGATCTCGGACCGCCGCCGGCCCCAGCGGCCGTAGTGGGTGCGCAGCTCGCCGCACCCCGCCCCGGAGGTGACCTCGACCCGTTCGGCGAGCGCGAACCACTCGGCGGCGCGGTCGGCCCGCGACACGACGTGCCAGACGCGTTCCGGCGACGCGTCCACCCGGCCACTGCGCACGACCTCGATCACCCGGTCATGGTAAGTCTTCCGGGCGCGGTCTACCGGAACCAGAGGCCGCCCGCGCGTCGGTAGCCCAGCGCGCGGTACGTCGCGTCCACAAGGGACTGTCCGCGCTCGTTCACCCCGACGCCGATGCCCTGCCGGGTCATGGCGTACCCGAACGACATCCGCGCGTCCGGCGCGGCGAACCCCAGCGACCCGCCCATGCCGGGGTGCCCGAACGCGTCCTCGGACAGCCCGACGCCCTCCCGGTCGTTCACCGGCAGGTGGCCGTTGTCCACGGCTTTGAGGAATCCCAGCGCGAACCGGGTCGGTGCCAGCAGCAGTTCGTCGTAGCCGGCGGAGACCACACCCGACAGCACGGCGAGTTGCCGCTCGTCCAGCAGCCGCACCCCGTCGTACTCGCCGCCCAGCGCCAGCGGCCGGTACATCTGCGCGATGCCACGTGCGTTGGCCATGCCGCCGACCGAGCCGTACTGGGCGGCGTGCGCCTCACGGCTGTTGGCGGAGGCCAGGTAGCCGCCGTTGTTGCCGATCATCAACGCCTGCAACGAATCCGGCCGGGTCATCGCCACCACGTAGAGGCTCGGCGGCGGGACGTCGCCGGGCGTGGCCGGGATGGTCGGCGCGACCAGCGGTTCGAGGTCTGCGGGCAGGGTGAGCCAGAAGTCCAGTCCCAGCGGGCCGGAGACCTCCTTCTCGAAGAACGCCGCGAGGGTCAGCCCGGTGATCCGGCGGATTACTTCGCCGACCAGGTGGCCGAACGTCAGCGCGTGGTACCCGTGCCGGGTTCCGGGCCGCCAGAAGGGCTCCTGTCTCGCCAGCACGTCCGTCATCAGGTCCCAGTCCAGCATTCCACCCGGCGGCAGAGGTTCCCGGACGGCCGCGAGTCCCGCCTGGTGGGACAGCAGGTGCCGGACCAGCGTGTCCTGCTTGCCGTTCTGCCCGAACTCGGGCCAGTAGCGGACGACGGGTGCGTTCAGGTCGAGTTCGCCGCGGGAGGCGAGGATGTGCGCGCACAGGGCGGTCGCGCCCTTGGTGCACGACCAGACGTGCGTGATGGTGTCCTCGGTCCACGGTCGGCCGCCCGCGTCACCGCCCCACAGGTCGACCACGGGCTCACCGTCGACGGTCACGTGGACGCTCGCGCCGGCCTCGCCCCGTTCGGCGAAGTTCCGCTCGAACTCGGCCTGGACTTCGGCGAATTCCGGTGCACAGGTGCCCTGGACCGTCATTCGGACCTCCCGGTGTGGCGGCGTGAGTGGGGATCCAGGGTGGCACGGCACCACATCCGTCGCCGAGAGGCCCGGCGGTTTCGCCTTCCGAGCTCACCACACCTGGGCGACCCAGGCCGGTGCCCGCACCTCTTTCTCCGCCACCTCGACGCGGCCGAACGCCGCCGGGTCGACGCGTCGGTACCGGTGTCGGACGACGCCCTGGTAGAGGACGTCCGACACGACCAGGACCGCGTCGCCGAGGAGGTGCGCGCGGACGGGTTCGGCGTCCACCAGGCGGCACGCGGTGTTCAGGTCGCTGCCCACCCAGCCGTGCGCGTCGCGGTGGACCTCGCCCGCGTGCAGGCTGATCCTGATCTTGATGTGCGGTGTCGCAACGGATTCGTTGTGCCGGCGCAATCCCGCGATCAGGATCGGGATGACCGGGTCCAGGATGTCCACTTTGGACACTTTGGCCGGGATGAGCACCATCATGCCGTCGCCCCGGTCCTGCCGGTCCAGGTCGTTCCAGCGGACGCGTGCGGCGCGGAAGCCGTCGCGCATCGACTTGGTCAGCACGTCCCGCGCGGCCATCTGGTCCGGGTTCGACCAGCGGCCGAAGCCGGCGATGTCCACGACCAGGATCGACCGGTACTCGGGGACGGGCAACGGGCGGGGCAGTTCCACGGCGGGCGGCTGGTCCGCCTGGAGTACCCGGCGCAGGGACCAGGAACGACTGAGCAGACGGAGGGTGTACGGGATCCGGCGCGAGGCGGGCAGGTCGGCCAGTTCCGCGCGGAACTCCTCGTAGTAGTGGGCCTGGTAGCCCGTCGGGAGGACGGCCACCGCCGCGTTCAGCAGCCTGCTGCTCGGGCGGGGTTCCAGTTCCAGCCGGATCATCCGCGCGGCGGCGGCCATCGGCTCGAAGCTCGCGGTGGCCAGGACGTTGCGCTCGACCGCGAACTCCAGCCACAGCACCCGGTCGTACACCGCGCGCAGCCGCAGGTCGCCGTTGCGCTCCAGTGCGCGCCGCAGTTCCAGCGCGAGGTGGTGCGCCAGCTTGCGGTCCAGGATCCGGTCGAGCTTGCCGTCCAGCACGACTTCCAGGTCGTGCGCCAGCAACCGGATCCGCGCCAGCCGGTCTCGCCGTCGAGTCATATCCCACCTGCCGCATGTGGTCGCAGCAGGCCGAGCCTGGCGACGGATCCGCGTGCCCGGGCGATCGCCGCCCGGGCCACCGCGATGCTGTCCGGGGCGATCCGGTAGTACCGCCGGCGGGGTCGGCCGCGGTCGTCCGGGTCGAGGGTCTCCCACCGGCTCTTCACCCACCGGCACTGTTCGAGCCGGGCCAGGATCGGGTGCACCGTGCCGCTGGGCAGCGCGGCGACCCGGCAGATCTCCAGGCCGTACCGCTCCAGCGTCGGCTCTTCCAGCAGCACACCCAGCACCAACCGGGTGGGCATGGTCATCCTGGGTCCACTCCGCTCCCCAACCATGGTCTAACTCTACCTAGGGTGGTATCGCTCCGCAATTGTTTGTTTACCGAGAGTCGCTTCCGGGTGGAATATGTCGTCAGGTGGGCGGCGCGGTGGTGGCGCGCACGATGAGTTGGGTCGGCAGGACGACCCGGGCCGGTTCAGTGGTGTTCGAGCCCAGTGAGTCGAGCAGCATGGTCACGGCGGCGCGGCCGGCCGGGGCGAGCGGCATCGCGACCGTGGTCAGCGGCGGGGCGCTCAGGGAGGCGTAGGCCAGGTCGTCGAAGCCCGTGACGCTCATCTTGCTCGGTACCGGGACGCCCCGGTCGCGTAGGCGGGCCAGCACGCCCAGCGCCATGAGGTCGTTGTACGCCATGACGGCCGTGACGCCGGCGGCCAGCGCCAGGTCCGCCGCCTGCGCCCCGCCCTCGTAGCGCGGCGGGAACGGGCCCAGGTCCACCAGGTCGAAGGCGTGCCGGTCGCGGGCGGCGGCCAGGCCGTGGCGGCGCTGCTCGTTCGACCAGGACGTGCGGGGGCCGTTCAGGAACGCGATCCGGCGGTGTCCCAGGGCGATCAGGTGGTCGGCGACCTGCCCCATGCCGCCCGCGCTGTCCATCAACGCGGCCGGCACGCCGGGCAGGACCCGGTTGAGCAGGACCAGGGGCGTGTCGGCCGCCGCGTCCGCCACCTGGCGGTCGGTGAGGCCGGGCGAGCAGACGACCACGCCGTCGACCTGCTTGGCGATGGCGCGCACGAGCTTCGCCTCGATCGTCGGGTCCTCGTCGCCGGCCGCCACGAACACCGCGTAGTCCGCCTGGGTCGCGCGTGCCTGGACGGCTTTGAGGATGGCGGTGAAGAACGGGTTGTCCAGGTCCGGCACGACGATCCCGATGTTGCCGGTGCGGCCGGTGATCAGGCCCCGGGCGGCGCGGTTGGGCTGGTAGCCGAGTTCGGTCGCGGCGGCGAGCACGCGGGCCCTGGTCTCGGCGCGCACCAGGTCCGGCGTGGTGAGGGCGCGGGACACGGTGGCCACGGACACGAGGGCCCTGCGCGCCACGTCTCGGATGGTGATCGCCACGTGCTGCCTCCAACCCCCGGCACCGCCGACGCCATCCATTGAAGCGGACCTGACCAGAGGGGGAGAAAACGTTTGCTGTACGCGGGTTCGGCCCACCTGCCCCCGTTACGCCGCAAGGGTTCCGGAACCGGCCGGACCCGAAGCCGGACCCGAACTTGTTTCAGGACTGTTGAACCGATCGTCCGACCGCTCCGTGTCAGGGGTGTTCCACCCCGCACGGAGAGGCAGACCCCCTGATGAACACCCGCCGTAACCCGTCCCCCCTGGGCTGAAAGCCCTGCAACCGAACGAAAACAGGCCGGAAATGCAGGATCCCATCCTCGACCGCACGCTGCGTCGGGTCCGGGCCGAACGGGCCCGCTCCCAACGACGTCGTGGCCGCACCATCGCGGCGGTGAGCGCCATGCTC
>CBHFOL010000377.1:0-7624 GCA_965995405.1 uncultured Saccharothrix sp.
TCGAGTCGGGATCCGAGACGGGGAAGTCGTCTCCGGGAGTGCCGCCGCCGAACGCCTTGGTCAGCGCGGCCACCTCGATGGGATCGCCGACCTGCGTGCCGGTGCCGTGGGATTCCACGTAGTCGATGGTCTCCGGCGGCACCTCGGCTGCCGCCATGGCCGACCGGATCACCTTGGTCTGCCCGGACACGCCGGGCGCGCCGTAGCCGACGCGGTCGCTGCCGTCGTTGTTCACCGCCGAACCCCGGATGACGGCGTGGATGTGGTCGCCGTCGAAGAGCGCGTCGGCATACCGCTTGAGCACGACGACGCCCGCGCCGTCGCCGAACACCGTGCCGTTGGCCTTGGCGTCGAACGCCCGGCACACCCCGTCCGGCGACAGCACGCTGCCCGGCCTCGCGACCGCGCCCCGCGCCGGGACCCGCACCGACACACCGCCCGCCAACGCCATGTCGCAGTCGCCGAACAGCAGCGCCTGGCACGCCTGGTGCACCGCGACCAGCGCGGTGGAGCAGGTGGACAGCACAGTCATGCTCGGCCCGGTCAACCCCAGCTTGTGCGACACCCGCAGGCACAGGTGGTCCGCGCCCGCGACCATCGCCAGCCGGACGTCGTCCAGCCCCGGGAACCGGTCGCGGTGCCGGCCGACCAGCGACCAGTACCGGGACTGCCCGCAGCCGCCGTAGACACCGACCACCGCGTCGGTCGCCGACGGCGGGTAGCCGGCGTTCTCCATGGCCTGCCAACAGGTTTCCAGGAAGACCCGGTGCTGCGGGTCGCTGAGCACCGCGTCGACCGGCGCGTAGCCGAAGAACTCCGCGTCGAACCACTCCGCCCGGTCGAGCTTGCCGTACCGGCGCACGTAGGCCGGGTCGGCGAGCTGTGCCGGGTCCTCGCCCGCCGCCAGCAGCTCCTCGGTGGTCAGCTCGCGCACGGCGCAGACGCCGGTCGAGACGGCCTGCCAGTAGGCGTCCAGGTCGGGTGTGCCCGCGAACCGGCCGGCCAGGCCGACCACCGCGATGTGGGTGTCAGTCACCGGCGCTCTCCTCGATCCGGCCGCGACGCTGCCGCGCCAACGCGGCCCGGTCACGCCGCACGGGTTCGGCGGGCGCTTCCGGGCGCGGGTGGTCGTCCTCCAGGTACCGGGAGAACGCGGCGATGGTGGGGAATTCGTACAGCTCGACCAGCGACACCTCGCGGGACGCGATCCGGGTGAGGTGGCCGTAGACCTGCACCAGGGACATGGAGTTGCCGCCGATGTCGAAGAAGCTGTCGTGGATGCCGACCCGGTCGAGGCCGAGCACGGTCTGCCAGATCCCGACGAGCTGCTCCTGGAGCGCGGTGGCCGGCGGTGCGTATGGCGCGGAGCCGGTCCGGCGGGCGAGTTCGGGCAGCGCGTTCCGGTCGATCTTGCCGGTGGCGGTGAGCGGGAAGCGGTCCAGCGCCGTGTAGTCGTCGGGGAGCATGTACCGGGGCAGCCGCTCGGCCAGGTGGGCGCGCAGCGCGTCCGCGTCCGGCGCGCCCGTGACGTAGGCGACGAGCCGGCCGTCGACCGGCGTGACGATCGCCTGGCCCACGTCGGGGTGGGCGACCAGCGCGGCTTCGATCTCGCCGAGCTCGATGCGGACCCCGCCGCTGCCCTGCACCTGGTGGTCGGTGCGGCCGATGAAGTCCAGGTCGCCGTCGGGCCGCCGGCGGGCGCGGTCACCGGTCCGGTAGAGGCGTTCGCCCGCCGCCCACGGGTGCGGGACGAAGCGGTCGGCGGTCAGGCCCGGGTTGCCCAGGTAGCCCCGCGCCGTCCCGATCCCGCCCAGGTAGACCTCGCCGACCGGCGCGGGCCGGAGTCGTTCGTCCAGCAGGAGCACCTCTGCGCCGTCGACCGGCCGGCCGATCGGGGGCACGCCGACGCGGCCGGGTTCGAGGCGGGCGTACGTGCTCCAGACGCCGACCTCGGTCAGGCCGTACAGGTTCAGCACGTCGAACGGCAGCCCGCGGTCCGGGTGCCGGTGCAGGGCCGCGCCCCCGACGTGCAGGAGGCGCAGCGCGCAGTCCGCCGGCCACGACATGCCGAGCGCGGTCTCGCCGACCGGCGTGGGCAGGAAGCAGACGGTGATCCGTTCGGCGAGCAGCCACCGCCGCAGGTCGGCCGGCGAGGACAGCAGCCCGCCGTCCGGGGCGTGCACGCTCGCGCCGGAGACCAGCGCGGAGAACGCGTCCAGCACGCTGACGTCGAAGCCGGGGGAGGCGGTCATCCCGACCCGGTCGGCGGGGGTTAGCGCCAACAGCCGGCGCGACCAGTCGACGGTGGCGGCCAGCGACCGGTGGGTGATCATCACGCCCTTGGGGGTGCCGGTCGAGCCGGACGTGTAGGTCACGTAGGCGAGCTGGTCGGGGTGCACGGGTTCGGGCGCGAGGACGTCGTCGCCGGGGGCCGACAGGTGCGGCCAGTCCAGGGTGAGGGCGGTCCCGGGCAGCCGGTCGAGCTGGTCGGGGCTCGTGATGACCGCGGTGGGCTTGGCCTGGTCCAGCATCCGCGCGAGGCGGGCGGGCGGGTTCACCGGGTCCAGCGGCACGATGGTGCCGCCCGCCCGGAGGATCGCGAGCTGGGCGACGACCAGGTCGACGCCGCGGGCCAGCACCACGCCGACCGTGCTCCCGGCCCGGACCCCGTCGGCTCGTAATCGCAGCGCGAGCCGTCCGGCGGCGCGGTCGAGTTCCCGGTAGGTCAGGCTCCGCGCCTGGTCGGCGGCGGCGAGGGCATCCGGCGCGGCGGCCGTGCGTTCGCCGACGAGGACGTGGACATGGGCAGGCGATACCGACAAATCGCGCACGCTCCCCCCAGTGGTTTGTGCGTATGCGACCGAAGTCCCGCCCGACTGTAACCCCGAACACACCTGTCGTACACCTGATTGGGTATTGCCTCGGGCGAGGCGCTTCGGGGACTCTGGCGATCGATGGCGGCCAGGGCGCTCGGGGTGCTGCTGGTGTCCATGGCGGTGCTGGTCAGCAGTGCCCCTCCGTGGCGCGGGCAGCCGTTGCCACCTGTCGGGGTGACCGTGGAGACGACCGCGCGGGCACTCGTCGTGACGCCGACGGAGGCCGAGACGGAGCGCAGCCTGGCGACCCTCCGTAAGGTCGACGACCACCCGCTGTACTCGATGACCTATTTCGGTCCGGCACCCCGAATCGACGGCTCGGCTGACTCTTCTGGGCAGGCCGACGCTCCTGGGGCTGACCGGACGCCGTTCGGCTGCACGCTGTTCGTCGCGGCGGGCGGCCATCCGCTGGTGGGCCGGAACTTCGACTGGGACCACAACCCGGCGCTGGTGCTGCACGCCAACCCGCCGGACGCCTACCGCTCGGTGTCCGTGGTCGACCTGTCCTATGTGGGGTCGACGGTCGACCGGCCGCCGACCCAGGCGGCGCTGATGAAGGCGGTCACCCTGCCGTTCGACGGGATGAACGAACACGGCCTCGTGATCGGGATGGCGGCGCTCGATCGGGCATGGGTGGCGCCGCGCCCGGGTCGGCCGGCCGTCGGGAGCGTCGGCGTCATGCGCCTGGTCCTGGACCGGGCGCGGACCGTGGCCGAGGCGGTGGCGGTGCTGGACGGCCACCACATCGACTTCGGCGACGGTCCCGGCCTGCACTACCTGGTCGCGGACGCGAGTGGGGCGTCGGCGGTGGTCGAGTTCCCGGACGGTCGGCTCCGGGTGACGCGGAGGCCGCCCGGCGACCACTGGCAGGTCATGGAGAACTTTCCGCTGGCGGACGTGGCGGAACCGTCCCGCCTTATCTACGAGCGCTACCGGATCGCGGCGTCGCGGCTGTCCGGGGCCGGCGGCCGACTGTCGTCCGACGACGCCCTCGCGCTGCTCGCCGAGGTCGCCCAGCCGCACACCCAGTGGTCGGTGGTGTACCGGCCGGCCGAACGCGACCTGCTGCTGACGACCGGCGGGCAGGTGCACCGGCTTTCGCTGTCGTGACGTTCCGACGGAATTTTCGGCGTTCGCGGACCGGCTTTCCATGATCACGTGGATCGAATTGTTCGAACGTTTGTACGCGTAGCGCGCCCGGTGCGGTCGAGGTGGCCTGGAATCATCCCCCGGGGAAAGTCGGTGGCGCCTGGAGGCGGACAGGTGTACTTGGTGTAAGTATGACGAACTGGGGGAGTGCGTCGACAATGCCTGCCGATCAAGAGATCGGCGGAGCGGGTATCTTGAATCCGATTCCTCCTGCGCGATCGTGAGGTCCGCAGGTCGGCGGGGGGTGGGGGGATCCACCGACCCGAATCGTGTTCTGGTCGTGTTGTGCCTGAGTCAGCTCACGGGCTGGGGCGTGCTGTTCTACGCCTTTCCGGTGCTGGCGGCGGACATCGCGGCGGATACCGGCTGGTCGTCCACCGCGGTGACCGGTGCGTTCTCGGTATCGCAGTTGGTGGGGGCGGTGGTCGGCGTTCCGGTGGGAAGGGTGCTGGACAGGTACGGTCCGCGCCCGGTGATGACCGTCGGGTCGCTGGTCGCGGTGGTGGCGTTGCCATTGGTGGCCTGGGCGGGGTCGTTGCCCTGGTTCTTCGTGGCGTGGGTGTTGGTGGGTGTGGCCGGCGCGGGAGTGCTGTACCAGCCGGCGTTCGCGGCGGTGACCCGTTGGCACGGTGAGCGCCGGGTCTCCGCCCTGACCATGCTCACGGTGTTCGGTGGCCTGGCGGGCACGGTGTTCGCGCCGATGGCGGCGTTTCTGGTGGCGGACCTGGGCTGGCGGCAGACCTATCTCGTACTGGCACTGGTGTTCGCGGTCGTCACCCTGCCGGTGCACGGTTTCGGCCTGCGACTGCCGTGGCCCGACGTCCCGTCGAGCGGGGGTGCCGAAGAGCATCCGTCCGTGGTCGCGCGCAGCCGCCCGTTCGTCGTGCTGGTGTCGGTGATCGGGCTGGGCGCGTTGGCCCTCCACGCGGTCGTCGTCACGATCGTGCCGCTCCTCGCCGAACGCGGTCTGTCCCCCGAGGCCGCGGCCTGGGCGGTGGGACTCGGCAGCATCGGGCAGGCGCTCGGTCGCCTGGCGTACGGGTGGTTGGCCGCCCGGACCACGGTCCGCGTGCGCACGGTGGCCGTCCTGCTCGCAGGCTCGGCGACCGTCCTCGTGTTGGCCGTGCTGCCGGGCCCGCCGGCCGCGCTGGTACTGGCCGCGGTCGTCGCCGGGGCCGTTCGCGGAGTGTTCTTCATCGTTCAGGCCATGGCGGTCACCGAACGCTGGGGAACCCGGCACTACGGCAGACTGGCGGGGATGCTCCAGGCGCCGGTGATGGTGACCGTCGCGGTCGCGCCCTGGATCGCGACCGCTGTCGCGGAACCGCTCGGCGGCTATTCCACGGTGTTCGTCCTGCTGTCCGCGGTGGCCTTGGTCGCCGGACTGCTCGCGTTCGCGTCGACCCCCGCACCCACGCCGCGGCGCGAACGGCCGACGGTCACCACGAGCTGATGCGACCGGACATTCCGATCCGCGGGCTCCTCGGTCTCGTCGGAGCGGATGGCGGGCACGACGGCTGTACCAAGGCCGGTATGGCATTGCGGGGTTTTGTGCATCAACATCGGTCCGACGGTGGGATCTTTTCACGGGGACGGGGAACGGCCGATGCGCATTTTCTCCATGAAGCCGGGGCACGACGGTGCCATCGCCTCGATAACGGACGGCCGGCTGGATTACGCCATCGAGGCCGAGAAGGATTCGTTCGAACGGTACACGCCGGTCACGCCCTCGGCTGTGCTGGATTCCTGGTCGCTGTCGACCGACGTGCCGGATGTCGTGTGCCTCAGCGGTTGGGTGAAGGGGTGGCACTCCGTCGAGCCGCCGCTGGGCAGCGGGTACTACGGCTGGGCGGAGGACGACATCCGGGTGCGCCCGACGAGCGTCTTCGGTCGGCCGGCGCAGCTGTACTCGTCCACGCACGAACGGTCGCACCTGCTGAGCGCGTACGCCATGTCCCCCTTTCCGCAGGGGCAGCCCTGTTACGCGCTCCTCTGGGAAGGCAACATCGGAGCGTTCTACGAGTTCGACGAGCACGTCCGGGTCACGCGCCTGAAGTACGTGCTCGAAGACCCGGGCAACAAGTACTCGCACCTGTTCGGCATCGCCGACCCGACCTGTCCCTCCCAGCGCGGGTCGTTCCGGTTCGAGAACGCGGGGAAGCTGATGGCGTTGGCCGCGTACGGCGAACGGGGGCCGGAGGACGACGACGAACGCGCCCTCATCGACTTCCTGCTGTCTCGCAGGTCGGTGTTGCTCAGCACGCCGAAAGACGACTTCGGGTGGTCGAAGTTCCACGACATCGGCGTCGAGAGCGCCGAGTTCAAGAACCTCGCGGTGAAGTTCTCCGACCGGGTCTTCACCACGTTCCTGGACGCGGTGCGCCCCCTGGTGACCGAACGCCGGCCGCTGCTCGTGACCGGCGGGTGCGGGCTGAACTGCGACTGGAATTCGAGGTGGTTGGCGACGGGGCTGTTCGAGGACGTCTTCGTACCCCCGGTCACCAACGACACCGGCTCGGCGATCGGCACGGCCGCCGACGCCCAGTTGTACTTCACCGGCAACGCGAAGATCGAGTGGTCGGTGTACGCGGGTACCGAGTTCGAGTTCGACGGAGCCGACCTCGGTGCCTTCACGGTGCACGAGTCGCGGGTGGACGACGTCGCGAAGCTGCTCCGGGAAGGGAAGATCCTGGGCTGGGTCCAGGGGCGCTACGAGATGGGACCGCGCGCGCTGGGCAACCGGTCGATCCTCGCCGCGCCCTTCGAGCCGGACACCCGCGACCGGCTCAACCGCGTCAAGCAGCGGGACGCGTACCGCCCGATCGCTCCGGTCTGCCTGGTCGAGGAAGCCGAGCGACTCTTCGGGTCCTCCCGCGAGAGCCCCTACATGCTGTTCTTCCAGGAGGTCCGGGATCCGGCTCTCGCCGCGGTGACCCACGTGGACGGGTCGGCTCGGATCCAGACCGTGGACCACGACCAGAACCCCCGTCTGTACGAGCTGCTCGCCGCGTTCAAGGGCCTTACCGGGTACGGCGTCCTGGCGAACACGTCACTGAACTTCAAGGGCCGGGGGTTCATCAACAACCTGAGTGATCTGGCGCGATACGCCGAAGAGCACGACCTGGACGGGTTCGTGGTCGGTGATCGCACGTATCTGCGCCGGCCGCTTGAGGATCCCGCCGATCCACCGGCTCGCAGGTGAACAGGTCGGCGGGCGCGGCCCGCAGCGCGACCGCGATGGCGAAGACGTGGTCCAGGCGCAGGCTGTGGACTCCGTTCTCCGTGCGCGAGATCGTCTTGCGGTCCAGGCCGGACACTTCGGCCAGCCGCTCCTGGGAGAGCCCGGCACGTTCCCGCAACTGCCGGACCCGCGCGCCGAATCGCCGGCGTGGTCCCGTCACCGAGGAGGACGGCGGCGGCGACACCGTGCTCGTTCGCCCTCGTGGAGGAGTACCGGTCGGCCAACGGTCGTGCATCGCGAACCCCGTTCGGTCAGCGGCGGTCCGGGGACGGTTCCGGACGCCCGGTGTCGTCGTCAGCGGCGTGGGTGTGCGGTCACCGGGAGGTGCTTGATGCCGTCGATGAACGACGAGTGCAGT
>CBHFOL010000378.1:0-7573 GCA_965995405.1 uncultured Saccharothrix sp.
TGGCCTCGCTGTTGCCCAGCTTGGTCTTCGTCTGGCCCTCGAACTGGGGCTCCTTGAGCTTCACCGAGATGATCGCGGCGAGACCTTCGCGGATGTCGTCGCCGGTGAGGTTGGCGTCCTTCTCCTTGAGCAGCTTCTTCTCGCGCGCGTACTCGTTGACCACCCGGGTCAGCGCGGCGCGGAAGCCCTCCTCGTGGGTGCCGCCCTCGTGCGTGTTGATGGTGTTGGCGAACGTGTACACCGACGGCGTGTAGCCGGTGTTCCACTGCATCGCCACCTCGACTTCGAGGTCTTCGCCCTTGGCCTCGAACGCGATGACCTTCTGGTGCACGGCCTCGCGGGTGTGGTTGATGTGGCGGACGAAGTCCTCCAGACCGCCCGGGTAGTGGAAGGTGCGCTCGCGCACCCGTGCCACGTGGCCCTCGGCGTCGGCTTCCTCGTCCGCCTCCTGCACGCGCTCGTCGCGCAGGACGATGGTGAGGCCTTTGTTGAGGAACGCCATCTCCTGGAGCCGGCGGGAGATGGTCTCGATGTTGTACTCGGTGGTCTCGAAGATCTCCGGGTCCGCCCAGTACGTGATGGTCGTGCCGGTCTCGTCGGTCGGCGCGCCCTTCACCAGCTCGTGGGCGGGCTTGGTGGCCTCGAAGCGCTGGTTCCACGTGAAACCGTCGCGCTTGACCTCCACGTCGAGGACCGCGGACAGCGCGTTGACCACGGAGATGCCGACGCCGTGCAGGCCGCCGGACACCGCGTAGGAGTCGCTGTCGAACTTGCCGCCCGCGTGCAGGACGGTCAGCACGACCTCAAGCGTGGGGCGCTTCTCGACCGGGTGCATGGCGACCGGGATGCCGCGGCCGTCGTCGATGACCCGGATGCCGCCGTTGGCCAGCAACGTCACGTCGACCATGGTCGCGAAGCCGGCCATGGCCTCGTCGACCGAGTTGTCCACCACCTCCCAGATCAGGTGGTGCAACCCGCGCTCGCCGGTGGACCCGATGTACATGCCGGGCCGCTTGCGGACCGCCTCAAAGCCATCCTGGAGGGTGATCGAAGACGCGCTTTACTCACTCTTTTTCGCTGCCACGGGCGTGGTGTCTCCTCGGACGTCAAGCGACTCGCCACCGGAGGGTGCGACGCTGCGGTCACGCTATACCCCTCGATTCTACTGGGCGAGGCGTCCAGAAACCCGCCAAGGACACCTCTGGTTTGCTCACAGAGGCCCCGAAGTGAAGGCGGATGGGTCCGCCCGGCGGTTTACGGGGTGCAAATCGGCTGGTGAGCGCTCATCGCGCCACAGAATCGCCGCTGACGCCCCGATCCGGCTCACCCGTAGGTGTCGCGCGGGCCACGCCCCGGAACGTGCCTGGGCCCGTACCGCCAGCTGGGCGCGGCCGGCCCCAGTATCTTGAGCTTTTTCACGACGCCGACACCGACACCGGCCGCGATCCGCTTGAGCAGTTCGCGCTGGAGCAGCCGCAACTGGGTGGCCCACGCCGTGGAGTCGGCCTGGACGGTCAGCTCACCGTCACTGAACGCAACCGGATTCGCGTGCTCGGCGACGTCCTCACCGACCAGTTTGCCCCACCGGGCGAACACGTGGCCGCCCGCGAGCCGCTCGGTCCAGCCCCGGTCGGCGGCGATCCGGGAGGCGAGCCTGCCCAGGGGCTGGGGATCCCGGTCGTCCGGCCCCGAACCCGACCAGCGCCGGCGGCGACGACGCGCCCCGGCACCCTGGCCACCCTTCCGGACGGCCTTCGCGCCGCGCCCCTTCGCCGAGGCGCGGGCGGCTTCGAGTGCGGCGCGAGCGAGGTCCGACCCCCTCAATCCACCCTCTTGTGTGACTTCAGGTGTGGATAGCTGCCCATCTGTGGCCGAGTTATCCACACCATCCACAGGGTTGTCCCCAGATGTGTTACCGATCACACCCGATTGGCGGATCTCGTCAGGCACGGTGCACCTCCCCGTGGCGAACCTCGAACCGCGCCCCGTCAAGCTCCTCGGGCACGTCCTCCGCGACCGCCGCCGTGATGAACACCTGCTCCGCCGCAGCCGCCACCTTCGCCAGCTGCCGCCGCCGGTCGCGGTCCAACTCGGCGAACACATCGTCCAGCACGAGCACCGGTTCCGCGCCTTCGACACGCAGCATCTCGTACCCGCCGAGCCGCAGCGCCAACGCGAACGACCACGACTCTCCGTGACTGGCGTAGCCCTTCGCGGGCAGGTCGCCGAGCGCCAGTTCCAGGTCGTCCCGGTGCGGGCCGACCAGGCACACGCCCCGGTCGATCTCCTGCCCGCGCAGCCGGTGCAGCTCGGCCAGCAGCGCGTCCTCCAGCACCTCGCGGTCGTGCGTGCCGGGGAACGCGTCACCGAGGCTCGACCGGTAGGCGATCAGCGCCGGCCGCGACTCGGGTGCGACCTCCGCGTACGCGCGTGCGACGTGCGGCGCGATGTCCGCGACCAGGTCCAGCCGGGCGGCCAGCAGTTCCGCGCCGTGCCGGGCGAGGTGCCCGTCCCACACGTCGAGCGTGCCGACGTCCGCCGCCCGCACCGACCGGATGCTCTTCAACAGCGCGCCGCGCTGCTTGAGCACCCGGTCGTAGTCCGAGCGAACGCCCGCGTACCGGGGCGCGCGGGTGGTCAGCAGCTCGTCCAGGAACCGCCGCCGCTCGCCTGGGTCGCCCCGCACCAGCGCCAGGTCCTCCGGCGCGAACAGCACCGTCCGCAGGATCCCCAGCACGTCACGCGGGCGCGGCACCGGACCGCGGTTGATCCGCGCCCGGTTCGCCTTGCCCGCGGTGATCTCCAGCTCCACCAACAGCTCGCGGCCCTCGTTGACCACGGCCGCCCGCACCACCGCGCGCTGCGCGCCGTGCCGGATCAGCGGCGCGTCGGTCGCCACCCGGTGCGAACCGAGGGTGGCGACGTAGCCGAGCGCCTCGACCAGGTTCGTCTTGCCCTGGCCGTTGCGCCCCACGAGCACGCTCACCCCCGGCTCGAACGCCAGGTCGGCCTGCTCCCACGAGCGGAAGTCCGCGACCTGGAGGTGTCTGACGTACAACGCTCAGCTCGGTGTGGTGCCGGGGCCGGCCGCCTGCACGGCGTGGCCGCCGAACTGGTTGCGCAGTGCCGCCACCGCGCGCATCGCGGGCGAGTCGTCCTGGCGGGACGCGAACCGGGCGAACAGCGCGGCGGAGATCACCGGCGCGGGCACCGCGTGGTTGATCGCCTCCTCGACGGTCCACCGGCCCTCGCCCGAGTCCTCCACGTGACCGCGCAGGTCGTCCAGCTCCGGGTCCGAGTCCAGCGCGCGGACCAGCAGGTCCAGCAGCCAGGAGCGGACGACGGTGCCGCGCTGCCACGCCTTGATCGTCGCCGGCACGTCCTCGACCAGCTTCGACGCCTCCAGCAGCTCGAAGCCCTCGGCGTAGGCCTGCATCAGGCCGTACTCGATGCCGTTGTGCACCATCTTCGCGAAGTGGCCCGCGCCGACCTTGCCGGCGTGCGCGAAACCCTCCTCGCGCGGACCCTCGGGCCGCAGCGCGTCGAAGATCGGCATCGCCCGCTCGACGTGCCCGGCGTCGCCGCCGACCATCAGGCCGTAGCCGTTCTCCAGGCCCCACACGCCACCGGACACACCGGCGTCGACGTAGCCGATGCCCTTGGCGCCCAACGCCTCGGCGTTCTTCGAGTCGTCGGTGAACCGCGAGTTGCCGCCGTCGATCACCAGGTCGCCGGGCGAGAGGAGGTCGCCGAGCTCGGCGATCGTCTGCCGGGTGATGTCACCGGCCGGGACCATCACCCACACCACGCGCGGCGCGTCGAGCTTGCCCACCATGGCGGCCAGCGAGTCGGCGTCGGTCACGTCCGGGTTGCGGTCGTAGCCCACCACCTCGTGGCCCGCGCGGCGGATCCGCTCGCGCATGTTGAAACCCATCTTGCCGAGACCGACGAGTCCGAGCTGCACGGTGGTTCTCTCCCCTGGAGTCGCTGTGGTCGATCAGCTGTGGTCGCTCAGCCGGGCAGGCGCACGGGCATGAGCAGGTACAGGTAGCCCGGTGCCACGTTGCCATCCTCGTCCACCGGCTTGAGCAGCGCCGGGCGGCTCGGGGTGGTGAACGACAGGTGCGCCTTGGGCGTGCGGACGGCCTGGAGACCTTCGAGGAGGTACGTCGGGTTGAACGCGATGGTGACCGCGTCGCCGGTGTAGTCGACCGGGAGCTCTTCCTCGGCGCTGCCCTCGTCGTCGCCGCCGGCGGACAGCCGGAGCACGGAGTCCGCGAACTCCAGCCGGACCTGCGTGCCGCGCTCGGCGACCAGCGACACGCGCTTGATCGCCTGGACGAGCGAGTCGACCTCGATCACGGCGGCGGCGGAGTGCTCGGTCGGCAGCAGCTGGCGGTACTTGGGGAAGTCCGCGTCCAGCAGCCGGGTGGTCGTGCGCCGGCCGGTGCCGGACAGGCCGAGGAGGCCGTCGTTGGCGGCGAGCGAGAGTTCGATCTTCGCGCCGGACGAGCCGAGCGTCTTCGCGGAGTCGTTGAGCGTCTTGGCGGGGACCAGGACGGCGACCTCGCCCAGCGTCTCGTCGGGTTCCCACGGGAACTCGCGCATCGCCAGCCGGAACCGGTCGGTCGCGACGAGGGTCAGCTTGCCCTCGCCGATCTCCAGCCGGACGCCGGTCAGCATCGGCAGCGTGTCGTCCTTGCCCGCCGCGACCGCGACCTGCGAGACGGCCTCGCCGAACAACTCGCCGGGGAACTCGCCGGCGAGCTGCGGCATGGACGGCAGCTGCGGGTAGTCCTCGACCGGCATGGTCGGCAGGCTGAACTTGGCCGAGCCGCAGCTGATCGTCATCCGGGAGCCGTCCACCGCGATCTCGACGGGGTGGTTCGGCAGCGCCTTGGTGATGTCGGCGAGCAGCCGCCCGGAGACCAGCGCCTTGCCGCCGTCCGCGATGGTGGCCGGCACGCCGCACTGGGCGGACACCTCGTAGTCGAAGCCGGAGACGGTGAGCGCTTCACCGGACCCGTCCTCCGCCCCGGCGTCGAGCAGAACACCACCGAGCACCGGGACCGGCGGCCGGGACGGCAGGCTGCGCGCGACCCAGGCGACGGCGTCGGCCAGGCCGTCGCGCTCGACGCGGATCTTCATGAGGCGTCCTTTCCGAAGTTCCTCAAGTCGGCATGACCCACAGCAGCTGGCGTTGCGGTGGGGGTTCGGGGAGCCGCGTCCCTCGCCGGATCGTTCCGACCCTCGGCGCGGAGTCCCCACCGTAGAGCGTCGGGGAGCGGTTCGTCATCTCGGGGCCACACCCGGGTGCCACCCGGGGGCGAGCTCCGTCCCCGGGGCCGACCGACGCCTGTTTTTTCTTTGTTCATCTCTTCAAGGGAAGACAACAGCAACAGCAGTAGGGGCTGTGGACAGTGTGGACAACAGCTGTTCTCGCTGCTCGTCGCCCACTTGGAGGTGTGGACGGATACGGGTTGTCACCCGGGGACAAGTCGGCGCACCCGGGGAGAACTACGGCGATGCTCCGATCGGTCCACAGGAAGGCCGAGTTGTCCCCGGGTGTATCCCCGGGTGTGGGCCGAGTTCTCCCCGGGTGCTGCACAGGGTGATCGTGGCCCGAATCTCCCCCGATCAGTGACTTTTCCGGGCCTGTGGACAACCCGACGCCCCGGGTTCACCTGGAATCCGGCTCCGTTCGCCGGGGGCCGGGCACCTCGACCGGCCCCTGCCGGACGTCCTGGAGCGGCCCGGCGACCGGCCTCGAACGCCTCCGAACGCCCCTGGAAACCACCCCGCCGACCGTCCAGACGGCCCCGGGTGCGACCGCCCGGACCCACCCGTCCGCCCCGTCCGCACCCGGGGAACGCGCCCGCGCCCCCGGGTGCCGGCACCGAACCCGCCGAGGCGCACCCGGGTGCGAACCGTCCTCGGGCGCGCTCCCGAGGACCATGCCCACCCGCCGCCCGGGCGGGCCCGCCGGGACACCACCCCCGCGACCCGATCAAGAAGCCCCGCCCATCGCACCCGACCGCGGCCGCGCTCGACCACCCGCCTCGACCGCTTGGCCCACCCCTTGCCGGACCGTCCGAATGCGGAGGCCCGACCGCCCGAGGTGCCGAGCCGGGGCGGTCCGCCGTTCGCCCCTCGGATCGGGGCCCGCGAGCCGGCGAAGTCGGCCGAGAAGCCTGAGGCAAGACCCGAAGATCCCAAGTCCACCCTCAGCTCAACCCGCCGCGACTGTCGGTGCCTGTTGGTTGGATGCACGCAGGGGTTCCCAGCTCGGGGGGACGCCTGCAAACGCTTGCGCCGAGCGATCGCCCCTGGCTTCGGGCCGCACGACACCGTGTTCCGAGGCCGATCCGCGCGGTGGGTGGGGCAAGGGGCGGGCGGCGGTCGGGCACCTCCCCCCAGGGCGATCCCCGCGGTGTACGGCGGTCGGCGGCTGATTCGGGGTCGGTCCGCGCGGTGGACGGGGGTGACCCCGTCGGCAATCCGGGATCCGGTCGAAGGCGTGGGGACGCCCCGCGTGCGGTGAGGGGCTCGTTCGGCAGTCGGTGTCGGGTGCGGACGGCAGGTCGAGTGGTGGTGTCAGCCCGTCGAACGTGACGGGCGTTCGGTAGCGGTGGACGGGTCGGCGGCGTCGGCGATGATGCGGGTGATGCGTTCCGTCGCCTCCTCCGCTTCGCCGATCGCGCGGACCGCCTCCTCCGCCGCTGCCTGAGCGGCGTCGGCGGCGGCGATCGCGGAGGAGGCGCGGCGGCGGAGTTTCGCCGCCAGGTCGAGGTGGCCGCGCCGTTCGGCGAGGTCGGCCTGTTCGCGGGCGACTGCCGCCGCGCGGCGGGCCTGGGCACCGGCGTCGTAGGCGGTTCCGGCGCTCTGGTCGGCCGCGTCCACCTGCTCCATGTCGTACAGGGCGGTCGCGATGTCGGCACGCAGGGCCCGCACGTGCTTCTCGTGCAGGGTGATCTCGGCCGTGCCCCCGATGCTCAGGAACACGGTGCGTTCGACGCTGCCGCGCAGTCGCACGTCGACCTCGGGGCGTGGGCACAGCACCACGCTGCTCAGGATCTTCTCCGTCGCTCGGCTCATCTGGGCATGTCCTCTCGGAAGCGCGGTGGACCGGTAGGGGCACCGCTGGTCGGCGGCCGTCGTCATGGGAAGATCCCGTTGACAGCGGTGTATTCCGGGAAAACATCACATGTTCCCGGAAAGTGGGCAACTTTTGTCACCTGGACGGAGTACGTATGCCGAGGAAATCGCCGGGACCCAAGGCCAAGGGCCTGGGTGGCGAACTGCGTGTACTGCGCAAGGAAGCCCACGTCACGCTGGAACTGGCCGCAGCCGCCATCGGGCTGTCCAAACAGGTGCTGTCCCGGCTGGAGACCGGCAAGCGGAACATCGCGCCGGACGAGGTCGCGGGCCTGCTCGGGCTCTACGGCGTCACCGGCCCGCGCCGCGAACAGCTGCTCACCATGGCCCGCACCCTGGACGACCCCGGCTGGTGGGAGCTCAACGCACCCGGCATGACCCAGGAGTCGGCGACCCTCGCCGACTACGAGGACCGCGC
>CBHFOL010000379.1:0-7563 GCA_965995405.1 uncultured Saccharothrix sp.
GGCCCGCCCGATGTCCTTCAGGTGGGCGTGCTCCGGGCCGACGCCCGGGTAGTCCAGGCCCGCCGAGATGGAGTGCGCCTCGGCGATCTGCCCGTCCTCGTCCTGCATCACGTACGACATCGCGCCGTGCAGCGAACCCGGCGTGCCCACGGTCAGCGTCGCACCGTGCCGGTCCGTGTCGATGCCGTCACCGCCCGGCTCCAGGCCGACCAGCCGCACCGACGGGTCGTCGATGAAGCCGTGGAAGATGCCGATCGCGTTGGAACCGCCGCCGACGCACGCGGCCACCGCGTCGGGCAGCCGGCCCGCCTGCTCCAGGATCTGCGCCCGGGCCTCGATGCCGATCACCCGGTGGAAGTCCCGCACCAGCACGGGGAACGGGTGCGGACCCGCCGCCGTGCCGAGCAGGTAGTGGGTGTCGTCGACGTTGGCGACCCAGTCGCGCAGCGCCTCGTTGATCGCGTCCTTCAACGTCCGCGACCCGTTCTTCACCGGGATGACCTCGGCGCCGAGCAGCCGCATCCGGGCCACGTTCAGTGCCTGCCGCCGGGTGTCGACCTCGCCCATGTAGATGACGCAGTCCAGGCCCATCAGCGCGCACGCGGTGGCCGTGGCGACGCCGTGCTGGCCCGCCCCGGTCTCCGCGATGACCCGCTTCTTGCCCATCCGCTTGGTGAGCAGCGCCTGGCCCAGCACGTTGTTGATCTTGTGCGAGCCGGTGTGGTTCAGGTCCTCCCGCTTGAGGAAGACCCGCGCCCCACCGGCGTGCGCCGCGAACTTCGGGGCCTCGGTGAGCAGCGACGGCCGGCCCGCGTAGTCGCGCAGCAGCCGGAAGAACTCGTCCAGGAACGCCGGGTCGACCCGCGCCTTCTCGTAGAAGGCCGCCAGTTCGTCCACCGCCGCGATGAGCGCCTCCGGCATGTACCGGCCGCCCCACGGCCCGAAGTGGCCCCGTTCGTCCGGGTCGTGGGGTGTCGGTGCCAACTGGCCGCGCGCCATGCGCTACTCCCTTATCGGCTCGGCCGGGGACACGCGGGGTGCGAGCCCGCCGTCACCAGCTTGTTCACCGCGACCTTGGGGTCGCCGCTCGTCACGAGTGACTCGCCGACCAGCACCGCGTCGGCTCCGGCACCCGCGTAGGCCATCAGGTCGCCCGGCCCGGTCACCCCGGACTCGGCGATCTTGATCGTCTCGAAGGGCAGGCCGGGCGCGATCCGGCCGAACACGTCCTTGTCCACTTCCAGCGTGTGCAGGTTGCGCGCGTTCACGCCGATGACGCTCGCGCCCGCCTCCAGCGCGCGGTCGGCCTCCTCGGCCGTGTGCACCTCGACCAGCGCCGTCATGCCCAGCGACTCGACCCGGTCCAACAACGACACCAGCGCGTTCTGCTCCAGTGCCGCCACGATCAGCAGCACCAGGTCCGCGCCGTGCAGCCGCGCCTCGTGCACCTGGTACGGGCTGACGATGAAGTCCTTGCGCAGCAACGGAACCCCGACTTTGGCCCGGACCGCGTCGAAGTCCGCCAACGACCCGCCGAACCGCCGCTGCTCGGTCAGCACGCTGATCGCCCGCGCACCGCCCAACTCGTACTGCGCCGCCAGTTCCGCGGGCTCGGGGATGTCCGCGAGCGCACCCTTGGACGGGCTGCGCCGCTTCACCTCCGCGATGACACCCACACCGGGCGACCGCAGTACCGCCATCACGTCCTGCGCGGGCGCCACCTTGGCCGCCCGCTCCCTGAGCACGTCGAAGGGCAGTTCCGCCTCGCGCGCGGCGAGGTCCTCGCGGACGCCCTCGATGATCGACTCCAGCACGGTCATCCGAGCACCTCGCCCGTGTCCGTCAGTCCATCCGTTTCGCTCGCAAGCTCCCGCACGTCATGCTCCCCTTCCCGCCACGAGGATGCTAACCCCGGCCGGCACCGCGTCCGGCCACCGGGTAGTCCCATTCGCGCTGCTGACCGGGGTTCTTCCGACCCGACGTGCGCAAACGTGCGCCACCCGGATGTCAGCCGGCCGTCAGCGCCCGGTCAGTCCCGGTCCGTGGGATCGTCCCCGCGCTCCAAGGCGTTCCACAGCTCGCGCTCCGGATCGGCGCTGCGCCTGGCCGCGCCGGGTGTCTGGTAGCCGCCACCAAGGCGTGGCATCACCGATCCCCTCACCACCAGCACAACGCCCGCGCCCAGCGCGAGAATTCCGCCCAGCACGGCCAAACCCCGGCCGGGCAGCGCGCCGGATTCGCTCACGCCGAGCCACGTCGCCGTGCCGCCGGCCGCGACCACGACGACCCCGAGCACCCGTCGCACCCAGCCGCTCAACGCCACCACGGCGGCGATCGCGGCCAGGCACAGCAACGCCAGCGGCACCAGGGCGGGCAGCACCTCGTCACCCCTGCGGTCGTCCCAGGCGAGCCGCGACGACCCCCACAGCGCCGCCGCGCCGAGCAGGAGCAGCAGCACCACGATCCACAGTGGACGCTTCGGGGCCTTCGCGACGTCCGGGGGGCCTTCCGGGACGTCAGACACGGGCCGGGTCCACCGCCGGTGCCATCGTCTGGGCGGTCGCGATCGCCGACAGCACCGCGCCCGCCTTGTTCAGGCACTCGTTGTCCTCGGCCACCGGGTCGGAGTCGGCCACGATGCCGCCGCCCGCCTGCACGTACGCCACGCCGTCGCGCACCAGCGCGGTCCGGATGGCGATGGCGGTGTCCGCGTCGCCCGCGAAGTCCAGGTAGCCCACGACACCGCCGTACAGGCCGCGCCGCGTCGGCTCCAGCTCCTCGATCAGCTCCATGGCCCGCGGTTTGGGCGCGCCGGACAGCGTCCCGGCCGGGAAGCACGCGGCCACCGCGTCGAACGCCGTGCACCCCTCGGCCAGCTCGCCGCTGACCGTGGACACGATGTGCATGACGTGGCTGTACCGCTCCACCTTGAAGAAGTCGACCACGGTCACCGTGCCCGGCTTGCACACCCGGCCCAGGTCGTTGCGGCCCAGGTCGACCAGCATCAGGTGCTCGGCGCGTTCCTTGTGGTCGGCCAGCAGGTCCTTCTCCAGCAGGGCGTCTTCCTCGTCGTCCACGCCCCGCCAGCGGGTGCCCGCGATGGGGTGCGTGGTCGCCTTGCCGTCGCGGACGGTGACCAGCGACTCCGGGCTGCACCCGACGATGTCGAAATCGTCCAGCCGCAGCAGGTACATGTACGGGCTCGGGTTGGACGTGCGCAGCACCCGGTAGATGTCCAGCGGGTCGGCGGTCGTCCGCATCTCGAACCGCTGGGAGAGCACGACCTGGAACGCCTCGCCCGCGCGGATCGCCGCCTTGGCCTGCTCCACGACCGCGTAGTGCTCCTGCTGGGAGCGGCGGCGCACGAACTCCGGCTTGGGGCGGGAGAACACGGCGACGGTGGGCGGCGCGGGGCTCTGGAGGTCCTCGGTCATCCGGTCCAGGCGGGCCACCGCGTCGTCGTAGGCGGCGTCGACGCGCTCGGCCGAGTCGTCCCAGTTGATGGCGTTCGCGATGAGCGTGACGGTGCCCTCGTGGTGGTCCAGCGCGGCCAGGTCGGTGGCCAGCAGCATCACCAGTTCGGGGACCTTCAGGTCGTCCTCGGCGAGGTTGGGCAGCTTCTCCAGCCGGCGGACGGCGTCGTAGCCGATGTAGCCGACCAGGCCGCCGGTCAGCGGGGGCAGGCCGGGCAGCGGGTCGGTGCGCAGGACCTCGATCGTCTCGCGCAGGGCGACCAGCGGGTCGCCGCCCTCGGGCAGGCCCACCGGGTGCGGCCCGATCCAGAACGCCTCGCCGCCGGTCGCGGTCAGGGCGCCGGCCGAGCGCGCGCCGACGAACGACCAGCGCGACCAGGAGCGGCCGTTCTCGGCGGACTCGAACAGGAACGTGCCGGGGCGGTCGGCCGCGAGCTTGCGGTAGAGGCCGACGGGTGTTTCGGCGTCCGCGAGCAGCCTGCGCACCACCGGGATGACCCGCCGCTGCGCGGCGAGTTCGCGGAACTCCTCGCGCGTCGGGCTGACCTCGCCCAGACCCGCCCCTGCACCGATGACGCTCACCATGGGTGTCATTGTGCCGTGTCGCCCTATACGGGTTCCGGACCAGGGCTTGCGCTCGGCGTCAGGCCGGGTTTCGGGGCGGGTTTCGGGGCTGGATTTCGGGTGGGGCGGTTGCCTCCGGCCCCCGGTTCAATTGTCCCATGGGGTACCGACATTGTGACGCTGTGTATCGAAAGTGGGCTGAGCTGCGCCCATCAATTCAACAAACGTTGAAAAAAGCCCCGACGTGACCCATCATGGTGAAGTGGACGAAGGTACGCAACAGGCCGAGCCCAAGCGCCGTGGCCGCCGCGCGGGCGGGGAGGACACCAAGGCCGCGCTGCTCGCCGCCGCACGGGAGGCGTTCGTCGAACGTGGCTACGAAGGCGCGACGGTCCGGTCCATCGCGGCCCGGGCCGGGGTCGACGCGGCCATGGTCAACCACTGGTTCGGCGGCAAGGAAGGGCTGTTCGCCAAGGCCGTCCTCCAGCTCCCGATCGACCCGAACATCCTGGTCGAACGGCTCCTCGACGGCCCGATCGACGAGATCGGCGAACGGATCGTGCGCAACTTCCTGGCCGTCTGGGACGCCACCGGGGGCGGGCACTTCGCCGCCCTGATGCGCAGCGTCACCGCGCACGACCGGGTCGCCGAGGTGCTCCGCGAGTTCTTCGTCCAGACCCTGCTGAGCCGCGTGGTGGCCCGCGTCGGCACCGACCAGCCCGACCTGCGCGCGACGCTCGCCGCCTCGCAGATCTTCGGCATGGGCATGGTCCGCTACGTGGTCCGGTTCGAGCCGCTGGCCTCGGCCGACGTGGAGACCATGGTCAAGGCGGTCGCGCCGAACCTCCAGCGCTACCTGACCGGGGACATCAGCTGATCTCGGGCTCCAGCAGCACGGTCGCGTCGAAGCACGTCTTGTCACCGGTGTGACAGGCCGCGCCCACCTGGTCGACCACCAGCAGCACCGTGTCGCCGTCGCAGTCCAGCCGCACCTCGTGCACGTACTGGGTGTGCCCGGACGTCTCGCCCTTCACCCACAGCTGCCGCCGGCTCCGCGAGTAGTACGTGGCCCGGCGCGTGGTGAGGGTGCGGTGCAGCGCCTCGTCGTCCATCCACGCGACCATCAGCACCTCGTTCGTGCCCCGACGCTGCGCCACCGCGCACACCAGGCCGTCGGCCGTGCGCTTGAGCCGGGCCGCGATGGTCGGGTCGAGAGCGCTCGTCAACGCACCCCTCCAAAGTGCAACCTTGCAGGTCGCGTGTTGAGCAGGACGACACCGAACACGTGCCCGGCGCACAACACGCCCGACAGCACGCGCACCCACACCGGCCCGTCGTTCAGCACGGCCAGCAGGTGGACCAGCCCCACCAGCGAGTAGACGACGGCGGCAGTCGGCCGGGCGAACCGGATGTCGGCCAGCAGACCGCCCACCACCACCAGTTCCAGCACCAGGATGATGATCGGGAACTTCAGCCACGCGGTGTCCCCGTCGCCCTGCCAGCGGAACACGCCCTCCAGCACGAACAGCAGGCCGCCCACCACGCCGACCAGCGTGCCGAGCCGGGCCTCGATCGGTGCGTCGCGCATCTCAGCGAACCTCCACGCCCGCGTCCCGCAGGCCCTTCTTGACCTCGCCGATCCGCAACGTCCCGAAGTGGAACACGCTCGCGGCCAGCACGGCGTCCGCCCCGGCCTCGACCGCCGGCGGGAAGTGCTCGACCAGCCCCGCGCCACCACTGGCGATCAGCGGCACGTCCACCACCTTCCGCACGAGCCGGATCAGCTCCAGGTCGAACCCGTTCTTGGTCCCGTCGGCGTCCATCGAGTTCAGCAGGATCTCGCCGACGCCCAGCTCCTGCCCGCGCGCGGCCCACTCGACGGCGTCGATGCCGGTGCCGCGCCGCCCGCCGTGCGTGGTGACCTCGAACCCGGACGGCGTCGGCCGCTCGCCCTCGGGCACGCGCCGGGCGTCCACCGACAGCACGATGCACTGCGCGCCGAACCGCCGGGACAGCTCGCCCAGCAGCTCGGGCCGGGCGATCGCGGCGGTGTTCACGCCCACCTTGTCCGCTCCGGCGCGGAGCAGCTTGTCCACGTCCTCCGGCGCACGCACCCCGCCGCCCACGGTGAGCGGGATGAACACCTGCTCGGCGGTGCGGCGGACCACGTCGAACGTCGTCTCGCGGTCCGACGAGGACGCCGTCACGTCCAGGAAGGTCAACTCGTCGGCGCCCTCGGCGTCGTAGGCGCGGGCCAGTTCGACCGGGTCGCCGGCGTCCACCAGGTTGGTGAAGTTGACGCCCTTCACCACCCGCCCCTGGTCGACGTCCAGGCAGGGGATCACGCGCACCGCGACTGACATGGGACGAAGCCTACGGGTGCGGCCCGGCGCGGCGGCCGGGCACCCACCGGCCCGGTAGCGTTCGCGCATGAGCCTCGGCGACGAGAAGTACCTGCTGCTGACCACGTTCCGGCGCAACGGCACGCCCGTACCCACCCCGGTCTGGGCGGCCCGGGACAACGGGACGATCTACGTCTGGTCGGCGGCGGACGCGGGCAAGGTCAAGCGCATCCGCAACAACGGCGACGTGACCCTCGCGCCGTGCGACTTCCGCGGCAACCCGACCGGCGACACGACGAAGGCCCACGCCAAGCTCCTGGACGAACAGCACAGCGACCACGCCCGAGTCCTGATCGCCCGCAAGTACGGCATCGTCGGCCGGATCACCATGCTCGGCAGCCGCCTCCGCCGTGGCCGCAAGGGCACCGTGGGCATCGAGATCGTGCCGTCAACCCAGAGTTGACGAGCGTCACACCGTCAACCTAGAGTTGACGGGTGGCCACCGCGCCGGTCCAGCTGACCGACCTCATCGTCACCGTCGCCCACGAGCACACCGACGCCCTGTCGAGGCTCACCGCGGCGGTGGAGCTCAGCGCGCAGCTCGATGAACTCGGCGATCACCTGATCGGGCACTTCGTGGACGAGGCGCGCCGCTCGGGCGCGAGCTGGACCGACATCGGCGAGAGCATCGGCGTCACCAAGCAGGCCGCGCAGAAGCGGTTCGTGCCCAAGGAGTCCCCGGACCTCAAGCCGAACTTCGACCGCTACACCGACCGCGCCCGCCGGGTCGTCGTGCTGGCCCGCCACCACGCCCGGTTCAGCGAGCGGATCGGCACCGAGCACCTGCTGCTGGGGCTGATGGACGAGTCCGGCGGCCTGGCCGCGAAGACCATCGCGAAGCTGGAGGCGGCCGAGGGCACCACCCGGCTGGCCACGCTCAACGCGCTGGACACCACCGGCCGGCAGCGGCCCGAGCAGCAGCCGTTCAGCGCGCACTGCAAGAAGGCGCTCGAACTGACCGTCCGCGAGGCGCTGCGGCTCGGCCACACGTTCGTCGGCACCGAACACGTCCTGCTCGGCCTGCTCTCCGCGGAGGACGGCACGGCGGCCAAGGTGATGGCCACGACGGGCATCACCAAACCGGCCGCCGAGTCCTACATCACCGCCGAGTTCGAGAAGGCGCT
>CBHFOL010000380.1:0-7558 GCA_965995405.1 uncultured Saccharothrix sp.
GGCCGTGGAACGGCTGGACCACCTGGTGGGCCTCGGGATCACGCACGTCGAAGTGATGCCGGTGAACTCGTTCGACGGCGTCGCCGGCTGGGGCTACGACGGTGTGCTGTGGGGCGCGGTGCACGAGCCTTACGGCGGTCCGGACGGCTTCAAGCGGTTCGTGGACGCCTGTCACGCCCGTGGTCTGGCCGTGCTGCTGGACGTCGTCTACAACCACCTCGGGCCGTCCGGCGCGTACCTGGACCGGTTCGGGCCGTACTTCGCCGGCCGCAACGACTGGGGGCCCGGCCTGAACCTGGACGGCGCGGACTCCGACGAGGTGCGCCGGTACGTGATCGACAACGCGGTGGGCTGGCTGCGCGACTTCCACGTGGACGGGCTGCGGCTGGACGCCGTGCACGCGCTGGTCGACCGGGGTGCGGTGCACGTGCTGGAGCAGCTGGCGGTGGCGGTGGACGCGCTGTCGGCGGCGGTCGGGCGGCCGTTGACGCTGATCGCCGAGTCTGACCTGAACGACGCGAAACTGGTCACCGCGCGCGAGGCGGGCGGGTACGGGCTGGCCGCGCAGTGGGACGACGACCTGCACCACGCGCTGCACGTGGCGTTGAGCGGGGAGACATCCGGCTACTACCCGGACTTCGCCGGGGAGCTGGCGCGGACGTTGCGGGACGTGTTCCTGCACGCGGGCACGTGGTCGTCGTTCCGGCACCGGCACCACGGGCGTCCGGTGGACAGGCGGCTGCCCGGCTACCGGTTCCTGGCCTACCTCCAGAACCACGACCAGGTCGGCAACCGGGCGGCGGGGGACCGGCTGTCCGCGTCGGTGTCGTTCGGGCGGCTCGCGGTGGGCGCGGCGATCGTGTTCTGCGGGCCTTACACGCCGATGGTGTTCATGGGGGAGGAGTGGGCGGCGAGCACGCCGTGGCAGTTCTTCGCGTCGTTCCCCGATCCGGCGCTGGCGGAGGCGGTGCGCACCGGGCGGCGGCGGGAGTTCGCCCGGCACGGGTGGGGCGAGTCGGACGTGCCGGACCCGATGGACCCGGCGACCGTCGAGCGGTCGACGTTGCGGTGGGACGAGCTGTCCGTTGACGGTCACCGCCGGGTGCTCGACCTGTACCGGGCGCTGATCGCGCTGCGGAAGGCGTGGCCGGAGCTGTCCGATCCCCGGCTGGACCGGTTCGACGTGACCGTCGACGGGGATGTGCTGGTGCTGCACCGGGGCAGGCTGCGGGTGGCGTGCAACCTCGGTGGCGATGCCGAGCTGCCGTTGGCCGGTGACGTGCTGCTCGCGTCCGGTGCGGCGGAGGTGGTCGGGCCGGTGCTGCGGCTGCCGGGCGAGTCGTTCGCGGTCGTCCGGCACGGAGCGTGACCGGACGCGGATGTGAAGCGGCCCCCGTGACCGCTTCCCGCACCGAGTGCGGGCCGAGCTGGACTGGGCTCGGGGTCACGGGGGCCGGGTGGCTGCCTGGTATTCACCGGGCCACCTGGAAAGACGGTCCCTAGCGGACAGCCACCTCACGACGAGTCCTGTAGCTATTCAACTTCGGACCACCTCCTTCCTCGTGTACCGGGAACGCTATTGGAGCGCCGGCGGGCGTCGCAACGGAATTTCTTGATCCCGGGGCGGGGCGAGCGCGACGTCCGATTGCCGCCGGACTTTCGCCGTTCTACGAACCAAGATCGGTGTCATGAACATCGAGGGCAAGGTCGCACTGGTCACTGGTGGTAGTCGGGGGATCGGGGCGGCGATCGTGGAACGGCTCGCCCGGGAAGGCGCGGACGTCGCGCTGACCTACCTGAACAGCGCGGACGACATCGTGGAGCGGGTCAAGGGGATCGGGCGGCGGGTGGTGGCGGTCCGTGCGGACAGCGGCGACCCGGATGCCGTCGCCGGCGCGGTCCAGGAGGCGGTGGACACGTTGGGGCGCTTGGACATCCTGGTCAACAACGCCGCCGCGTTCCACATCGGGCCGCTGGAGGAGATCGGCGTAGAGGAGTACGACCGGCTGTTCGACGTGAACGTGCGGGGGCCGTTCGTGGCGGCCCGGGCGGCGTTGGCGCACCTGGGCGAGGGTGGGCGGATCGTGAACATCGGCAGCAACGTGGCGGAACGGGTGCCGTTCCCGGGGTTCTCGCTGTACTCCGCGAGCAAGGCGGCGCTGGTGGGCTTCACCAAGGCGCTGGGTAGGGAACTGGGGCCGCGCGGCATCACGGTGAACGTGGTGAGCCCCGGTCCGACGAACACCGACCTCAGTCCCGAGGACGACCCGTTCGCGGACGTGGTGCGGCCGTTCACGGCGGTCGGGCGGTACGGTGCGGTGGACGAGATCGCGTCGGCGGTGGCGTACCTGGCGTCCGACGAGGCCCGGTACATCACGGGCGCGCAACTGTTCGTGGACGGCGGTTTCACGGCCTGACGTGTGGGTGGGGGCGTGCCTACAGGCTGGCACGCCCCCACCGTTGTCACTTGCTACGTCAGCTCACGTTGACGTCGATGCACGCGTAGAACGCGTTCGAGGTGTCGCCGATGTTCCAGATGGCGAGCACCTTCTGCTTGCCGGTGACGCCACCGAGGTTGATGGTGTGCGACACGGAAGCGGGCGGCTGCTGCATCTTGCCGTCCACGAGACCGACCCGCCGTCCACCGACGTAGTACTCGTAGTTGAGCGTGCGGTGTCGGGCGGTGAAGACCCAGTTGAACGTGACGGTCTGGCCGACGCTGGTGACCTTCCAGCCCTTGCTGTCGTTGTTCAGGTCGGCGAAACCGGCGTTGCCGCCGTTGCAGCTGCGCAGGCCCTTGGGGCCTTCGACGCTCTGCGGCTCGTACTTGATCGCGCCGCAGGAGACGGTGCCCTTGGCGCACTGGGCCTGCCTGCTGGGCGGTGACGACACGTAGCCGTGGGCGAACGCCGGGGCCGTCGGCAGGGCGACGACCACGAGCGGCGCGGCGAGGACGCCGGCCGCGAGTGCGGCGATTCGTCGGCGGAGTGCCATGTCAGCTCCTTTCGGGTGGGCGGTGACTTCGCTGGGCGCGACCGGACCCGAAGCAGCCGAGACCGCTAGGGGCGGACATTTCACCCAACGCGGCGGCAGGTCTAGACCATACTCTGTGTGATTGCCCGGTGACAACTTTTCCCTTTCCGGGCTGGTCCGGGCAGCGCGCCACACGAGGTCTACCGGGCGGCTCCTGCCCGCTCGCGGCGACGCCGGGCGATGACCACGTACCCGGCCACCGGGAACGGCAACACCCGCTGCACCAACGCGTTCACCCGAACGGCTCCACACACGGCGCACTCGGTTCGGGTCGCGGCGGCTCCCGAAGCACCCGGCCGACCCGCTCCACCAGTCCGCCCACTTCCACCACCGCCGTCAACGGCGACCGCGCGATCCGCGCCGCCCGGGCCCCGTCGGCGGCGGCGATCGCGTCCGCCGTCCGTCCCGTGCCGCGCACCACCACCAGCGGCCGACCGTGGGCCAGGCTCAGCTCGGCGTCCGCGAACGCGATCGCACCGCCGTTCACCAGCACGGTCACCGACGGCTCCGGCCCGCACACCCGCCGGGCCACCTCGCCCAGCCACGGCACCTCGTCACCCCACCGCGCACCGGGCACCAGCACGATCGCCGTGTGATTGGGCTCGAACGTCGCGGAAACCCCGTCTGCGACGACGCCGATCAACGGGAACCCGCCGCGCGCCGCGACCCGGGCCCGTCCCAGGGCCCGCATGACGCCGCTGTCCGTGCCGCCGTCCACCACCGCGGCCCCGACCTCGTCCAGCAGCGCCACCAGGCCGGGCAGCACGTCGCCGAACCGGGCCAGGTCCGCGTCGCCCATCCCGTTCGCGCCGCCGACCAGCACCAGCACCGGCCGCCCGGACGGCACGGTCGTCGGCAGCCCGTCGGGCGACGTCACGCGCACGGCACCGGACGCTACGCCAGGCGGGACCGCCGTCCCCGCCCTACGCTCGGGAAGATGGATCTACCCAGAGGACTCGTGGTGTTGCTGGGCACGGCGGCTGCGGTGATCGCGGGCGCCGGGATCATGGCCATGTCGTGGCTGATCGGCCCGGTGTTCCTGGCCCTGACCCTGGTGATCGCGGTCAGCCCGCTGCACAGCCTGTTGCGCCGCAAGGGCCTGCCGAACTGGGTGGCCGCCACGGCCCTGGTCGTCGGCGTCTACGCGATCCTGCTGTCCCTGGTGGTCGTGCTGGTCGTCTCGGTGGCCCAACTGGCGACCGAACTGCCCCAGTACGCCGACCGCGCCCGCTCCATGGCCGACGCCGCCGCCGGCGAACTGTCCCGCTTCGGGGTCGGCGCGGACCAACTCCGCCGGGTCGCCGACAGCCTGGACTTCGGCAAGGTGGCGGGCATCCTCGGCACGGTGCTGAGCAGCGTGGGCAGCCTGGCGTCCAACATCGTGTTCCTGCTGTCCCTGCTGCTGTTCCTGAGCGTGGACGCGGGCAACAACGACGCGCGCATGGCCGTGCTCGCCGCCGACCGCCCGGAGGTCGCCACCGCGCTGACCCGCTTCGCCGCCGGCACCCGCAACTACCTGGTGGTGTCCACGGTCTTCGGCCTGATCGTCGCGGTCCTGGACGGCGTGGCGCTGGCGGTGATGGGCATCCCGCTGCCGATCCTGTGGGCGCTGCTCGCGTTCATCACCAACTACATCCCGAACGTCGGCTTCATCCTGGGCCTGGTCCCGCCCGCGCTGCTGGGCCTGCTGGAGGGCGGCTGGCAGACGGCGGTGTGGGTGATCGTCGTCTACAGCGTGCTCAACTTCGTGGTGCAGACCCTGATCCAGCCGAAGTTCGTCGGCGACTCGGTGGGCCTGTCGATCACCGTCACGTTCCTCGCCCTGCTGTTCTGGGCCTGGCTCATCGGCCCCCTGGGCGCGATCCTGGCCATCCCGCTGACCCTGCTGGTCAAACTCTTCCTGGTCGACATGGACCCGAAAGCCCGCTGGGCCGACGCCTTCCTCACCGCCCGCGTCCCCGCCCCGGAACCCGAACAGACCTGACGGCGGTCGGGCACCGAACCGGACCGAGTCGGGGGGGGGGGGGGGGGCGGGCGCCCGCCCCCCCCCCCCGACGTGCGCTCACAGTTGCATGGTGTCGCTGTCGCAGTTGGCCCGTACCAACTGGGTGGCCGCGATCGTCGCCGGGTGCTCCGCACCCAGCGCCTTGCGCAGACCCTGCACGGTCTTGCTGTGCAGTACCGCGGATCCGTTCTCCTCGCCGAGCCCGGCCCAGTCGAGTGCGAGGTTGAGTGAAACCGCCAGCGTCGTCGGGTGATCCGGGCCCAGCACCCGTTCGGAAGTCGCCCTGGTCACTTCGTCCAACTGCCGGGCAGCGGCGTAGTCCCCTCCGGCGGCGTGGTCGCTCGCCAGGTTGATCGCGGCGATCAGCGTGTCCGGGTGGTCGGCGTCGAACACGTCCAGCAGATCGGCGTGCGTCCGCCGGTTCGACTCCAGCGCTTCGTCCAGATCGCCGCGCAGCCGAAGCGTCACGGCCAGGTTCAGCGCCGCGACCAAGGTGTTCGGGTGCTTCGGACCCATGAGCTGCCCGAGCATGTCGTGGCTGCGCCGGGCCAGCTCCAGGGATTCGTCCATCCGGCCGAGATGACGCAGGTCGGTCGACACGTTCATCTCCGCCGTCGCCGTGTCGACGTGCCGATCGCCGTACCGCCTGCGATAGCGCGCCACGCAGTCCTCGGAGTACTCCAGCGCTCGTACGTGGCTGCCTGCCTTGCGCAGCGCCACCGACAGGTTGCGGGTCGCGCCGATGGCCAACGGGTGGTCCGGTCCGGCGACCTCCAGCAGGAAGATCAGGATCTCCTCCTGCTGCGTGGCCGCCTCGACGTAGAAGCCGCACTCCCGGAGGTCCATGGAGGCGGCACAGCGGGAACTGAAGGTCTGGACGTGGCTTTCGCCCAGCACCACCGTCCGCCGCCGGACGATCTCCTCGTCCAGCAGACGTGCCTGCTCGTAGTTGCCCATCTGTCGATGGCAACTCGCGAGGTTGTTGGCGTAGGAGAGAGTCTCAGGATCGTCCGGGCCGAGGATCTCCTGTGCCCGCTCGTACACCTGCTGCTGGAGCCTGAGTTCGTCGGCGAACCTGCCGAGCGACCGGCGATCGGCCGCCACGGTGTCCAGGATGGCCACGTAGTGCTCGTCGTCCTCGCCCACCACTTCGCGGACCAGTTCCAGAGTGCGTTCGTTGAGTGCCCGGGCTTCGTCGGCGTATCCGAGTCGGCGCAGCGCGTTTGCGTATCGCCGACTGATGTCCAACGTGTCCCGGTCACGGTCGCCCAGTGTCGTCTGCCAGTACTCGCGAGCCTGTCCGGCCAGGTCGCGGGCACCGCCCCAGTCGCCACTGCGCAGGAGGTAGCGGGCCAGGTTGATCACCAGTGCCCGGACCCACTTGTCATCGCTCTCCACCGCGCGTGACATGAGGGCGTGGGGCAGGAGTTCGGCGTAGCGGGACCAGTTCACCGAGGCGTCGGGGTCACCGGGGTCGCCGTTGACCAGCAGTACGTGCACGGCGTGCCGCATCCCGTCCTGCTCCTGCTTGGAGAGCTTGTTCTTGAGCACCGTCTGCACCAGTCGGTGCAACTGGAAGGCGTTGTTGCGGTGATCGATCTTCGCGAGGCTGTAGCGGGTGATCTCCTTGACCGCGCGGCTGATCTTGATCGGGTCGCGGAACGCCTCGGCGAGTTCGGCCGGCACCGGCACGTCACGTGCGCCGCGGAACAGCCTTTGTGGTATCGGCTGGGGGCCGAAGAAGGCGCACACCTGAAGGAGTTGCAGGGCGGCGGGTTGGTCGGCCGCCAGTCGGTTCAGCGGCACGTTCCACGCCGCCGCGACCGGCAACTGGTCCTCGGTCTGGGTGTTGGCCTCCAGCAATTCGGTCCGGTTCTGTTCCAGCAGTTCGAGGTATTCACCGACCTGCATGCCGGTCTGCGCCCGCCAGGCCGCCGCCTGTTCGACCGCCAAGGGCAGGTCGCCCAGCGCCTCGGCCAGCGCGTCCGCCTCCGCTTCCTCGATACCGCCACCGCGTCGGCGGAGCAACTCGATGCTCTCGTCCCGGGTGAACAGGTCGATCTCGACCGGACGGGCGAATCCGCCCCATTCGGCGTTGCGTGAGGTGACCACGATGTGCCCGGTGCCGGCCGGGAAGAACTGCCGTACGTCCTGCGGGCGGTCCGCGTTGTCGAACACCAGGATCCACCGCTGGTAGGGCTCGCCCTTGCGCAGCGCTTCCAGCACGGCCGGTACGGCGGTGTTCGCCGCACCGGACGCGGGCACGCCGAGTCGTTTGGCCAGTTCCACGAAACTGGCCCTGATCTGCGCCGGGTGCTCGGCGGGGATCCACCACACCACGTCGTACTCGCCGGAATGGAGATACAGGTACTCGACCACCGTATGTGACTTGCCGACGCCGCCCATGCCGTGCAGCGCTTCGGGCAGGACCGCGGTCGCCCCTGATTCACCCAGTCGTTTCCGGAGCTGTCCCAGGAGTTGTTCCCGGCCGACGAAGACGGGGTTTCGCAACGGTATCTG
>CBHFOL010000381.1:0-7462 GCA_965995405.1 uncultured Saccharothrix sp.
CGCTGCTGCACTGGTGCCTGAACAGCCTGCGGCACGGCGACCTGCTCCGGGCCGAAGAGGTCGCCGGGCTGGTCTCGGGTGCGCTGCTCGCCGGTGTGGTGATCAGGCTCCTGCTGTCGTTCCGGCGGCACGGGCACCAGCAGGCCGCGCTCAACCGGCGGCACCGGGACACCCTCTCGATCGTCGCCCAGCGCGAGCCGGGACCCATCCCCACCCTGTGGGTGCCCCACGACAAGCCGCTCGCCTACAGCATCGCCGGCCGCCCGGGGCTGATCGTGGCCACCGACGGCCTGCTGGACCGGTTGAGCGAGACCGGTGTCGCCGCGGTCATCGAACACGAACGCGCGCACCTGCGCGGCAGGCACCACCTCCTGGTCGGAGCCGCCCGCGCGCTCGCCGCGACCATCCCGTGGACACCGCTGACCCGGCGGTCGCCCGAGCTGGTGGCCGCGTTCGTGGAGCTGGCCGCCGACGCGCAGGCCGCCCGCCGGCACGGGGCCGAGTCGGTGCGCGAGGCGCTGCTGGTGATGACCGGCGGGCACGCGAATCCCCCGGGCGCGCTCGCGATGGCGGACGACTGGGTGGAACTGCGGCTGCACCACCTGGATGCGGCGCGCACCGGCTCGGGCCTGGGCGGTTGCCAGACCGGCGTCGCTGCGGTGACCGGTCTGCTCCTGCCGGTCGGCGTCGCCGCAGCTGTGTTCGCCGCCGCCGCGTTCGCCCTGTGTCCCTGGCTGTTGCCGCTGTAGGGAAATCTCGAATACCTCGGCGGCCTATACGTCGGACTCCTGCGTGTGCCCAGGACTCGGATGGGCGGTCGTCGGGCAGTTGCCGTGCGCCCGACGACCGCCGCCGAACGTTGTCAGTCGGTTACCTCCCAATGGAAGTGGGTGGTGTGGCCGCCGTGGTTGCGGATCACGGAGGTGGCTGGGCGGCCGTCGGCGAGGGTGACGTTGGCGATGGCGTTGGCGAACGCGCTACCGGCGGCGAAGGTGACGTAGACGGTGCGGATGCGGGTGCCGTGGGTGTTGAGGTGGCCGATGATCGTGGCTGCGGTGGTGGCATCGCGGTTGTTATAACCGGAGAACCAGCCGTCGGCGCTGTTGCCGGTCTGGTGGGAGGCGTGCGGCGCGAAGGCGCCCCCGTTCATGTTGGAGAAGTCACCCCACGTGAGACCCGCGTTGGCGATGAAGCTGCGGACGGTCGGCTTGGCCCAGTCGTCCCCGCCGTGGGCCTCGTCCCGCCCGCCGTAGCGGTTTGCCCCGGTGAAGCGGACGAGTTTGGTGACCGAGCCGGCGTCCTTCTCGGCCGTTTCGCCGCTCGACGATCGCGCGCGCACGCGCAGGGTGAGCTGCCCGTTGGCGGCCTGGTTCGCCGCGGCGAGTTGGGCGGCCGGGATCTCGAAGAGCAACTGACTGCTCGTCACGCTGTTCTGCTCGTCGGTGCCGAACGTGGTGAGCAGCGTGGGACGGACCGCGGTCGCGAGGGTGCCCGTGGCGATCACGCCGCCTTGGAGCACTTCGAGCGTGAGGCTGGTGAGGCTTTCGTCCTGGGGCCCTTGCACGGTGATCGTGCCGTGCACCCTGGTCTGCCCGCCGAAGTAGGTGTGGGCGGACGCGCTGAGGTAGCTCAGGTTCTGGGTGCCTTCGATGTCACGGAGCTGGACCTGGCTGACGGTGAGCTTCTTCTTCTTGACCACGTCCACCACGACCTGGGAGTCGTAGAGGCCGTCGGCGACGTTGGCGACCGCGACGTCGACCCGGACGGTGTCGCCCTGCCCGTCGACCGGCAGCTCGGCCTCGCGCCAGCCCGTCGCGCCGGCGGCGTCGAACGCCGCCAGGCCCAGACCGTTCATGCTGTTGCCGTCGCCTGCCACACCGCCGGACTGGGCGCTGCGCGCGGTGACGTTGTAGAAGTCGTTGAACTCGCTGCCGAAGTAGCCGCCGGGCACTTCGCTGGTGATGAACCGGTACCGCACGGTCACGCTCTTGACGCCGGGTTCGACGGTGAACGTGCGGGAGATCGACTGCTGCCCTTCGCCGGACGTGGTGAGCGCGAGGTCCACGTCCGCCGCGGCGGCGCTGAACCCTGGTGTCGCCAGGGACTGCCCGGCCCGCGTGGATGCCTCGGGCGTGCGGTCGCCCTGTGCGGTCACGGCGAACGTGGCGGAGGTGTCCTCGATGTGCGGCACGAGCGATACCGGTGCCGTGCCGATGTCCCAGCCGTCGAGTCCCTGGGAGAAGTCGTTGTTGTCGACCGTGCTGGGCGTGCCGATCCCGCGCAGCCTCAGCACCGCGGTGCCGTCGAACACGCTCGTCGGCTGGGTGGCGAACCGGTTTCCCGACGCCTGGGCGACGATGTTGTAGGAGCGGTTGGGCAGGTTGGCGAACACCCCGCCGCCGTCGGCACCGCTGGTGAGGGTCGAGCTGACGTCGGGATCGTCGGACAGCTTCGCGGTGACCGTCGCACCGGCCACGGGTGCGCCCGACTCGTCCACCACGAGTACCGGCACGCTGTGTTCACCGGCCCACACGACGAACCGCGAGTCGATCGAGTAGCCGTACACGTCCCGCGCGGACAGCACGAGCTCGTGCCGCCCGGTGCCGACCCCGCCGGTCAGCGTGACACTGTCGGCCGTGGTCGTGAGCGAGGCGTACGGGACCGGGGCCCCGTTGTCGTAGACCGCCACCGAGTCCGGGCTCTGGTTCAAGGTGGCGCAGTTCAGCCGGAACGTGATGGGCGAGCCGACGGGGTTGAGCCGCTTCTCGTCCGCGCCCTCCAGTTGGGCGACCGTCTCCGAGGCGAACTCCGGCTCGTCCTGGGGTTCGGTTCCGGCGGGCGTGGTCGGGATGGCCGGGGGTGCCGCGCACGGCACGCCGCTCTCGCACGATCCGAGCCGGTCACCGTGTCTCAGGTGCGCCTCGGCGGCCGGTCTGGGCAGGGTGAGCGTCTTTTCGGCGGGTGTGCCGGGGCTGTGGCACAGGGTGACGCGTTCGGGCTCGCTGTTCGCATAGCCGGGCACGGTGCCGAGCAACGCGAACGCGAGGAGTAACACCAGCGGCGATGTTTTTCTCATGTGTGCTCCCAACGGGCGGAGACTCCGGACCGGAGACTCACCTGACGGTTACGTCGCCCTCGGCGAGGAATTCCTTACACGGCCGATCGTGTGTCGAGTTCTGCGGTTTCGGCAGTTGTGCGGTGTACCGTTTCCGGCCCCTGATATGCGGAATGCACGGCCGCCGCGTTGATTCCGAACCCGATTTGCGCGGCCACGCCGCGTTGCCCATATCGAGGAGCCGATGGCGCGATTCGCCCGACTCACGTTTCGAGTGCGTGGCGTTGCGCCGGGCTCAGGCGGTCCGGCCTTGCGGTGAGGGTGTAGGTCTCGGGGCCGACGGCCCGCAGGGTGAGGGGATCGGCGACAGCCGGTTGACGTCGGATCGTGTCCAGGGCGGCGGTGGTGCGGTCCCGGGGCCAGTCGAGCGCGGTGGCCAGCGTGTCCAGGGTGAGCGGTCGACCGGCGTGCACGAGGGCGGCGAGCACGGTCAGCGCGTCGTACACGGCGGTCTCGGTGAGGGTGCTGCCGTTCATCTGTTCGCTGAGCCGGGCGAAGAACCGGCCCATCCTGTCGAGTCGGGCGCCGGCGGTCGTGTCGGCGCCGAAGATCTCGATGCCCCGCCGCGTGGCGGTCGCGATCTCGCCGTGTGCGCCGGTGTCGGCCTGCCACGCGCGGAGCCAGACGTCGTCGTCGATGAGGTAGCGCTCGCGGCGCTCACCGGGTTCCGGCCGACGCGTCACCAGTGCCATGTCTTCGAGGTAGCCGATGGACTTGGACACCGAGGCCGGGCTGACCTGTAGCCGGCGCACCAGGTCGGCTGCCGTCAGGCCGCCGGCGTCGGCGGTGAGCAGGCAGACGAACACCCGGGCGGTCATCCGGGGCAGGCCGGTCGCGGCCAGCAGGGTGGCGAACTGGTCCACGAAGCCGCGCGCCACCTCGGTCGGCTGCCCGTCGGTCGCCGGCTCCGCCGGTCGGGGTGGTTTGCGCCGGCGGGCACGGTGGCCGGCGGCCTGCTGGGCGTGGTCGGCCAGGTAGTCGCCGGGTGCGCCGTTGCGTGCCACCTCGCGGGTGATCGTGGACGTCGGCCGGTCGAGCCGTCGGCCGATCTCGGCGTACCCGAGCCCGTCTGCCAGCCAGGCCGCGATCCGTCGGCGGTCCTCGTGGGTCAGCCTGCCTCCCGGCACCGGCACACCTCCTCCCTTGCGTTCAGCAACAGTACATTGCAACGACCCGGTCGGATAGTTGCGTTCATTCTCAATCCTGTTGCAACGATATGCCTTCTAGCTCGAATTTTGACCACTCATCGTGTTGACGGAGTCTGAAACGCAACGTAGCTTTTGCTCATCTGGAAAGGGAGGACACAACGATGCACGTGATGGCCGTGTCGACCGTCTCGGACGACGACAAGTTCTGGAGTGGCCTGAAGAAGGCACACGCCAAGCTCCCCAAGGGCGCCAAGTGGAAGCTGGCGGTCGCGAGCAAGGACGGGGCCAAGGCGGTGAACATCATCACCCACGACACCATCGACGGTGTCCGGGACTTCTTCGAGACACACGCCGGCCCCTACGCCACGACGGAGTACTTCGAAGCGGACGCCGCGAACGCGGTCGGTCTCCCGCGATGACGATCGACGTGCCGCGGATCCGGGCCCGGGTCGCCGAACTCCTGGCGGAGTACGGAATCCCGAGCGCCGCGATCGGCGTGCTCCACGACGGAGAACTCACCGAACTCGCGGTCGGCGTCAAGAACGTGGAAACGCGGCAACCCGCGACCACGGACACCGTCTACCAGTGCGGCTCCATGACCAAGACGTGGACCGCGCTGGCCTTCATGCAGCTCGTCGACGAGGGGAAAGTCGACCTGGACGAGCCGGTGCGGACCTACCTGCCCGGTTTCACCGTGGCCGATCCCGAGGCGGGCGCCAAGGTCACCCCTCGTCACCTGCTGTACCACACCAACGGTATCGAGGAGGCCTACGGCGACCCCGGCGAAGACGACGACGTCTACGAGCGCATGGTCGAGAACATCGCCGACGCGCCCCAGGTCTTCCCGCTGGGCCACACCCACGGTTACAGCGCGGCGCTGGGCTACGCCGTTCTCGCGCGGATCCTGGAGGTGCACGACGGCAAGCGCTGGGACGACGTCATGCGGGAGCGCCTCTTCGACCCCATGGGCCTGGCCGACACGAACAGTCGGCGCGAGCAGGTGGACGAAACCCGGGCGGCGACCGGGCACCTGATCCGGTCCCTGGAAGAGGGCCCCATCGTCACACCGGTGGACTACCTGCCGCGTGCCTTCGGCCCCGGAGGCAACATCACCTCGACTATCCGTGACGTGCTCGCAATGGCGCACGTCCTCCTGAACGAAGGCATGGCGCCGAACGGGCAGCGCATCGTCTCGGCCGAGAGCATCCGGGAGATGATGCGTTCGCGGGTGCCCGTACCGGATCCGTACATGTTCGGGCCGGAATGGGCGCTCGGCCTCATCGTGTGTGACTGGCACGGCGAAACCGTCTACGCGACCGACGGCAGCACGATCGGCCAGAACGCCCGGCTGCGGCTCCTGCCGGACTCCGACACCGCCATCGTGATGTTGACCAACGGCGGACCGCGGGAAAGCTTCCACCACAAGGTGTTCAACGAGATCCTGACCGACCTCGGCACGGTCACCATCCCGGATCTGCCCGCGCCGGACACGACGCTGAACCTCGACCTGTCCCGCTACGTCGGCGTCTACGAGCGCCCCGGCGCACGGTACGAGGTGTCAGCCGAAGGCGGAAAGCTGCACCTGACCCTGGTCCTCGACCCGATGCAGGCAGAGTTCCTCCGGAAACCGGACCGCATCGGATACGAGCTGCTGCCGGTGAGCGAGACGCACTTCCTGATGCCACCGGCGGATTCGCTGGAGGACACCCAGACGGTCGCGATCTACGACTTCACGAACGGCACCGCCCGATACCTCCACACCAACTGCCGGGTGAACCCGCGGTTCGGGTGACGGACAGTGCCCGGCGGCGACGCGTTCCATCGGGTCCGCGTCGCCGCCGAATCGCCGTCGATCTATTTTGTCGCGATGTCCGCGCCGATGACCCGTTCGACGCCATAAGGGAGGTCCGCTCGCTTTCGCCATCGACCAGTCAGCACCCGACGACCGTTGCCGGGTACCACTGCCCGGCAACGGGGGTGTCAAGTCGCGAAGCGATCTTGACCTCATCAGCGCCGCCCGGGTCGCCCCGACCAAACTCGTCGGCACGATGCCCGAAGGCGGTGCCGAAGCGATCGCGTCACGCGGCGAGGTCGCCGACGACGAGCTGCCCGACCACGCTGCGCTGGAAGCCGGCAACGACTGACCCGGACGCGCGGTGCGCACACCGGAACGCACCGGGAGGACACGGCCGACCAGTCGAGCCCTCCGGCGGCATCCGGCGCACCGACACCCGCCCGGCGGTGCGCGCTACCCGACCCGGCCCCGCGCCCGTTGCGCGTTCCGGACCACCGGGCACCACCCGCCCCGGACGGCTTCCCGAACCGGCCCGCCGCTGCCACCCTCTTGCCGCCGGAACTCCGCGAGGGAAGGGGGAGCCTTGTCCGTCCGAGGGAACAGGATCACTGCGGCGGCTGTGGGGGTGGCGCTCGCGCTGGCGGTAGCGCCCGTCGCGCCGGCCGCGACCACTGCGGCCTGCACGTGGCAGAAGACCGCGTGGGAACTGCCCGCCGGGGCCGAAGCGGGCACCATCACCGGCTACGACGGGAACCGGTACGCGGTCGGCGTCACCGGGCGCAAGGGCCAGTTCGGGTCCATCGGCACGCCGCGCGGCACGCTGTGGGACAACGGCCGGATCGCGCTGCGCATCAGCGGGGACGTGCCGCACCTGCGGGACGTCAACAGCTCCGGCCTGGTGGTCGGCGACACCGTCTCCGACAGCGGGTTCACGGCCGTGACGGTCGCCCGCGACGGCGGCGTCACCACCCTGCCCGGCAGCCCGACCTGGACCGGCTACTCGGCCTGGCTGGTCAACAACCGGGGCGACGTGGTGGGCTCGGCCTCCACCGCCGCGCAGCGGCACGTCGTGGTGGTGTGGCCGGCGAGCGCGCCCGGCACCTACCGCGAGCTGCCCACGCCGGACCTGTCGTACCTGTCGCTGGTCGACGTGGACGAGCAGGGCCGGATCATCGCCCAGACCGATTCCGGTTCCGGCGGCGGCTTCGTGTGGGACACCGACGGCCAGTACCGGGTGCTCGCCGCGGCGGGCGCGGGGGGCTGGGGCACGCCGTGGGCGATCCGCGACGGCCGGGTGGTCGGCAGCGTCGACTCCACCTCGTCCTACGCCGCCGCCGAGTGGAACGCGCGGGGCGGGCTGACCCGGGTGATCCGCGCCGGCGCGGTCCAGGCGCGGGCCGTCGG
>CBHFOL010000382.1:0-7447 GCA_965995405.1 uncultured Saccharothrix sp.
CTCCGGCGGAGCAGCGCGGCGAGGAGAAACGTGAGGAACGCCAGCTCGCTATTGCCCGGGCGCGAGCCGCTCCGGCAGGCGCATCCGGTCTCCTCTTCCGCAGCGCCAGCGTTGGGTCCGCGACCGCTCGCAGAGTCGCGGACACCACCGACCGGACCGCGCGCGGCCTGACCGTCGACCCGAACCCGTCCGTCGCGCAGGACCGTGCGGTGAACCGGGCGCTGGCCGAGCTGGACCCGCAGACCCGGTCCCGGGTGAAGGTCGAACGGCACGGCCTGGTGGTGCTCCCGTCCGGGAGCGGGGTGCTGACCTGGCACCTGACCCTGCGCGGCGAGGACGTGCCGAAGGGCGTTCCGCTGCGCCGTGAGGTGTACGTGGACGCGCACACCGGAGCGGTCGCCCTGGAGTACGACAACCTGCACTTCGCCGAGGGCCCGGCCGATGGCGAAGGCGTCACCGCGAACGGCAAGACCCTGCCGCTCGCGGTCTACCAGCGGGCCGACGGCAGGTTCGAGCTGCGCGACCGCAGCCGGGCGATGTTCCCGGTGACCGGCGGCGAGATCGTCACCTACGACGCCGAGAAGCGCGACTACTACGACTTCCTGGGCGAACTCCCGCCCGAGACGAAGCTGTTCGCCGCCGACACGGCCAGGTTCGACGGCAACACCTCCGAGACCGGCGGCGTCGACGCGCACTGGGCGGCGGGCCAGGTCTACGAGTTCTACCGGCAGAAGCTGGGCCGGGACGGCATCGACGGCAAGGGCGGCCACAGTGTCTCCGTCGCCGGCGTGACGAACCGCGGCCGACCGTTCCTGAACGCGTTCTGGGACGGCACGAAGATGGTCTACGGCTGGGCGACCGGCGAACAGCTCCCGCTGTCGGCGGACGTGGACGTGGTCGGCCACGAGATGACCCACGGCATCACCGAGCACACCGCCGGTCTGGTCTACCTGGGCCAGTCCGGCGCGCTGAACGAGGCGGTGTCGGACTACCTGGGCAACGCGATCGACGTGACGGTCAGCGGCACGCCGATGTCCGACCCCGACGCGGGCCTGCTCGGCGAGAACCTGTGCCGTACCAAGGCACCCAAGGACTGCGCTCTCCGCAATCTCAACGACGGCCGCACGACCGTCCGCGACTACCTGGGCGTCACCAACCGCACCGACAACGGTGGCGTGCACCTGAACTCGACCATCTTCGGCGGCGCGCTGTGGGACATCCGCGAGCGCATCGACCCGGCGCTGGCGGACAAGGTCGTCTACACCGCGCTCACCGAGTACATGACCCCGCTGGACACCTTCGTGGACGGCCGCACAGCGGTTCTGGCGGCAGCGGCAGCCCTGAAACTGACGCCGCAGCAACAGGTGGTCGTGGCGGAGTCTTTTGACGACCACGGCATCATGCCCGGCTGGGAGCAGAAGCTCGGTGTGGACTCCCGGACCCTGGTCGACCGGGTGGCCAACACGTCCGCCTTCCCGAACGCCGCCAACGGCCGCTACGTGGTCAACCTGTCCGACGAGCGCGGCGAACAGCTCCCCGAGGTGTACACCGGCCGCACCGACGGCACCGGCCAGCCGATCCGACTGTCCACAAAGGATGGAAGCAACAACGCCCACCCCAACACCGACGGCACGACGGCCGTGTGGACCAACCAGTCCCGGGCCGGTGACCGGATCCTGGCCCGGACCCTGGCCGGCGGCCCGATCCGGACGATCGTCGACGGCGGCACGAGTTCGATGCTCTCGGTCCCGGCGGTGGCGGGCGACACCGTTGCGTGGCAACAGCTCGACTTCGCCGGGGCGTTCGAGACCGACGTGTGGATCCGGGTCGGCGACGAACCGGCCCGCAACCTCACCCCGGAGGTCGGCGTGCAGGGCAACCGGCCGGCGCTGCGCGGCCACCTGCTGTCGTACACGCAGATCCGGCGTGACGAGACCGGCTGGTATTACAACGCGGTGGTGCAGAACCTGCGCACCGGCACGAAAACCGTGATCCCGGCACCCACGGGTTCGGTGTTCGTCAAGGATGTGGTGCTCACGTCCGGTGCGGTCGCGTGGATCCAGGACGTCGGCATCGACGGCCGTTCGGCCGTGATGGCGGCGGACCACGACGGCAAGAACGTCCGGGCCGTCGTGGCCGAGGACAGCCCCGACGCGCCCCAGTTCCCGGCGCTGGACGGCAGCGACCTGTGGCTGACGTTCAGCACGAAGGTCGGCGTGCCGGGAACCAACGCCGGTCTGCCGAAGCTGGCGCAGGTCCCGGTCTGGGGCGGCAAGCCGGAACGCGTCTCCTGCAACCGGGGCGACCAGGACACGTTCACCGCCGACCGCAACCGCCGGGTCGTCTGGCTCGACGGCACGGCAGGCGGGACCAGCCTGGTGGCCAAGGACTCCCCGGCCCGCCGCTGCCGGGGCTGACACCAAGGTCTCCCGGGCCTTCGCCGGCCCGGGAGACCTGTCATTCCTCGGGTGGAAGCGCCATCAGGATCGGCCAGTCCTCGTCCGACGCGATCGCCGCGTCGAGCGATTCGCCGGACGCCACGGGGAACACCGCGGTCCCCGGATCCACCTGGGCGTACAGCTCGGCGTCGACTTCGCCGGCGACGCTCAGCAGGGACACCAGCTCCCCGGAACGCCCGGGAAACGGCTCCGCATCGATTTCGAGCCGTTCCAACACCGACGGGTACACCAGGACGTCGACCACCAGCCGACCCCCGTCGAACGAGTGGACGGTCCACCCGTCGGTCTGCGAGAAGTACAGGACCTCGTCGCCCTCGTAGCAGTAGTCCCCGAGCCGCACGACGGCCTGCTCCCCGGCCGTCCCCTCGGGATCCACGACCACGACCACAGCGGGCACGTCCGGCTCGGCGGGATTGACCCCGGCACGCACGACAAGCTCAGCCACGAACACCCTCCCACGACGACGGACCGCCGCAAGTACAGCACAGCCCCCTTGGCTAGCGACCGAGTCGGGCGGCTGTCCAGGCGACGGCCCGGGTCAGGGCGCTCTCCGCGCCTTCCTCGTCGATGCGCGGGCCGGTCAGTTCGATGTCGACGGTGCCCTGGTAGCCGGCGGCGAGGGCGTCCGCGAGGAGGTCGGCCATCGGGAGGTCGGCGTCGCCGGGTACCCAGCGGTTCGGGAAGGTCAGGGTGCCCACCTTGAAATCGCTGACCTGGAGCAGGCGGATGCGGTCGAGCTCGGCTCGGATGGTGTCCGGCAGGCCGCCTTGCTGCCAGCAGCAGTAGAGGTCGACGCAGAGGCCGATGTCGAGTCTGCGGGCGATCTCGGCGGCGTCCCGGACGCTGTGCACGAAGCTGAGATCGCAGCGGACCGGGAGGGTGTTCTCCAATGCCAGCGCGATTCCGGCCATCTTGGCCTGTTCGACCACCGGAGTCAGGCGCTCGGTGAACCGGTCGGCTGCCTCGGCCCAGGTGAGTCGGCCTGACGGACCCGAGGTCAGGTAGACGGTCGGTGCGCCCAGCTTCGCGGCCCAGGCGACGGCGTCTCCCAGGTCGGCGAGTTGGCTCGACCAGGCATCTTCGTCGTGTGGGTCGGCGGTGAAGGCGTGGACGAGGTATTCGAGCTCCACGCCCGAGCGCTCGATCTCGGTTGCCGCGGCCTGCCAACCGTGGGCCGCCAGTTTGGCCGCGCCGATGCCGGCCCGGTCCGTGCCGATGCGTTGGTACATCGCCAGCTCTTCGGCCAACGGCCAGTTCTGGGCCGCCATGCCGCTGACGCAGATCCGGTTCACGCCTCCACCGTCCGGACCCGGTGCACGCCGGACGGCTGCTGCCGGGCGTTCAGGTCCGAGTCGAACGCCTCGGCGATGGCGTCCACTGTCCAGTTTGGATTCCTGAGCGTGGGTTCCAGCACGGCCGGGTGGGTGCACAGCATCAGTTCGTCGCCGGACAGCCGCACGACCTGGCCCGTGACGGACGACAGGTCGGACAGGAGGTAGACGACCAGGGGTGCGTTGACCTCGGGCGGGATGCCGACGTTCCGGCTGCCCGGCTCGCCCCGATACGCCTGGTACACATCGGCCATCCGGGTGTGGGCGTTGGGGGACACCGCGTTCACCCGGATCCCGTGCTCGCAGACGTCCTGCGCCCACGAGTAGGTCAGGGTCGCGACGGCCGCCTTGGTCGCTCCGTAGACCGCCGTCGCGGTGTTGCCCATCTGTTCGCCGGACGTCACGTTCAGCACCACGCCGCTGCGTTGCGACACCATGTGCCGCAAGGCATGTGTCCCGCACGCGATCGCGCCGAACACGTTCACGTCCAGCATCAACCGTGCCTGGTCCGGGCGCTGTTCCTCGGGCTTCGACAAGCCGAACACACCCGCGTTGTTGACCAGGCCGTCGATCGCGCCGAACTCGGTCACGCACCGGGAGATCAGCGCTTCGGCCTCGTCCCACGACGTGATGTCGGCGGGGTGGGCCACCGCCCGGTCACCCAGTTCGGCGGCCACCCGTTCGGCCTGGTCGGCATCCACGTCGTTGACCACGACCGCGCCGCCGGCGGCGGTGATCGCCCGCACGTAGGCCTCACCGAGGCCGCGTCCCGCGCCGGTGACCACCACCGCCTTGCCGTGGAGTGGCGCGGTCACTTGGTCGCGCCGTAACGGCCGTCCTTCAGGATCGCGGCCGGCACGATGGCCACCGCCTGCGGGTCGACCGCCGGGCCGTGCGACTGCGCCGTGAACGTGTAGTTGGCCAGCGCCCACCGGCCGGTCTGCGCGGGGGTCAGCTTCTCCAGCCACGCCGACTGCGCCTTCACGTCGGTGGCGGTCTTGGTCTCCTCGGCCGCCTTCACCGCCAGCATGATCGCGTCGTACGCGAAGTAGGTGTTGAGCGGGAGCTTGATCTCGCCCTCCTTCTTCAGCGCGGCGAGCATGGTGTCCAGCGCCTCGCCGTTGGACTGCTTCGCGCCCTCCACCGCGCCGGCCAGCACGTGCAGGAAGACGTTCTCGGCGGCCGGGGTGCCGACCAGGCCGTCCGGCGCGGCACGGTTGAGCAGCGACGTGACCGCCGCCGTCGAGTCGGCGACCAGCGGCACGTCCGTCCAGCCGATCTTGCGCCGGCTCTCCAGCACGTAGCCGACCGGCGCGCCCGCGCCCTGCATGAACAGGATGTCCGGCTTGCCCGCCCGCAGCCGTTCCAGCTGCGCCGTCACGTCCAGGTCCTCGGGGGTGTAGGTCTCCTCGCCGGTCAGCGTCAGGCCGGCCGCGGCCACCGCGTTCTTCGTCGCGGCGACGGTGGCCTGGGCGAACGCGTCCTTGCCGGAGATGATCGCCACCTTCGACAGGCCCTTGCCCTTGGCGTACTCGGCGAAGCTCTTCCCCCACGACGCCGGGATCGGCGGGGTCTTGAAGACGTACGGGAACTTCTTCGGGTCGTCCAGCGCGTCGGCGCTGGCCTGCTGCACGGAGAACACCTCGTGCTCGGTGAGGATCGGGGCCATCGGCAGGGCCTCGGCGCTGGTGTTGCCCGGCAGCACCAGGTTCGGCTTGGGGCCGGAGTTCAGCCGCGCCTGGAGCTTGGTGACGGCCGTGGTCGGGTCGCCGCCGCTGTCGATGATCTCCAGCTCGACCTTGTTGCCGAGCACGCCGCCCTTCTCGTTCAGCACCGCCACGGCGGCCTTGGCCGCGTGTGCCGCCGCCTGGGCGTTGATCGCGGCCGGGCCGGCCTGGTTCTGCCCGACGAGCTGGACGATCCGGTAGGTGCCGTCCGCGCCCTTGTCCCCCTCACCGGGGTCCGGGCTACAGGCTGCCGCCAGCACGGCGGCAACCGCCACAAGTCCGCCAAGTCGCTTCCGCACGGGGCGCGCCTCCTTGTTCCCTGGCCTGCCACGCCGATGTAGCAAGCGCTTGGTCGGGACCGTAGGTGGGGCCCCGGGCCACGTCAAGACACCGATGCACAGCCGTGACCCGTTCACCGCAGCGGCCGGTGATCCGAGTGGCGCAAATCCGCCGGAAAGTTCACGGGCGCGCGCGCCACATGGTATAAACAAGCGCTTGATTGGTAGTCGGACGGCCTGCGGAACGGGCCCGGAAAGGGACGACATGGTAGCGACACCGGACCGTCGCGAGATCATCCTCCAGCACGCGGCCGACCTGTTCGCGACCAAGGGCATCGTGGCGACCACGGTGCGCGAGATCGCCGACGCGGTCGGCATCCTCTCCGGCAGCCTCTACCACCACTTCAAGTCCAAGGACGAGATGGTGCTCGCCATCCTCACCGGCTACGTGGACGACCTGAAGGCCCACTACGAGGAGATCACCACCGCCGAGCTCGACCCGCGCACCCAGCTCGCGGAACTCGTCCGGGGGTCGCTGGCGGTCATCGAGGCGCATCCCCATGCGACCGAGATCTACCAGAACAGCGGTGCGTACCTGGCTTCGCTGGAGGGGTACGACCACATCAGGGTGACGGCCAACGCCATCCAGAAGACGTGGGTGGAGGTACTGGAGAAGGGCGTGGCGTCGGGCGATTTCCGCTCCGATGTGCCGGTTCGGGTGCTGTACCGGTTGCTCCGAGACGCGTTGTGGTTGTCGGTGCGGTGGTTCAAGCCGACCGCGGAGTACTCGATGAAGCGGTTCGCGGACGACTTCGTGTCCACCTTCCTGGACGGGCTGCTGCCGCGCTGAATGGTGGTGCGGGGCGGGTGGGCGGCCCCCACCGCCCCCCGCAGGTAACACCAGCGCCCCGGAGCACGCAGAATCGGCCCGATGGTAGAAGAAGCCGGTGCGTAGCAGGCCGTTGATACACCTGTCGAAGTCGCCTTCCTCGCCGTAGCCGCACGCCGTCCTGCGTTGCTCCGTGGTGGGGAAGCCCTCCTCCCGCAACAGCTGGGTGCAGTCCCTCACCGATGCCTGTGCGGAAACGACGCCGGGTACGACCACTGCGCCAACAGCCAGGACCGCCACCACAACCGCACGAACACGTGTAATCACGACAAGCCTCCACTGTGTACGACGTCCGGTCTCGGGCGTCCACACCAGACTCGCGCACACCCACCGCACCGCCACCGGGATCACCACTCCGGGCAGCCCGACCACTCTCGCAGGGCATGTCAGCTGGTACGTGGTCCCTCTCCGCAGGGAATGTTCCCCTCAGCGCGCCGATGTCCTGCCGGATCGGGTGACGACCTGCCGATCGAGGTCGAGGTCGAGGTCCGGTTCCTGTGGGTGGACTGCGGATTTGTCGTACCTACGTGGGACAATTGACATCGGGGGCCGGAGGCCGCGCACGATCAGGTTTCAGCGGGGCTGCGGTCGGGGTTCTCAGCTTCGGTCAGCGGGATTGTCGTACCTCGGTGGGACAATGGTGATCGGGGGCCGGAGGCCGGGGGTCCTGGCTTGCGGAACTGTAACCTGCGAAAATGCTTGAAGTGCTTACAAGCGACGCTCGCCGCTGGGCTGGCCGCCAAGGATGACGGAAGTGCCAAAG
>CBHFOL010000383.1:0-7404 GCA_965995405.1 uncultured Saccharothrix sp.
GACCTTCATCACGAAGGCGATCACGTCGCCGCCCTCGCCGCAGCCGAAGCAGTGGTACGTGCCGTGCGTCGGCCGCACGTTGAAGCTCGGCGACTTCTCGTCGTGGAACGGGCACAGGCCCTTCAGCGCGCCGCCGCCGGCCCGGCGCAGCGACACGTGATCGCCGACGACCTCGTCGATCCGGCTGCGGTCCCGCACCAGCGCGACATCGCTGTCCCGGATTCGTCCTGCCACGATCGCCGAGTCTAGTGCCGGCACACTGGGTGACGTGACCGCCGCCGAGCAGACCCTGGCCGCAACGTTCACCGGACACCGGTCCCACCTGGTCGGCGTCGCCTATCGGCTCACCGGCAGCGTCGCCGACGCGGAGGACGCGGTGCAGGAGGCGTGGCTGCGGCTGTCCCGGCTGTCCGACGAGGGTCGGGCGGGCATCGCGGACCTGCGCGGGTGGCTGACCACCGTGGTGGGGCGGATCTGCCTGGACCGGCTGCGGTCGGCGGCCGTGCGGCGGGAGCGCTACGTCGGGCAGTGGCTGCCCGAGCCGCTGGTGACGTCGTGGGAGGACGACCCGCTGGAGGCGGTGGTCCGGGACGACGGCGTGCGGATGGCGGCCCTGGTGCTGCTGGACGAGCTGACGCCCGAGCAGCGGGTGGCGTTCGTGCTGCACGACGCGTTCGGCGTGCCGTTCGACTCGATCGCGGAGACGTTGGGCTGCACCCCGGCCACGGCCCGGCAGCACGCGTCACGGGGCAGGCGCGCCGCGTCCGCCGCTCCCCCGCCACCCCGGGTGGCGCTGGACGAGCAGCGCGAGGTGCTGGAGAAGTTCCTCGCGGCGGTGGCGTCCGGCGACCTGGCCGCCGTGGTGGGGCTGCTGCACCCGGACGCGGTGCTGGTGGGCGACGGCGGCGGCAAGGCGCGGACGGCGGTCAACCGGGTGGCCGGCGCGGACAAGGTGGCCCGCTTCGTGCTCGGGCTGGTCCGCAAGTACGGGCTGCCCGCCGGGGAGCCGGTGCTGGTCAACGGCGATCTGGGGCTGAAGTTCACGGCCACCGACAAGCTCGCCGTGCGGGTGAACACGTTCGTGGTGCGCGACGGCCGGGTGGCCGCGTTCTACGACTTCGCGAACCCGGACAAACTCGGCCACATCACGTTCTGACGCCCGACACGGCCACGCGGAGCAACCGACCCGCCACTGGGAGTGAACTGAACGGTAGATCCGCTTTGGTCTAGACCTCGCTAGCGTTAATGACGCCGCCTTTCCCCGAGAAAGGAACGCGTTACATGACCGAAGAGCGCAACGACGACGGCACCACACGTCGGTCGTTCATCGCCACGGGCTCCACCGCCGTGGCGTTGACCGCGGCAGGTGTGGCCCTGTCGGGAAGTACCGCAGCGGAGGGCAGGCCCCTGACCCTGACTCCGCAGTGCACGGACGGCGATGACACCCCTCCCGTCATCGAAGGCCCGTACTTCCGACGCAACTCACCTCTGCGCACCAACCTGCGCACGACGGGTATCTCCGGTGTGAACCTCAGCCTGACCGGCTTCGTGTACGACCTGCGGTGCCGGCCGTTGGCCAACGTCCTGCTCGACTTCTGGTTGGCCGACCAGCGGGGCCAGTACGACAACTCGACGTCGGCGTACCGGGGCCGCGGGCACCAGTTCAGCGCGGCGAACGGGGCGTACACCCTGGAGACGATCATCCCGAAGGACTACCCGGGGCGGACGCCGCACATCCACGTGAAGGTGCAGGCCCCGCGTGGTCCGGTCCTGACGTCGCAGCTGTACTTCCCGGACGACACCAAGGCGTACGGGATGAACGTCGGCCTGCTCAACCGCCGTGACGCGTACTACATCCGCGACACGGTGATCAAGCTCGGTCCGCTGACCGCGAACCGTTACCAGGGCACGTTCGACTTCGTCGTCCGGACCGCCTGAGCGAGGCGGATGGCCGTCCGGGAGACACGGCCATCCCCCACGGGCCCGGTCTTGTGACGTGGGTTCGCGGCGCGGTTTCACGGCATCGGCACCCGGCAGGCGTCGCCCGACGTGAAGCCCTGGTCGGTGATGTCGAACGCGGAGTTGAACCGGCCGCGCTGGTTCTCCAGGGCGATCAGGTAGGTCAGCTCCACCAGGCCCGCGTGCCCGAGCCGGCGGTCGAGTTCGGCGACCTGCTCGTCGGTCACGGTGACCGGAGTGTCGGTCATCGCCTCGGCGTACGCCAGAGCCAATTTCTCGATTTCGGTGTACTTGTCCGAGGATTGGTACACGTGGATCTCGCGCAGCCGCTCGATGTCCAGGCCCTCGTGCTTGATCAGCATGGTGCCGAAGTCCACGCACCAGGAACAGCCCAGCTTCACCGCCGTCGCGTAGACCACGAGTTCCCGCAACGACACCGGCAACGTCCGCGCCGCGCGCTCGACGCCCAACTCGTGCCGCGCGCCGACCAGCATCAGCCGGCCGTGGTGCGCGGACATCGCGACCGGCTCCGGCACCGCGCCGAACTTCCGCTTCGAGAACCAGTAGGCCAGCTTGACCAGCGGGTTGGCCTGCTTGGTGGTGACGACCGGAATCCTGGGCATGTCCCCTCCTCGTCTCGGGTTACGCACCAAGGACGGGACCGTGCACCGGAACGTGACAGCTCTTCGGGCACGCCAACCTCACCCGCCTAACGCGACACGAGTCGCAGTACCGGGGAGCGCTAAACGCGACACGAGTCGCGAAACCCCTGCCCGCCAAACGCGACACGAGTCGCAGAACTCCCGCCCGCTAACGCGACACGAGTCGCAGTTGCCCCGCTGCTAAACGCGACACGAGTTGCCCAGGGCGGGCGGTACCACTCTCGGTGCACCCGAACGTGACACCTTCAGGTGACTGGGTTGGGCAGCACGAAGGGCATAGCGTCGACCCCCATGACCAGCCTCACCCTGGAACTCGACTCCGAAGCCGCCGGCATGCTGGCGGGCACCCTGCTGACCGGCGACTCGTGCGCCGTTCAGGTCCGCCACGGCGAGCGGGGCAGCGTCCTGCTGTGTGCCCTGCCCGGCCGCGGCGGCGAGGGAATGCGACTCCAGTTGCGTTTCCCCGATCAGGCCGCGACTCAGGGTGCGACGACCTGGGCCAGGAAGTAGACCGCGCCGGTACCGGCGTGCCGCACCAGCAGCAGGTAGGGCCGGTCCACCCGGACCGTCCGGGCGGGCGGGTGCACCACGATCGACGTCATCCGCATCAGCACCGCTGTCGCCGCCGCGCCTTCGAAACCCTGCTCGTCCAACCTCAGCACGGCCTCGTGCAGCACCTCGTCCACGTACAGCCGGGGATCCGGGCTCAACCCGGTCAGGTCGGCCGCCTCGGTGAACACGGTCCGCACCCCGAGCCGCCGCAACGGTTCACCGAGCACCGACGACACCGACAGGTTCAGCTTCGGCAGGAACAGCTCGATCCGCTGCCGCTCCACAGCCGCCAGCGCCTCGAAAACGCCCTCCGTGCCGCCGAGATCGCCTTCCGGCAGCAGCACGACGGCCTCCACACCGCCCCGCGCCGGCAGCGCCACCGCCTCCCACCCGGCCGCCCGGCCGTAGCCCAGCGTCGCCTCCCGCCGCATCGTCGCCACCTCGCCCACACCCCGGAACGGCCGGGGCGCGGTGTCGTGCGCCGGGAACTCCTCCGTCCACGCGCACTTCAGGTAGAGGGCGTTCACCAGCGTCGCCACCGTGTCCGCCCGCACCGACCCGGCCGGCAGCAGCTCCGGGATCAGCCCGCGCGTGGTGTCCGCGACGTCGGCGTTGATCAGCTTCCGCGCGCCTTCCGGGTCGACGGTGAACGGCGCGGACCGCACCTGCCCGCCGGGCCACCCGCCCAGTTCCACCAGGAAGTCCTCGTTCAGCGGCAGCGCGTCCCACGCCCACAGCGTGTTCGCGACCGCGAACTCCGCGTCGTCCCCCACGTCGGAGGCCTTGAGCAGCTTGGCGTTGTCGGCACCGAGCAGCGCCGTCAGCTCCCGCTCGGTCTCGCCGCGCGCGGCCTGGGCGAGCATGCCCAGCGCACTGGCCACCGAGTACGGCGACCAGCACGCGTTGAGCGTCCGATCGGGCGCGACGGCGTCGTGCAGGGCGAGGGCGAACGTCAGGTGCGCTCGATCAGGCACATGCTCTCCTTCAGGACTATCGGCTCGTCCGGGATCGGACGCTCCCCCGCGCCGCCGATCGGCCCGAACGGCTTGGGGTGCCGGGGTTCACGCACCCCGGCCGAACCGTCGTCGTCGGAATCGTCCCGCCAGTCGTCGGGGAAATCCCCGGCGTAGACGGGTTCCCTGCTCGGTCTGCGCCACGGCCACGGTCGGCCCGGCGGTCGCTTCGACTCCTCGGCCATGCCATCGAGTGTGCCACCGGTCACAGGGGCCGTGGGGTGCCTTTCGCCGCGTGCCAGGCGACGGCCTGCGCGTCGGTGAGCAGCGCGACCTGGTCCACCACCACCCGCAGCCGGGCCGCGTCGTCGGCGGCGGCGTCCCACGCGGGCCGGAACGCCGGGTCCAGCGCGGCCGGGGCACCGGCCAGCAGGCCCCACACCAGCTCGGCGACCTGCTCCCGCTGCCGGGCCTGGAGCCGCAGCCGGTCCGGGTCGCTCATCACGTACCGGACCGCGACCGCCTTGAGCAGCGCCACCTCCGACGCCACCAGGGGCGGTACGACGAGGTCCGCGTCGTACCGGGACAGCGGTCCGTCGCCGTGCACCTCGCGGGTCGCGCCGACCGCCGCCGACGCGAACCGCCCCACCAGCTCGCTGGTGAGCCGTTTCAACGCCACCTGCGCGCCGAGCGAGCCGTCATACGACGCCAGTTCGGCGATGACGGGCAGCCGCAGCAGTTCGTCGGCGGTGGCCTCCAGAGTGCTCACCGATTCGGTGGAGAAGTGCTTCGCGGCGAGTTCCGCGATGGCCGCCCGTTCCTCCGGGTCGCCCAGCGAGGACAGCGAGATGCGGTGCGCGAGCACGCCGTCCTCCACGTCGTGGACCGAGTAGGCGACGTCGTCCGCCCAGTCCATGACCTGCGCCTCCAGGCACCGCCGCCGGTCCGGCGCGCCTTCGCGCACCCAGCCGAACACGTCCAGGTCGTCCTGGTAGACGCCGAACTTCACCACGCCGGCGCGACGGGGCCACGGGTACTTGGTGGCGGCGTCCAGGCAGGCACGGGTCAGGTTGAGGCCGCGTCCGGTCTTGGGTTCCAGGCGGGTGAGGATGCGCAGGGTCTGGGCGTTGCCCTCGAACCCGCCGCACGGCCCGCACAGCTCGTCCAGCGCGCGTTCGCCGTTGTGGCCGAACGGCGGGTGGCCGATGTCGTGCGCCAGCCCGGCGGTGTCCACGACGTCCGGGTCGCAGCCGAGTTCCTCGCCGATGCCGCGGCCGATCTGGGCGACCTCCAGCGAGTGCGTAAGCCGGGTGCGCGGCACACCGGTCACCTCGGCGCCCTCGCCCGGTCCGACGACCTGGGTCTTGCCGGCGAGCCGGCGCAGCGCAGCCGAGTGCAGCACCCGGGCCCGGTCCCGGGCGAACGGTGTCCGCCGCTCGTGCCGCGCGCCGGGCAGGACCGCGCCCTTGGGCTCTTCGGCCAGCAGTCGCGCCGCGTCGTGCCCGGTGTACCCGCCGCTCATCCGCACAGCCTAGGCACTATCCGGCAGGTCGCCGAAGCCGGCGCACGACCACGGCCCGCCCGCGCGGCACGCGGTCGCCGCGAACCCGGACCGGAACGTGCCGGGCTCAGAGCAGGATGCCGTCGAACACGTCCACCGGGGCCTTCATCAGGTGGTAGTAGAGCAGCGCCCCGGTTTCGCGCCGGATGTAGAAGAACTGCGTCTCGCGGGTCTGCACGTTGGGCCCGCTGCGGGTCGGCGACGTCCACGCGTCCAGGCCCTCGTCCTCGGCCATCGTCCGCGCCCGCAGCGAGTGCCACGGATCGGACACGATCACCGCCGTCTTCAACGACTTGACCCGCGCCTGCACGGCCAGCGCCCGGATGCTGCCCAGCGTGTCCGCGCCCTCCCCGATCTCCAGGATCCGGTCGCCCGGCACGCCGTGCTCCTCCAGCCACATCTTCCCGGCCTGGCCCTCGGTGAAGTTGTCGCCGGGCTGCCGCCCGCCGGTGGTGGCGATGTAGTTCACCACCCCCTGCTGGAACAGCCGCCGCGCGTGCTCCAGCCGGGCCTCCAGCACCTCGGACGGCACGCCGTTGTACTGCGCCGCGCCCAGCACGACGGCCATGTCGGCGTGCGTCCGGTCGTCCTCGCGGGCCACCTGCCACACCCGGAACGCCGTGCCGCCGACGACGAGGAACCCGATCACCAGCGCGCCGATCAGGGTTCGTTGGACCAAGCGGCGGATTCGGGCCAGGGGGGACACGTGACGAATGATTCCACACCCGCCGTCGGCCCTGCGAGGATCGCGGAATGCCCGCAGAGCAGCCCACGATCCTGGCCACCTCCGGCGGTTTCAAGGCCGGCCGCCGCACGAACCTGGAATTCCACGCGCTGGTGCACTACGCGGTCGACCTGTCCGGCGCGACCCGGCCGAAGCTGTGCCACCTGGGCACCGCGAACGGCGACCAGCGGAGTTTCAACGCCGACCTGGACGAGGCCGGGCGGGTCGCCGGCTGGGACGTCCGCCACCTCAACCTGTTCACCATGCCGCCGACCACGGACATCGCGGGTTTCCTGCTGGAGCACGACGTGGTGTGGGTCGGCGGCGGCAGCGTGGCGAACCTGCTGGCGGTGTGGGAGGTGCACGACGTCGGCAAGGCGATGCGCCGGGCGTGGGAGGCGGGCGTGGTGCTCGGCGGGGTGTCGGCGGGGTCGATCTGCTGGCACGCGGGCGGTGTGACCGACTCGTTCGGGCCGGAGCTGCGGGTCGTGACGAACGGCCTCGGCCTCCTCCCGTACGGCAACGGCGTGCACTACGACACCGAGGCGGGGCGGCGGCCGGCGGTCCACGCGGCGGTGGCCGACAAGGTGCTGCCGACGACCTACTGCACCGACGACGGGGCGGGTCTGCTGTATCGGGGAACCGAACTCGTCGAAGCGGTGTCCGAACGGCGCAACGGAGGGGCCTACCTGGTCTATCGCGAGGACTCTTCAGGAAGAGCACAGGAGGAACCCCTCGACATCCGCCGGTTGTGACCTGGAATCTGGAATCGTGCGACGCAGCCGACGGGTGGTGGGACTGGCGCTGGTCGTGCTGGTGGCGACCGCGTGCACCGGCACGAGCCGGCCCGACACCCCGAGCCCGGCCGCACGAACACCGCGGCAGGGCATCGGCGCAGGGCCTCGGCGGAGCTCATCGCCGAGTGGATGCCGAACCGCCGCGCCGCGTAGTTCGCGGTCGCCACCACCCCGCGGCCGTGCGGGTCGCCGCCGA
>CBHFOL010000384.1:0-7390 GCA_965995405.1 uncultured Saccharothrix sp.
ACGTGCAGCCCATGTCGCAGCCTTCGGCGATCTTCACGTACGCGTACGGCGCGCCGGTCGTGAGCAGGCGCGGGGTGTCGGCCGGTTCGACGGCTTTGAACACGTGGGCCGGGCGCAGCATCGACGCGGGTGGCTTGAGCTGGAGGTGGGCGGAGGCGTCGGTGGCGGTCTGGAGGATGACGCACTCCAGGGTGCGCTGGTCGTCGGTCGGCGCGTCGGGGAGGAAGAGGCCCCGGACGTCGGCCTTGCCGTTCAGCGCGTCGACCACCCGTTCCCGCCGGTCTTCGGGCAGGTTGTGCAGGGTGGACAAGACGGCGGGTGCCGCCTGGGTGAGGTTCTCGCCGGTGTAGGCGCGGCGCAGGTCGACCAGTTGTTCGGTCAATGACGAACGTGCCATCGCAGTCCTCGCTCCCGCCGCCCGGCTCGGCGTACAAGGACGCGTGCTCGCGTCACACGAATGGATTGCTGGTGCTGCTCTGTGGTCAGGGGTGCCTACACCCCGCGGCGGATCACGCCACCCGGTTGCCGGGGAGTGGCTCCAGCCTCACGTCTGCCCACACACGCCGATGTCGACGTTACCAGCGGGTGGGTGGTGGTGGCGCGGGGTTTGCGGTTCGGGTCGCGGAAGGTCGCGGAAGAACGCGCGGGAGATCATCGTGGGCGGCCATTCGGGCGGTTGTGCGGTTGGTGCGGTTGGCCTCCGGCCCCCGGTTCAATTGTCCCACGAGGCACCGACAGTCAGACGGCTTTAGGTTCGCCCGCGATCGACATTTGCGCGTCACGCAACAAATCAGCCAGGCATTCCTGCGCACAACTCCCCCACCCGAGCCAGTTCCCCGACCTGAGCCAGTTCCCCACCCGAGCCAACTCCACCACAAGCGCCAGTTGCCGGCTGAGCCAGTCCTCAGCTATGAGCCCGAGAACTGTCGGTACCCCGTGGGACAATGGAACCGGGGGCCGGAGGCCACGCCCTTGCCCCGCGCCTGCCGGACCATGCCCTTGCCCCGCGCCCGCCGGACCTCGCCCTTGCCCCGCGCCTACTGGACCTCGGTCTGTCACCCAGCCTGACCGCGACTCGCCACATCCCGCCGCCCAGCCGCACCTCGGCCCGACAACTCAGCCCGACCTCGCCCCGCCGCCCACGACCGAGACCCCTCAATCACCCCGGCCAACCGGGCCGTGCGGCCTTTCGCGGACGGGCGATCAGCCTTTCGACCGCACCGCCACGTCCCGTTCGGACGTTCCCACTGGTGCTCAGCACCAGCCTTCCCGCACCCTCATTGCCCCCGACGCCCGGAGTCCTTAGCTTCGCCACATGGCGAGCGGCGCGGGGCGGTTGTTGGAGGTCTTGGGCGCGCACGGCGTCGAGGTCGTGTTCGGGTTGCCCGGCGTGCACAACCTGCCGGTGTGGGAGGCGTTGCGGGAGTCCTCGATCCGGCTCGTCGGCGTCCGCCACGAGCAGACCGCCGTCTACGCCGCCGACGGCTACGCCCGGGCCACCGGCAGGCTCGGCGTCGCCATCGTCACCACCGGACCCGGCGCGGCGAACTGCCTCGGCGCGACCGGCGAAGCCATGGCGTCCGGTTCGCCGGTCCTGGTCGTCGCCACGGACATCCCGTCCACGCTGCGCCGACCCGGCGAGTACCGGGGCGTGCTGCACGAAACCCGCGACCAGCGGGCGATGTTCCTGCCCGTCGTGAAGGGCGGCTGGACGTTGCGCAGCGCCGACGCGCTCGGCACGTACGCCGACAGCGCCGCCCTGCTCGCCACCACCGCCCCGCACGGGCCGGTCTACCTGGGCATCCCGACCGACTACCTCACCGCCGACGCCGGCCCGTGGTCGAAGATCCCCACCAACGGGCAGGCCGCGCCCGCGCTGGACCGGGCGCTCGAACTGCTCGACCAGTCCACCCGGCCGTTGATCTGGGCGGGCGGCGGCGCGCAGCGGTCCGGGGCCGGGCGGGCGGTGGGCGACCTGGCCGGGAAGCTGGGCGCGCCGATCGTCACCACCTACGCGGCGCGCGGCCTGGTGGAGCACCCGCACGTCGTGCACGGGCCCGTCCACCTGCCCGAGGTCGGGGCGTTGTGGGACGACGCCGACCTGGTGATCGGGATCGGCAGCGATTTCGACGGGATGATGACGCAGAACTGGCGGCAGCCACCGCCGGCCAGGCTGCTCAGCATCAACGTCGACACGATCCGCAACTACCCGCCGGACGTGACGTTGCGCGGTGACGCGAGGGTGGTCACCGAGGCGCTGGTCCGGGCGCTGGCCCCACGTTCCCCGAACGGCACCGCCGCGCGGGTCGCGGAGCTGAACGGGGTGGTGCGCGACGCGGTCCTGGCCGACGAGCCGCAGGCGTTGCCGCTGCTGGACGCGCTGGAGGGCCACCGGGTGGTCGCGGACATGTGCGTCGCGGGCTACTGGGTCGGCGGGTTCGGGCGGGTCACCCGGCCGCGCGGGCTGGCGTACCCGGTGGGCTGGGGCACGCTGGGCTTCGGGTTTCCGGCTGCGCTGGGCGCGGCGGTCGCGGGGCGGGTGGTGGCGGTGTGCGGGGACGGCGGGTTCCTGTTCGCGTGCGGGGACCTGGCGACGGCCCGGCAGGAGGACCTGCCGGTGACCGTGGTGCTGGTGGACGACGGCGGGTACGGGATGCTGCGCTACGACCAGGCCAACGCGGGACACCCGCCGCACGGCGTGGACCTGCACACGCCGGATTTCGTCGCGCTGGCACGGAGTTTCGGGGTCGAATCGTCCGAAGTGGACGGGTTCGGGGCGGAGTTCGCGCGGCGGCTGGCCGAGTACACGTCACAGGACGGGCCGAACGTCCTGGTGGTGCGGGCCGAGTTGAAGCCCCCGCTGAACACGTCTCCCCGCTGGTACCGTAAGGTTCGAACATGAGTTCGACCAGATAGTGGCCGGTCGCCGCGGCGACCGATGAACTGCGCCTGTTGACGGACTTCCTGACGTTCCTGCGGCTCACGGCCGTCTCGAAGGTCGAGGGCCTGAGCCTCGAAGCGGCCTCGGCGGCCCCGATCCCGACCTCGCCGGTGGTGAGCGCGCTGGGCGTGCTCAGGCACCTCACGGCGGTGGAGCGGTGGTGGCTGTCGATCGAGGCGGGCGGCGTGGAGCTGCCGTCGCTGTGGGGCGCGGACGCCGATGCGTCGTGGCAGCTGCACGACGAGGACACCGTCGAGTCGGTGATCGCGGAGTACCGGGCCGAGTGGGAGCTGGCGGCGAAGGCGCTGGCCGGGTTGGGGCCGGACGACCTGACGCGCGGCGACCACAGCGGCAACGGGCGGACCGTGCGCTGGGTGCTCGCCCACCTGATCCAGGAGACCGGGCGGCACGTCGGCCACCTGGACTTCCTGCGTGAACTGGCGGACGGCACGAAGGGCGAGTAGCCCACGTCCGTGGGGTCCCGCCCGTCAGGTCACGCCCGGGTCAGGTACTCCCCCGTGACCTGGTCGCACGCGGAGACCAAGGCCGCCAGCGCGTCCCGCAGCAGTGGGTTCGCGTTGGCGGTTCGGTGTACGGCGAACACGTGCCGCTGCAACGGTTTCCCGCGCAACGGCCGGCCGGACACGCCGTCCGTCGGCTCGAAACCCAGCGCGGGCACCAGGGCCACGCCTACGCCTGCCTGCACCAGGCCGCGTACCACGCTGTAGTCGTTGCTGCGGAACGAGATCCGGGGCGTGAAACCGTGCGCGGCGCACAGCCGGACCGCGCAGGTCGAGCCCGCGGTGCCGTCCCGGCTGGAGATCCAGCGGTCGTCGCGCAACTCCTCCACGCGGACCTGTGGCCGGTCCGCCGGGTGGCCAGCCGGCAGCACGGCCAGCAGTGTCTCGTCCATCAGCGGTAGCGCGGTCAACTCCTCCGGCCACGTGCGCGGCACCAGGTCGTAGGTGTAGACGAGGGCCAGGTCGAGGGATCCGGCGAGCACCTGGGGCAGCACGTCGTCCGGTTCGCCCTCGTCGAGCAGGAATTCCGCGTCCGGCCGGTCGGCGGCCAGGCGTGCCACGGCGTGCGGCACGACCCGGGCCGAGGCGGTGGGGAACGTGCCCAGGCGCAGCCGGCCCCGCAGGCCCTTGACCATGCCCGCGATCTCGTGTTCGAAGCCGTCCAGTGCGGCCAGCAGCTCCGCGCCGCGTTCGGCGATGAACAGCGCGGCGGACGCGGGCCGGATGCTGTGCGCCTCGCGTTCGAACAGGGTCACGCCGACCGCCCGTTCGAACGCCGACACCTGCTGCGACACCGCCGACGAGGTGTAGCCGAGCGTGCGCGCCGCCTCGGCGAACGAGCCGGTGTGCACGACTTCCACGAGAGTGCGCAGGTGAACGGGGTTCAGCACCAGTTCAGCTTATGCTCGAACCAGTGAGGTTTCACCCTCCGGGGGCTTGGCACTCCCCGCCGGGCACACCACCCTGGGTGCCATGACCTACGTGTCCACGAATCCGGCCGACCTCAACGATGTCGTCGCCCGCGTCGAACTCGTCGGCGCGGAGGCGTTCGCCGACGCCGCACGCGTCGCCAAGCAGGCACAACGGGAGTGGGCGAGGGTGCCCGCGCCGGTGCGGGGACAGGTGGTCGCCAACATCGGGAAGCTGGTGGAGGCCAACGCCGAGGCGCTGGCCCGGATCGTGACCAGGGAGATCGGCAAGCCGCTGGCCGAGGCGCGCGGCGAGGTGCAGGAGATCGCGGACACCTGCGCGTTCTTCGTCGGCGAGGGCCGTCGGCTGTACGGGCAGACCGTGCCGTCGGAGATGACCGACAAGCAGCTGTTCACGTTCCGTAACCCGGTCGGGGTTACCGCGTTCATCACGGCGGGGAATTTCCCCGTTGCTGTGCCCTCTTGGTACATCGTTCCTGCGTTGCTCTGCGGCAACACGGTGGTGTGGAAGCCCGCGGAGTATTCCGCCGCTTCGGCGCAGGCGTTCTATGAACTCTTTGTGTCTGCCGGGGTGCCTGACGGGGTGCTGAACATCGTGTTCGCGGAGGGGTCGCAGACGTACCGGGGGCTGGAGCTGGCGTTGGAGGAAGGACTGGTGGACAAGGTCGGGTTCACCGGGTCGTCCGAGGTCGGCGCGCTGATCGGCGAACTGTGCGGGCGGCATCTTCAGGCTGCGTGTCTGGAGTTGGGCGGCAAGAACCCGATGGTGGTGACCGAGGACGCCGACCTGGATCTGGCTGTGCAGGGTGCGTTGTTCTCCGGGTTCGGGACCGGTGGTCAGCGGTGCACGTCGTTGGGGACGGCGATCGTGCACGAGTCGGTGTACGAGGAGTTCCTGCGGCGGTTCGCGGCGGCTACCGAGGCGGCGGTGGTGGGTGATCCGTTCGGCGAGGTGTTGTACGGGCCGATGCTGGACGGGAAGTTCGCGGTGGGCTTCGAGAAGTACCTGGGGTGGATACGCGACCACCACACGGTGCACGGGTCGACGGGGGTCGGGCGGATCACGGAGTCCAATCCCCGCAAGGGTTTCCTTGGTGATCCGGACGGGGGGCTGTTCTACCACCCGGTGATCGTGGCGGGTGTGCGGCCGGATGACGAGGTGTTCCGGCAGGAGACGTTCGGGCCGTTGGTGGGGGTGACCTCGTATCGGACGTTGGACGAGGCGGTGGAATTGGGGAATCTGCCGGGGTATGGGTTGTCCAGTGCCATTTACACGACCGATCCGGGCAAGGTGTTCGCGTTCCGGTCCGGGATCGGTGCGGGGATGGTGAGTGTCAACAACTCCACGTCGGGGGCGGAGGCGCACCTGCCGTTCGGCGGGAATGGCAAGTCGGGCAACGGGTCTCGGCAGTCCGGGGTGTGGGTGCTCGACCAGTTCACCCGGTGGCAGTCGATGAACTGGGACTACTCGGGGACGTTGCAGAAGGCGCAGATGGACACGCTGTCGGTCGAGGCGGATCTGTCGTTTCGGCTGGACGGGTGAGGTGCGGTGACTTCAGACGTGCTGGACCTGATGGACGAGTGGGGTCCGGAGAAGGTTGTCGCGGTGTCGGACCGGCGGAGCGGCATGAAGGGTGTGCTGGTCATCGACAACACCGCCCGTGGGATGGGCAAGGGCGGGACCCGGATGTCCCCGACTGTCACGGTGTCGGAGATTGCCCGGCTGGCTCGGGTGATGACCTGGAAGTGGGCCGGGGTCGATCTTTTCTTTGGCGGGGCCAAGGCCGGGATCGTGTTTGATCCTGCTTCGCCGGATAAGGAGCGGGCGTTGCGGGCGTTCGCGCGGGCGTTGGCCAACGAGGTGCCGCGGGAGTACGTGCTTGGTTTGGACATGGGGTTGACCGAGCGGGATGCGGCGATCGTGCAGGACGAGTTGGGTGATCGAGGGGCGATGATGGGGGCGCCGGCCGCGTTGGGCGGGTTGCCCTATGACGAGTTGGGGGTGACCGGGTTCGGGGTCGCGGAGGTGGCCGACGAGTTGTTGCCGTTGCGTGGGAAGCGTGTTGCGGTGCAGGGGTTTGGGGCCGTTGGGGCGGCGGTGGTGCGACGGGTTGTGGAGTTGGGGGCGGTGGTCGTCGCGGTGTCGTCGGTGCGGGGTGCGGTGGTTGATCCCGACGGGCTGGACGTGGCGAGGTTGTTGGCGTTGCGGTCTGAGGTTGGGGACTTGGCGGTGGTGGAGTACGGGGCGGTGGTTGGGTTGGGGGCGGAGTTGTTGGTGCCGTGCGATGTGCTGGTGCCGGCGGCTACGCAGGACGTGATCGATGGTGATTTGGCGGGGAGGGTTGGCGCTCGGGTGGTGGTCGAGGGGGCCAACCTGCCTACGAGTGTTGCGGCGCAGGAAGTGTTGGCTGCGCGGGGGATTGTGGTCGTGCCGGATTTCATCGCCAACGCCGGTGGGGTGGTTGCGGCGGCATATGGGATGGACCGGCGGTATTCGCCGTTTCCGGTTGATCCGGGGGTGGTGTTGGAGGCTGTGTCGGGGAAGTTGCGGGCCAATGCGACGTTTGTGGTTGGGCAGAGTGCTCAGCGTGGGGTTACCACGCATGATGCGGCTCGGGCTGTGACGCAGGAGCGGGTGTTGACGGCTATGCGGTTGAAGGGCCGGGCGGCTTGAGCGCGTTGGGCGGTTTGGTTGTTGTTGATTTTGGGCGGGTGTTGGCTGCGCCGTATGCCACGATGATGTTGGCCGATCTGGGTGCGGAGGTCGTCAAGGTCGAGCATCCGCGTGGGGATGAGACTCGTACTTGGGGGCCGCCGTTTGTGGATGGGCGGGCTACTTACTTTCTGTCGGTGAACCGGAACAAGCGGTCACGGGTGCTTGATCTGGCTACGGCGGAGGGGGTTGCCGAGGCTCGGGAGTTGGTGCTCGGGGCGGATGTGGTGGTCGAGAACTTCCGGCCGGGGACCATGCGGCGGTTCGGGCTTGACTACGAGTCGTT
>CBHFOL010000385.1:0-7384 GCA_965995405.1 uncultured Saccharothrix sp.
ATGACCGTGGCGGTGAGAGGCGCGAGTTCAAGCCGCGTGATGACCGGGGTGGCTACCAGCGTCGTGAGTTCAAGCCTCGGGACGACCGTGGCGGGGACCGTCGTGACTTCAAGCCGCGCGATGACCGCAGTGGTGAGCGCCGTGAGTTCCGCCCTCGGGATGACCGTGGTGGCGAGCGCCGTGAGTTCAAGCCGCGTGACGACCGTGGCGGCTACCAGTCGCGGGATAGCCGTGGCGGTGAGAGGCGCGAGTTCAAGCCGCGCGATGACCGTGGTGGTTACCCGCGTCGGGACGACCGTGGCGGGGATCGGCGTGACTCCCGGCCTCGGGACGATCGTGGGCCGCAGCGGCGTGACGATCGCGGTGCGGACCGGCGTGACGACCGTCGCGATGACCGGCGTGACGACCGCAGTCGGGATCGGGCGGCACGGTTCCAGGATCGGGTGGCTCGGGGCGACCAGGAGGCTGTCGAGGCATCTGCTGTCGAGGCTTCCGGCGTTGACGAGGCCGTTGTCGAAGGTGCCGTTGTCGAGAGCGTCGAGAGCGGCGCGGTTGTCGAGTCGGTGACGTCGGCGGCCGGTGAAGGCGACGCAGTTTCCGGGCAGGACGCGTCCGAACAGGATGCGTCTGAAGAGGACTCGGTCGATGAGGGCGACGAGGCGGATGTCGACGGTCAGGCCGTTGACGAGTCCGACGAGGCGACTGACGACCGGGCTGATGACTCCGACGACGACTCGGCTGACGACTCCGACGACCCGGTTGACGACTCGGATGACGAGTCCGATCGTTCCGGCGCTGGTTCGGGTGCGGAGTCGCGGGAGCGGGAGTCGGGTCAGCGGCAGGACGACGGGGGCGACTTCGTTCGTGCCCGTGCGCCCGAGCTGCCCGAGGACGCGGACATCTCCGCCCTGGACCCCGAGGTGAAGCAGGAGCTGCGCGGACTGCCCAAGGGGCTGGCCGAGATCGTCGGACGGCACCTCGCGGCGGCGGGCATGTTGATCGACAGTGAGCCCGAGCTGGCGCTGGAGCACGCCCGGTACGCGCGCACCAAGGCCGCGCGGGTCGGTGTGGTGCGGGAAGCCGCCGGGTTGACCGCCTACTACGCCGGCGAGTGGGCCGAGGCCCTGTCCGAGCTGCGGGCGGCCCGGCGGATGACGCACGGTGCCGGTCATGTCGCGATCATGGCGGACTGCGAGCGTGCGCTCGGCCGGCCGGAGCGGGCCATCGAGCTCGCCCGGGAGGTGCAGGGGCAGACGTTGTCGCCGGACGACGCCGTCGAGCTGCGGATCGTCGCGGCCGGTGCGCGGCGGGACATGGGGCAGTTGGAGGCGGCGGTCGTCTCGTTGCAGGGGCCCGATCTGGACTCCAAGCGGCGGGATCCGTGGAGCGCCCGGCTGTTCTACGCCTACGCCGACAACCTCGCCGCCGCCGGGCGGACCGAGGAGGCCGTGAAGTGGTTCCTCAACGCCGCCCAGGCCGATGACGACAACGAGACCGACGCGGCCGAGCGGGCGTTCGACCTGGGCCCGCAGGACTGACCCGCAGGACCGACCGGACGGGTGGGCCGGTGCACGTGCCGCGCCCACCCCACCCGACAGGGGGACTTGTGCTGCTGGACCGCTACGACGCCCTGCTGCTCGACCTCGACGGCACGGTGTACCGGGGTCGGGACGCCGTGCCTGGCGCGGTGGCGGCGGTCGCCGCCGCACGTGCACGTGGTGTGGGTATCCGGTTCGTCACCAACAACGCGTCGCGGTCGCCGCGGACCGTCGCGGACCACCTGACCGAGATCGGCTTCGAGGCCGCACTGGACGAGGTGAGCACCAGCGCGCAGGCCGCTGCCGCGATGCTGCTCGACCTGGTGCCCGAAGGGTCCAAGGTGCTCGTGCTGGGCACCGAAGCGCTCGCCGACGAGGTCCGGCAGCGCGGCTTCACGCCCGTCCGGGACGCCGAAGGCACGCAGATCCGGGGCTCCGCCCCCGCGTCCGGCAACGGTGCTGTGGGCGCGCAAGTCGGGCAACCCGGCTCCGGGGCCGACAGCGATACCGCCGGCGTGGCGGCCGTCGTGCAGGGACTGTCGCCGGAGCTCGGCTGGCGGGACCTCGCCGAGGCGGCCGTCGCGATCCGCGCGGGCGCGCGGTGGGTGGCCTGCAACGTCGACGCCACCCTGCCCACCGAACGCGGCCTGTTGCCCGGCAACGGTTCCCTCGTCGCCGCCCTGAAGACCGCGACCGGCGCGGAACCGCTCGTGGCGGGCAAGCCGGCGACGCCGCTGCTGGAACAGGCGGCGAAATCGCTGGGCGCGCAGCGTCCGCTGGTCGTCGGCGACCGGCTGGACACCGACATCCTGGGCGCGGTCCGCGCCGGCATGGACTCCCTGCTCGTGCTCACCGGGGTGTCGACCGAGACCGACGTGGCGGCGCTTCCGGTGGAGCTTCGGCCCACCTACGTCGCGGCCGACCTGTCGGTCCTCGATCGGCTACCGTGAAACCGTGGACTTCGAGGTTCCCCTGCCCGGCCCGCCGGGTGATCCGGTGGCCGGCATCGACGACGCGCTCGCCGGGCTCGACGGGCTGGAGCGGCTGGATGTCGCCGAGCACGTGGCCCGGTTCGACGGCGCGCACACCGCGCTGACTGCCGCACTGTCCAGTATCGACAAGGTGTGACGCGGTGGCACGCAGGGCTCGGCTCGACGCCGAACTGGTCCGGCGCGGGCTGGCCAGGTCCCGGGAGCATGCGAGCCAACTGGTGGCCGAAGGCCGGGTGAAGGTGCGCGGCACGGTCGCGACGAAACCCGCCACCGCCGTCGAACTGGGCACCGCGTTGGTGGTGCGGGAGACCGACGACCCCAACTGGGCGTCGCGCGGCGCGCACAAGCTGGTCGGCGCGCTGGAGAAGTTCCCCGACATCAAGCCCGCCGGCAGGCGCTGCCTGGACGCGGGCGCGGCCACCGGCGGCTTCACCGACGTGCTGCTGCGCGCCGGCGCGCGCCAGGTGGTCGCGGCCGACGTCGGACGCGGTCTGCTGGACTGGCGGCTGCGCACCGACGACCGGGTGGTGGTGAAGGACAAGACCAACGTCCGGGCCCTCGCACCCGGGGACATCGGTGGTCCGGTTGAACTCGTAGTGGCGGATCTTTCGTTTATCTCGTTGAGGCTGGTGCTCCCCGCACTGGCTGCGTGCCTCGACGAGGAGGGCGATCTGTTGCCGATGGTGAAACCCCAATTCGAGGTCGGCAAGGAGCGGCTCGGGTCCGGCGGCGTGGTCCGCGACCCGGTGTTGCGCGCCGAGGCCGTGCTGGAGGTCGTGGCCGCCGCCGCGCGGATCGGGCTGCGGCTGCACGGCGTCACCGCCAGCCCGCTGCCCGGGCCGTCCGGGAACGTCGAGTACTTCGTGTGGCTGCGCCGGGGCGAGCCCCTGGACACCGACACCGCCGCCACGCTCGTGCGCACCGCTGTAGCGGAGGGACCCCAGTGAGCGGGGACGCAGTGACCGGCGACAGCGGGACCGGGGAGCGGGAGATCCTGCTCGTCGTCCACACCGGCCGGCCCGGCAACGTCGCGGTCGCCCAGGAGGTGGCGCGGCGCTTCGCCGCCGCGGGCGTCCGGCTGCGGGTGCTCAAGGACGAGGCGCCGGAGCTGGAACCGGCGGGCGCGCAGGTCGTGGCGGCCGACGACAACGCGGCCGAGGGCACCGAGCTGGTGTTCGTGCTCGGCGGCGACGGCACGCTGCTGCGGGCGGCCGAACTGGCGCGCGCGGCGGGCGTCCCGGTGCTCGGGGTGAACCTGGGCCGCGTCGGGTTTCTCGCCGAGGCCGACTCCGACGCGCTGTCCGAGGCGATCACGCACGTGGTGAACCGGTGCTACTCGGTCGAAGAGCGGATGACGGTGGACATCACCGCGTCCGTCGACGGCCGGGTGCTGGAGACCACGTGGGCGCTCAACGAGGCCAGCGTGGAGAAGAGCTCCCGGGAACGCATCCTGGACGTGGTGGTCGAGGTCGACGGGCGGCCGGTGTCGGCGTTCGGCTGCGACGGCGTGCTGGTGGCGACACCGACCGGGTCCACCGCGTACGCGTTCTCGGCGGGCGGGCCGGTGGTGTGGCCGGACGTGCAGGCGCTGCTGGTGGTGCCGTCGAACGCGCACGCCCTGTTCGCGCGGCCCCTGGTCGTGTCGCCGGGGTCCGTGGTGGCGCTGGAGATCGACCCGGGCGGGCACCCGGCGGTGCTGTGCGCGGACGGTCGGCGCACGGTGGCGCTGCCGGCGGGCGCGCGGGTCGAGGTCGTGGGCGGCGCGACGCCGCTGCGGCTGGTCCGGCTGCGCGAAGGACCGTTCACCGACCGGCTGGTGGAGAAGTTCTCGCTGCCGGTGCAGGGGTGGCGCGGGCCGTCGCCGGGTTAGAACACTTGTTCGCCCGACACTCCCACCCGAACTCCCACGGCTTCGGCTTCGCCCAGTAGTGTTCGCGCTGTGCTGGCCGAGATGCGCATCCAGGGCCTCGGTGTGATCGACGAGGCCACCCTTGAGCTCGCTCCGGGCTTCACCGTAGTGACGGGGGAGACCGGCGCCGGGAAGACGATGGTCGTCACCGGTCTCCACCTGCTGGGTGGTGGCCGTGCGGAGGCGTCCCGCGTGCGCAACGGCGCGGACAAAGCGGTGGTGGAAGGGCGGTTCCAGGCCCCGGCGGGCAGCCCGGCCGCGAAGGTCGCCGAGGAGGTCGGCGGCGAGGCGGACGAGGACGGCAGCGTCATCGCGATCCGCACCGTCGGCTCCGACGGCCGGTCCCGCGCCCACCTGGGCGGCCGGTCCGTGCCGGTGGGCGTGCTGGCCGAGCTCGCCGAGCAGCTGCTCGCGGTGCACGGGCAGAACGACCAGCTGCGGCTGCTGCGGCCGACCGAGCAGCGGGCCGTGCTGGACCGGTTCGCCGGTGACGACGTGGGCGCGCCGCTGCGCAAGTACCAGGCGATCCGCGACGAGTGGCTGCGGGTCGCGACCGAGCTGACCGAACGCACCGCGCGGGCCCGGGAACTGGCCCGCGAAGCCGAACTGCTGCGGCACGGCCTGGCCGAGATCACCGCCGTCGACCCGAAGAGCGGCGAGGACGTCGAGCTGCACGACGAGGCGCGCCGGCTGGCCGACGCCGACCAGCTGCGGGAAACGGCGTCCGGCGCCCAGTACGCGGTGGCCGGCTCACCCGACGGCGACCCGGACAACCCCGGCGCGCTGGGCCTGATCGGCGAGGCGCGGCGGCGGCTCGGCACGTCCGAGGACCCGAAGCTGCGCGAGCTGGAGCCCCGGCTGGTGGAGGCGGAGACGCTGCTGGCCGACGTGGGCGCGGAGATCGCGTCCTACCTGGAGCAGCTGGACGCCGACCCGGCGCGGCTGGAGCAGGTGCTCGCCCGGCAGGCCGAGCTGAAGGCGCTGACCCGCAAGTACGCCGCTGACGTGGACGGGGTGATCGGGTGGGCTGCGGACGCGTCGTCCCGGCTGGCCGGGCTGGACACGTCCGACGAGGCGCTCGCCGCGCTGGCCGCCCGGCGGGACGCGCTGGCCGTGGAACTCGCCGGGTACGCGGAGCAGGTGACGGCGGAACGCGTCGCCGCCGCCGCGGAGCTGGGCAAGGCGGTGTCCGAGGAGCTGACCGGGCTGGCCATGCCGCACTCGAACGTGGAGGTCGTGGTCCGGCCCCGGGTCGCCGAGGCGGGTGACGCGCAGGCGCTGAAGGTCGGCGGGCGGGTGCTGCACGCCGGGGCGTCCGGCGTGGACGACGTGGAGCTGCGGCTCATCGCGCACCCCGGCGCGCCCGCGCTGCCCGTGCACAAGGGCGCGTCCGGCGGTGAGCTGTCCCGGGTGATGCTGGCGCTTGAGGTCGTGCTGTCGCACTCCGACCCGGTGCCGACGCTGGTGTTCGACGAGGTCGACGCTGGTGTCGGCGGTCGGGCGGCGGTGGAGGTCGGGCGGCGGCTGGCGCGGTTGGCGCGCAGCCACCAGGTCATCGTGGTCACCCACCTGCCGCAGGTCGCGGCGTTCGCCGACCGGCACTTGGTGGTGGACAAGACCGCGGACGGGATCCTCACCAGGTCCGGGGTGCGGGTTCTGGACGATTCGCAACGCGTGGTCGAGCTGGCGAGGATGCTGGCGGGTATGGATTCCACGGACACCGGCCGGGCGCACGCCGAGGAGCTGCTGGCCGCCGCGAAAGCGGACAAGGACAGCGCGCCGGTGGTGCGGCGGAAGAAGAAGCGGTGAGCCGGCGGACGCTCGGCGTCGTCCTCGCGGTGGTGGCCGCCGCGCTGGCGGTCGTGGGGACGTTCCTGCCGTTCAGCTGGATCGGCCTGGGCTTGGACCTGGAGGAGCGCAACCGGTTCGGGTTCACCACCACCGGGTGGAGCACCATCACCGAACCGGCAGACATGGGCGGTATCGGGACCGCGGCGCAGTACGGGGTGCCGATCGTGATCGCCGCCGTCCTGCTGCTGGTCGCGGCTGCGCTGGTGTTCCTGCCCGCGCACCAGCGGGTGGCGGCCCGGTACACGGCGATCGGTGCGACCGGTGTGCTCGCCGGGTCGGTGTGGACGACGTTCATGGTGGTCTCGGCGACGCTGACGCCGGGTGGCTTCGACACGCGGGCCACGGTCGAGTACCGGTGGGGCGCGGGCGTGTGGCTGCTGGTGGCCTCCGTTGTCGTGGCCGTGGCGGCGACGGTGTTCCTGCACGCCCGGCCTCCGCTGCCGGCTCCGGCTGGTCCGGTGGTGCACCGCATCGACGGTGATGACGGTGTCGACGGTGACACGGACACGCCGCCGTTCGGCGTTCCGGTGGCCGTGCTGCCCGCCGGCTACCTGGAGCAGTCCGGAGCCGAGTCGGGGCCGGAGTCGGAGTCGGACCGGAAGTGACCAGGCGGGCGGCGGGTGTGTTGGCGATGCTGGTCGCCGCTGGTGCCGGGCGGTGCCGTTGCTGATGGTGTGCTGTGCATTAGCGCTGGTGGGGGCGTTGGTGGTGCAGGAATGGCCGGCGCGTTCGGCGGTCGGGCACCGGGTGGCCGGCTCCGGGGAGTGACGCGGCGGGCGTCCGGGGTGGTCGCGTTCCATGTCGCCGGATCCGGTGGCGAATCGCCCGTCGCCCGACCCCGGCGCAGTCGATCGTACGGACGAAAGGTATCCCCCTACCGGGGGTAATCCGTCCACTGTGGAACAGTGACCTGGCTGACCTGCCCGGACCGGTACGGCGTGTTAGCCCGGAACCGGCGGCGGGGTGAGTCACCATCGGGTTATGAAGCTCTCCGGGTTGCTCAACCGCACGAACCACGAACTGCCAGGTGTCACCGGCGTCGAAGGTGACGTAGATGGCGTTCGAGGATTCACGGAAGTCCTTCGACTGGCCCG
>CBHFOL010000386.1:0-7381 GCA_965995405.1 uncultured Saccharothrix sp.
GCGGTCTCGAGCTGATAGACCGCCGGCGACGCGGCGTCGCGCGGGTCGATCGTCGGTCGGGTGACCTGCTGCGGCGGATCAGCCCCGGTGACATCGCCGTGCTGGACCACGTCGACATCGACCGGCGCACCGCCGAGGCGCTGCTCAGCGCCGAGGTCGCCGGCGTGGTCAACGCGTCGCCGTCCATCTCCGGCCGGTTCCCCAACCTCGGCCCCGAGCTGCTGATCGAGGCGGGTATCCCGCTGATCGACGGCGTCGGCACAGGTGTGCTGCGGGAGCTGAAGGACGGCACGAAGCTGCGGCTGCACGAGGGCGCGGTGTTCGTCGGCGACAAGGAGGTCGCGCGGGGCGTCGAGCAGAGCGCCGAGTCCGTCGCCGACGCCATGATCGAGGCGAAGGCGGGGATGGCGTCGCAGTTGGAGGCGTTCTCCGCGAACACCATCGAGTTCCTGCGCCGCGAACGCGCCCTGATCCTGGACGGCGTGGGCGTGCCCGAGGTGTTCGTGGCGGTCCGGGACCGGCAGGTGCTGGTCGTCGCGGGTGGCCCCCGGCACGCCGAGGAGCTGCGGAAACTGCGGAAGTACATCCGCGAGTACCGGCCGGTGCTGGTCGGCGTCGACGCGGGTGCGGACACCCTGCACGACGCCGGGTACAAGCCGGACATCATCGTCGGCGACCCGGACGGCATCGGCACCGAGACGTTGAAGGCGGGTGCCGAGGTCGTGGTGCCCGCGCAGACCGACGGCCACGCGCCCGGCCTGGAGCGGATCCAGGACCTCGGGATCGGCGCGGTGACGTTCCCCGCGTCGGGCAATGCGGAGGACCTGGCGCTGCTGCTCGCCGAGGCGCACGGGGCGTCGCTGGTGGTGACCGTCGGGTTGCAGGCGGGGCTGCGCGAGTTCCTCGACCGGGGCCACTCGGGCTCCAACCCGTCGACCTTCCTGACCCGGTTGAAGCTGGGCAGCAAGCTGGTGGACGGTGAAGCGGTGGCGACCCTGCACCGCAGCCGGGTGTCGTTCGGGGTGATGGCGATGCTGGTGCTCGCGGCCGTGGTGGCCATGGTGGCGGCGCTGGCGGTGTCCGGGGTGGGACAGGTGTACGTCGACGTGGCGGTGGACGCGTTCCGGTCCGTCGTCGACTGGTTCAAGGGGCTCTTCTCATGATTTCGATGCGTTATCACATTGTTTCGATCACCGCGGTCTTCCTGGCGTTGGCGGTCGGCGTGGTGCTCGGTTCGACTGCCATCAGCAGCCGGTTGCTGTCCGGGTTGACCGACGACAATTCTTCGCTGGGGAAGGAGGTCGCGGACCTCCAGACGTCGCAGAACGGTCTGAACGCGAAGCTGGCGGAGGCGGACCGCTTCGCGTCCTCGGTCGGTCCGCTCGCGGTGAAAGGTGTTCTGGCGGAGCGGACGGTGGTTTTGGTGACGACCGCCGACGCGAAGCCGAATGACCGTGACGCGTTGGCGGAGTTGATTCGCTCGGCGGGTGCGACGGTCACCGGTGAATTGCAGCTGACGGATTCTTTCGCCGATCCGCGTAAAGCGGACCAATTGCGCGACCTGGTGGCGCGTCTACAGCCGGCCGGGACCCAGTTGCCGACCGGTTCCGATCCCGGTACCCGGGCGGGCGGGCTGCTGGGTGCGTTGCTGTTGTTGAACAAGGAGAACAACCAGCCGCAGGCGACTCCCGACGAGACGGCGGCGGCCCTGGCGGGCTTGACGTCGGCCGGTTTCGTGAAGTCGGGCCAGGGTTTGAGGCCCGCTCAGCTGGCCGTGGTGCTGACCGGCGGTGCCGTGTCGGGTGACTCGGCCGGTGACCGCGCGGCCACGGTCGCGCGTTTCGCGACCCAGTTGGACCGATCGGGTGCCGGGACGGTTCTGGCGGGTGGCGAGGGTTCCGCGAACGGGACCGGTGCGGTGGGGGTCGTGCGGGCGGACACGGCGGCGACGTCGGTGCTGTCGACGGTGGACAATGCGGGAAGCGCGGCAGGCCGGATCGTGGTAGTTCTGGCGCTCCGGGAACAACTGGAAGGAAAATCCGGCCGATACGGCGTAGCCGGAAACGCCGAAGCCCCCGTTCCCGGTACGGTAGGCTGACCAAGTCATAGTCCGAACACCTGACCGCATCTCATCTCCGCAGAACCCCGCCCAATCCACCACCTATCACCCGATACGGCGAACCAGCAGAATCCCACCCACTTCCCGGCACTTTCCGCCCCTGCCGTTCGTTGCCGTAAATAAAACGGTCGCCCGGCTGCGGCGCCCACGCCTACCCCAACTACGACCACGACCACGACCACGAAACCACGACCACGACAATGCGAACCTGGTGGTGCGCCGGCTGCCAGGCGATCCTGGTGGTGCGGTTGAGCCGAGTGTCGTGGTGGCAGCGGCTGGCGTGGGCAGCGGCTGGTGTGGGGCGAACGGCGTGCGGCGGGTGGTACGTGGCGTGGTGCGAGCTGCGAGGGGTGCGGGCTGGTCTGGGGGTGGAGGTTGGTGGCGGCGTGGTGGGGTTGGGGGTGTGGGGTGACTGGTTGGTCGACTGGGGGCTAGGCCATCCGAGTGATGCGTGGTCGGATGGTCAGCGCGCTGGGTGACCGGTGGCGTGTTAGCGTTAGGGCCCGTGGACAGGGCCGGTCGCCCTGCGGAACTTCTGACCACGGGGAGCCTCGTTGGTGCTTCAGGCACGTACGACCAAGCACGTTTTCGTCACCGGGGGCGTGGCCTCCTCCCTTGGTAAGGGACTCACCGCCTCCAGCCTGGGCCAGCTCCTCACCGCCCGTGGTCTGCGGGTGACGATGCAGAAGCTCGACCCCTACCTCAACGTCGATCCGGGCACGATGAACCCGTTCCAGCACGGCGAGGTGTTCGTCACCGACGACGGCGCGGAGACGGACCTCGACATCGGGCACTACGAGCGGTTCCTGGATCGGGATTTGTCCGGGGATGCCAACGTCACCACCGGGCAGGTGTACTCCGAGGTCATCGCCAAGGAGCGGCGCGGGGAGTATCTCGGGGACACGGTCCAGGTCATCCCGCACATCACCGATGAGATCAAGCGGCGGATTCGGGCCATGGCCGAGCCGGGCGCGGACGGGGCTGTGCCGGATGTCGTGATCACCGAGGTCGGCGGGACGGTGGGGGACATCGAGTCCTTGCCGTTCCTTGAGGCTTGTCGGCAGGTTCGGCATGATGTCGGGCGGGACAACGTGTTTTTTCTTCACGTTTCGCTCGTTCCCTACCTCGCGCCGTCCGGTGAGCTCAAGACCAAGCCGACTCAGCACTCCGTTGCCGCGTTGCGCAACATCGGCATCCAGCCCGACGCGATCGTGTGTCGCGCGGACCGTGAGATCCCGGACGCGCTCAAGCGCAAGATCGGGCTCATGTGCGACGTGGACACCGACGCCGTGGTCGCCGCTGTGGACTCGCCGTCGATCTACGACATCCCCAAGGTCCTGCACAGCGAAGGGCTTGACGCCTACGTGGTGCGCCGGCTTGGGCTGCCGTTTCGCGATGTTGACTGGGCGGTGTGGGGAGATCTGCTCGACCGGGTGCACAACCCCTCCGAACGGGTGCGTATCGCTCTTGTCGGCAAGTACGTCGACCTGCCGGACGCCTACCTGTCCGTCACCGAGGCGCTGCGGGCCGGTGGGTTCGCGCACCACGCCAAGGTCGAGGTTGTGTGGGTTCCCTCGGACGAGTGTCAAACGCCGTCTGGTGCCGCGCACGCGTTGGCGGGACTGGACGGGGTGTTGATCCCGGGCGGGTTCGGGGTTCGGGGGATCGAGGGCAAGCTCGGGGCCATTACGTATGCCCGGACGCGGGGGATCCCGTTGTTGGGGCTCTGCCTTGGGCTCCAGTGTCTGGTGATCGAGGCTGCGCGGAACCTCGCGGGCATCTCGGACGCCAACTCCTCCGAGTTCGAGGACACCGGCTCACCGGTCATCAGCACCATGGCCGACCAGGAGGACGTGGTGTCCGGGCAGCGCGACATGGGCGGCACCATGCGGCTCGGCGCTTACCCGGCGAAGCTCGTGCCGGGGTCGCAGGTGGCCCTCGCGTACGGCTCGGCCGAGGTGTCCGAGCGGCACCGGCACCGGTACGAGGTGAACAACGCCTACCGGGACCGGCTCGGCAAGGCGGGGCTGGTGTTCTCCGGGACGTCCCCGGACGGGCGACTTGTGGAGTTCGTCGAGCTGCCCGCCGACGTGCACCCGTTCTTCGTCGCCACGCAGGCGCACCCGGAGCTGAAGAGCCGTCCGACGAAGCCGCACCCGCTGTTCGCGGCGTTCGTGAAGGCCGCGCTGGAATACCGGCTCGCCGACCGGCTGCCGCTGCCCGAGCCGGAGACCGCCGGGGCGGCTGCCAAGTGACCAGGCACGAGTTCGACACCGTGTCCTCGCGGGACGTGCACATCGGCCGGGTCGTCGGGCTGCGGGTGGACGAGGTCGCCATGCCCGGCGGCGGCACGGCACGGCGTGAGGTCGTGGAGCACCTGGGCGCGGTGGCCGTCGCGGCGGTGGACGACGACGGGCTGGTGACGCTCATCCACCAGTACCGGCACCCGCTCGGCAAGCGGATCTGGGAGCTGCCGGCGGGGCTGCTGGACTCGGCCGACGAGCAGCCGTTGGAGGCGGCCCGTCGGGAACTGGTCGAGGAGGTCGGGCTGGTGGCGGCGGAGTGGGTGACGCTGGTGGACGTCGCCGCGTCGCCCGGCTTCACCGACGAGGTGGTGCGGGTGTTCCTCGCTCGGGGGCTGTCCGAGGTCGAGCGGCAGCTGATGGGTGACGAGGAGGCCGACCTGGAGGTGCGGCGGGTCCCGCTGGACGAGGCGGTGGCCATGGCGCTGGCCGGGGAGATCGTGAACGGCGCGGCGGTGGCCGGGCTGCTCGCGGCGCAGGCCGTGCTGGCGGGACAGGGCCGGGCACGTCCGGCGGATGCCCCGTTCCCCGATCGTCCGACCCGGTTCGCGGCTCGCGGTACTCCCGGTATCTGACCGAAGGACGTACACCGGGGCACGTGTCGGGTGCCACGTGCCGGGGCACACCCTGGGGCACGTGCCGGGCAGGTGTGCTTCGCGGTTCGCCGCTCGTGAGAGGACTCGCGAGCGGTGAACCCGGGCCATCAAACCGAGGCATCAAGTCGGGGGAATTGAACCGAGGTGATTGAACTAGAGATGCCGTCGGGTGGATGTGTGGCGGTGAAACCCTGTGGTGAAACCAGGCGGCGACGGGGTGCGGCGTTGCACTGCGGGCTTTAATGGGCGGTATGGGTGTGCGGGGGCCGGTCGTGGTTGCCGGGGGTGCGGTGGCTGCCGGGATCGGGCTGTTGTTCTTCGACCCCAACGGGTCCGGCTCGATCTGGCCGCCGTGTCCGCTGTTCGCGTTGACCGGGATCCAGTGCCCCGCCTGCGGGTCTACACGGATGGTGCACGCGCTGCTGCACGGCGATCTGGCCACCGCGTGGCATCTCAACGCCGTGATGCTGGTCGCCGGGCTGCCACTCCTCGGCTGGCTGTGGCTGCGCTGGTTCCGCGCCGCCAAACGCAACGAGCGCACACCTCCGGTGTCCCGCAAGGTCGGGATCCCGGTGGTGGCGCTCGCCGTCGTCTGGATGCTGGTCCGGAACCTGGTCGCCTAGCTGCCTGGCCGCCTGGCTACTTGGTCGCCCTGGTCGCCTGGCTACCTGGTCGCCGAGCGGCAACCTAGTCCTAGTCGCGCAGCTTGCGGCCCTGGCCGTCCGTGCCGCCGTTGACCAGCAGGATGATGCCGTCGATCAACGACCAGACACCACAGCCGCCGCAGGTCAGCAGCTGGGCGATGCCGATACCGGTGTCGCCCATGTAGAACCGGCCGATGCCGAAAGGCAACACGAGTTGCAACACGCCCGCCGCGATGCGCGACTTGTCCGACAGCGGCTGCCCGGTCAGCGGATCCACGCCGTACGGGGCGCTCGGGCCGTACCCTGCCGGCACGCCATACCCGAGAGGCGGGGTGCCGTAGCCCGGAGGTGGGGTCGCGTAGGCCGTGCCGTATCCGGGCGGGGTGGTGCCGTAGTCCGGCGGGGTGGCGTAGTCGGTGGGCGGCGCGTACTGCGTCTGCGGCGGCGGGGCGAACTGGGGGTGTGGCTGCGGCAGGTCCTGGAACAGGGCCGCGAGCTCGGCCGCCGTCTGCGCGGCGGTCGCGTAGCCGACGCGCTGCTCGTACTCGCCGATCTCCAGACGGCCCGCCGCGAAGTGGTCGTTGAGCGCGCTGATCGCCGCTTCGCGCTGCTGGTTGCCTATCCGCACCTGGTGGGGTTCCGACACACCTCAAACGCTAACAGCACCCCGACCACCGGCCGGCCGGAACGCGCCGGCCGACCTACGCTGACCAGGTGCTGACCGGAATTCCGCGCGACGCGGAGATCGTCGGGCCCGCGGTACCGGGGCACACCTCGACGCGGACGCGCGCCACCGTCACACTTCGGTGTGTGACTGCGTCGGCGGGCAGGGATTTCCGGTGGGGCGAAGGGCGTGCGGGCACGTGCGACCGGGCGCGGCCGTGAAGGACGTGATCACCGCGTTCCTGAACCACCTCGCGGTGGAACGCGGCACCTCGCGCAACACCCTGGACTCCTACACCCGCGACCTGCGCCGGTACGCGGAGCACCTGGAGGCCAAGCGGATCACCGGCCTGGGCGAGGTCACCGAACCCGTCGTCGGCGACTTCCTGGCGAGCCTGCGCGAGGCGGGCCTGGCCGAGTCGTCCGCCGCGCGCACGCTGGTCGCGGTGCGCGGCCTGCACCGGTTCGCGCACCTGGAGGGCGTCACCGACCACGACCCGGCGCGCGCCGTGCACCCGCCGACCCCGCCCCGCCGACTGCCGAAGGCGCTGCCGGTGGACGACGTGCTCCGCCTGCTGGAGGTGCCCGCGAACCTGCGCGACCGGGCCCTGCTGGAACTGCTGTACTCCAGCGGCGCGCGGATCTCCGAGGTGGTCGGGCTGGACGTGGACGACGTGGACACCGCCGAGCGGACCGTGCTGCTCGACGGCAAGGGCGGCCGGCAGCGGATCGTGCCGGTGGGGCGGCCCGCGCTGGCCGCGCTGGAGGCGTACCTGGTGCGCGCCCGGCCCGATCTGGTGAAACGTGGCACGCCGGCGCTGTTCCTCAACGCACGCGGCGGCCGGCTGTCCCGGCAGACCGCGTGGCAGGTGCTCAAGACGGCCGCCGAGCGGGCCGGCATCACCGCCCACGTCTCACCGCACACCCTGCGGCACTCGTTCGCCACGCACCTCATGGAGGGCGGCGCGGACGTCCGGGTGGTGCAGGAACTGCTCGGCCACGCCTCGGTCACCACGACCCAGGTGTACACGCTGGTCACGGTCAACACGCTGCGCG
>CBHFOL010000387.1:0-7365 GCA_965995405.1 uncultured Saccharothrix sp.
CGATCATCGGGTTGTCGGACAAGCTGTGCTCGACGCGGTGCGGGACGCGGCGAACCGGTGGGTGTTCCGCGACCTGGACCTCGAACCGTGGGGCGGGGTGCGGCACGTCGCGCTCGCCTCCTCGCCGTACTCCGGGCACGCCGTCGACCTCACCGACACGTTCGACCTGGGCGTCGCCTCGCTCCGGGAACACGCCGCCTACCTGGCCGGTCTCGGCGGCGGGGACATGGCCGACCCGGATGTGTTCCTGCGCCGGATGGCCGACTCGGCGGGCGAGCGGTTCGGCGGCCGGCCCGCTGTGCCGTTCGAGCTGGTGGTGATGTGAAGCACCCCGGTTGGACACGGCATGTCTGATGTGGATGCTTCTACCCATGCACGGTGAACAGCACTACCTCGTGGGTCTCGATCTGGCCGGACGGCGGGTCGTCGTCGTGGGCGGCGGCACGGTCGCGCAGCGCCGGCTGCCGCGCCTGGTGGCGTCCGGCGCGCGGGTCGAGGTCGTCTCGCCCGAGGTGACGCCGGCCGTCCAGGGGATCGTGGACGCGGGTGACGCGGTGTGGCACCCCCGCCGCTACGCCGCAGGCGACCTGGACGGCGCCTGGTACGTCCTGGCCTGCACGTCCGACCCCGAGGTGAACGCCCGGATCACCGCCGACGCGACCGAGCGCCGGGTGTTCTGCGTGCGGGCCGACGTGGCGGTCAAGGGCACCGCCGTGACACCGGCCGTGGGCGCGCACGACGGGCTGCTGCTCGGCGTTCTCGCGGGCGGGCAGCACAAGCGCTCGGCGGCGGTGCGGGACGGGCTGCTCGCCGCCCTGCGCGACGGCACCCTGGCCGACCAGCATGACCAGCCCGCCGGGGTGGCGCTCGTCGGCGGCGGGCCCGGCGACCCGGACCTGATCACCGTGCGAGGCCGCCGGCTGCTGGCCCGCGCCGACGTCGTGGTGGCCGACCGGCTGGCCCCGATGGAGCTGCTGGACGAGCTGCCGCCGCACGTGGAGGTGGTGGACGCGGCCAAGATCCCGTACGGGCGGGCCGCCACCCAGGAGTTCATCAACACCACGCTGGTGGACAACGCCAAGGCCGGGAAGTTCGTGGTGCGGCTCAAGGGCGGCGACCCGTACGTGTTCGGGCGCGGCTTCGAGGAGCTGATCGCGTGCGCCGAGGCCGGCGTGCCGGTGACCGTCGTGCCGGGCGTGACCAGCGCGTTCGGCGTGCCGGCGCTGGCCGACGTGCCGGTGACGCACCGGGGTGTGGCGCACGAGGTGGTCGTGGTGTCCGGGCACGTGGCCCCGGACGACCCGCGTTCGCTGGTGGACTGGGACGCGCTGGCCCGCCTGCGCGGCACCGTGGTGATCCTGATGGGTGTCGAGCGGGCGGGCGCGTTCGCGGCGGCGCTGCGGACCGGGCGTCCGGGTGACACGCCGGTCTCGGTGATCCAGGAGGGCAGCACCCGCGCCCAGCGGGTCGTGCGGTCCACATTGGACACGTTGGCGCACGACCTCGCCGGGCACGGGATCCGGCCGCCCGCGATCATCGTGGTAGGACCGGTCGCGGGGTTGGCGCGGGAGTTGCCGTTCCGGGAGTGAGGGCCTGGTGCTTCTTGTCGAGCCGCAGCGTCCACCCGACTCCGACCGCGACGACCGCGACCAGACCGCCGAGCGCGGCCAGCGTGGTGAGGCTCGGGTGGACCAGCGGCTCGCCGCGCAGCGCCTGCCAGGTGAGCAGTCCGAACAGCCCGGCGTAGCCGGCGGCGGCGATCAGCACCAGCCGCAGCCGGGTGCGCTCGTGCAGTGCCAGCGCGGTCAGGCCGAGGGCGAGCAGGATCATCACCTGGAGGCCGTGCATCCCGAAGAAGTGCGGGATGCGCAGGTCGCCGCCCGTGGTGCTCCACGCGGTCACCGGCAGGCTCTCGCCGCCGTCCGGCACGCCCACGCTGTGCGCGCCGCGCAGGGTCACGTCGTGGCCCGCCGCGTCGGTCGCGGTGTACTTGCCCGGCCGGCCCGGCATGAGGTACCCGGACGCCATGCCCAGGACCGCCAGGTACAGGCCGGTGCGGATGCCCCACGTGGTCGGGCGGTCCAGGAGCTTCTGGCAGGACAGGATGACCGCCAGCGCCACGTTCGCCAGGAACATCGCCGGGATCGTGGTCTTGAACATGAACTGGACGATCTGGTTCAACACGTCGGGACTGGTGTTGTAGTGGCTGAACGTGCCGCGCGCGCCCTGCATCACGACCAGGCCGACGTCGGCGAACATGATCACCGCGATCGTCGTTCCGAGGCCGGATGTCCAGCGCTTCCCCTTGTGCGGCAAGGAAAGCATCCAGGAGAGGGTCGCCGAGTAGACGGTCAGCGACAACGCGAACTTGAACGGTTTGAGCCACACCGAGGAACCTTGGATCACCCGCCCGTCGAACAGCAGTCCGCCGAGGGTGACCAGGGTCAGCGCGGCCATCACCCACGCGAGCCACAGCGTGGGCCGGTGCCAGGTCTTCGTCATGCGGTAGAGCCTGCGCCGTTCGGCGCGCATGATCACTGGTGCGGACCTGCCGGTCGGAGGTGGGGCAGGCCCCAGTCCGGAAGGGAGGGACAGCCCGTGGCCGTGCGGATCAGCCTGGCCGGTGTGGGGTTGGCGAAGCTGCGGTTCGCCTACTCGCCGGTGTTCGAGACGGTGATGGCGGTGGACGGCCTGCGCGTGCCCGGCGCACACGCCGTGCACCTGCCCTGGGTGGCTTGGGCGCGGGAGCGGGTGGGTGCGATCGACGACCTGCCGGTGCTGCTGGACCTGGTGGCGGGGCCGGTGAAGCCCGGGTTCCTGATGCCCGTGCCCGATGTCCGGCTGCCCGGGCTGGAGGCGGAGCTGGCGGACGTGCCCGCGCGGGTGGCGGACGTGGTGCGGGCCTGCCACGCCGTGCTGGTGGAGCCGTTCTGGCGGCGGATCACGGCCGTGCTGGAGGCGGACATCGCCGCGCGGGCGGCCGTGCTGGCGGACCGGGGCGCGGCGGCCGTGTTCGCCGACCTGCACCCCGAGGTGGCGTGGGCGGACGGCGACCTCGTGCTCTACGCCGACCGGCGGCCCGACCAGTCGCGCCGGGTGGACCTGACGGCGGACGGCCTGGTGCTGTCGCCCAGCGTGTTCTGCTGGCCGCGCGCGTGGGCGGCGGTCGACCCGGTCGGGCCGGGCGTGCTGCGCTACCCGGCGCGGGGTATCGGCACGCTGTGGGAGGACGGCGAACCGGCCGCGCCGGACGAACTGGCCGCCCTGATCGGCCGGACCCGGGCGGCGCTGCTGGCGCTGCTGTCCGCGCCGATGTCCACGACCGAACTGGCCGCGCGGCTGGGCGTGACGGCGGGTGCGGTGTCCCAGCACATCGCCGTCCTCCGCGCCGCCCGCCTGGTGACGACCAGACGCGACGGCCGAACCGTCCTCCACCTCCGCACCGCCCGCGCCGACGCCCTTCTGGACTGACCGGGGCCGACTACGGCCGGGTGCGTCGCAGGCCCAGGTCGTGCCCGGGGTCCACGTGGTGGCCGTGTTCGCAGATCGGCACGAGCGTCACCTTCCCGCCGCACCCGACGTGCTCGTGCTCGACCGGGGGCGGTCCGTCGGCGACGTGGCGGTCGCCCCAGGCCATCAGGGTCATCAGCACCGGCCACAGTTCGCGGCCCGCCGCCGTCAGCCCGTACTCGAAGCGCTGCCGGCTGCCGAACTCCTGGTACGGCGTCCGTTCCAGCAGGCCCGCGTCGACCAGGTCCTGCAACCGGTTCGTGAGCACGTTCCGCGCGACGCCCAGGTGTTCCCGCAACGCGTCGAACCGCCGAACGCCGTTGAACACGTCCCGCACGATCAGCAGCGACCACCGCTCGCCCAACACCCCGAGGGCACGGGCGATCGAACACCGGTCGTTGTCCACCACCACTCCACGCACGGCTCCACCGTACCCGCTGGGTTGCCGGCCGGAACCCAGGCAGGCTAGGTTGCTCCAAGAAACTCAGATGGCACAGGGGGCTTGGACATGCGACTCGAAGATCACCCGACCGTGCGGCAGGTCAGGGCCGACCCACCGGCCGCACCGGACGCCGTGGTGAGCGCGGACCGGTTGCGCGAACTGGCTTTCCGGGCCGGCGCGGACGACGTCGGCTTCGTGCCGATCGACACCCCGGGCCTCGAAGTGGACCTCGACAACGCCCGCAAAGCCCTGCCCGGCGCACGCGGTTACATCGCCTTCTGCGTCCGGATGAACCGCGACAACGTCCGCAGCCCGCTGCGCAGCGTCGCGAACACCGAGTTCCACCAGGCGCTGGACGACGCAGACGCGATCGGCCACCGCCTGGCCCGCCTGCTCCAGGACGAAGGCCACCGCGTAGTGCACCCGGCGTCGGCGTTCCCGCAGGAGATGGACGGGTTTCCGGGCCGTGGCTGGGTCATCTCGCACAAGCTCGTGGCGCAGGCGGCGGGTCTGGGCCGGATCGGCATCCACCGCAACGTGATCCACCCCAGGTTCGGCAGCTTCATCCTGCTGGGCACGGTCGTCGCCGATTTCGACGTCGACCAGCCCTCCGCCCCGGTCGACTTCAACCCGTGCCTGGAGTGCAAGCTGTGCGTCGCCGCGTGCCCGGTGGGCGCGATCGGCAAGGAGGGCTCGTTCGACTTCCTGGCCTGCTACACGCACAACTACCGCGAGTTCATGAGCGGCTTCACCGACTGGGTGGAGAACATCGCCGACAGCGCCGACCGCGACGACTACCGCAGTCGCGTGTCCCCGGCCGAATCGGCGTCGATGTGGCAGAGCCTGGCGTTCAAGCCGAACTACAAGGCCGCGTACTGCATGGCCGCCTGCCCGGCCGGTTCGGACGTCATCGGCCCGTTCCTCGCCGACCGCAAGAACTTCCTGGCCGAGGTAGTCAAACCGTTGCAGGACAAGGAAGAGCCGGTCTACGTCCAACCCGGCTCGAACGCCGAACAACACGTCCGCAAACGCTTCCCCCACAAGACGGTCCGCACCGTCTCCAACGGACTCTGACCAGGCAGGCGGGTCACCGGCAGCAATCAGCGCCACCGGCCGGGAATCGGCCGGTGGCGCTGATGTCCTGCGGTCAGTCGGTGGAGCCGTTCAGCAGTGCTGACCGACGTCACTCGTCAGCGATACCGACCTGGCCGGGTCGACGTGCTGACCGGAGTGCTTGAGTACCGGCTCAGTGCTGAGCCACGCGGCGCGGCCGACCGCCTCGTTCGCCGCCTCGCTCACGGTCGCGATCGGAACGACCGCCACGGTCGCGGTTGTTGTCACGGCCGCCGCGGAACTGGCCACCGCCCCCGGCGCGACGCGGGGCGCCACGACGGGCGGCACGCACCGGGATTTCCGGCTCGGTCACCGGGATCCCGCTGGGCACGCGCGCACCGGTGATGCGGATCAGGTCCTCGTCACCAGGACGGACCTTCGTGGACTCCGGGCGGATGCCCGCCCGCGCCGTCAGACCCTGCACCGCGCGCCGCTGGTCGTGCGTGACCAGGGTGACCACGGTGCCGGACTGCCCGGCCCGCGCCGTGCGACCGGCCCGGTGCAGGTAGTCCTTCGGGTCGGCGGGCGGGTCGACGTGCACGACGAGGCTCACGTCGTCCACGTGGATGCCGCGCGCCGCCACGTCCGTCGCGATCAGCACGGGCGTGGTGCCCTCGCGGAACTGCCCGAGCACGCGCGTCCGGGCGCTCTGCGCCTTGCCGCCGTGCAGCGCGCCCGCCAGCACGCCCACCGAGCGCAGCTTCTTCGCCAGCCGGTCGACGTGGTGCTTGGTGCGCACGAACATGATCGTCCGGCCTTCACGGGCGGCGACCTCGGTCACCACGGACTGCTTGTCCTCGGCGGACACGAACAGCAGGTGGTGCTCCATCGTGGTGACGCTGCCGGTGGGCGGCGCGACCGAGTGGACCACCGGGTCGTGCAGGTACTGGCGGACCAGCTTGTCGACGTCGCCGTCCAGCGTCGCCGAGAACAGCAGGCGCTGCCCGTCCTGCGGGGTCAGGTCGAGGATGGCGCGGACCTGCGGCATGAAGCCCATGTCGGCCATCTGGTCGGCCTCGTCCAGCGCGGTGAACATCACCTCGGACAGGTCGGCCGTGCCCTGCCGCACGTGGTCGGACAGCCGGCCCGGCGTGGCGATCAGCAGGTCGACACCCCGGCGCAGCGCGTCGATCTGACGCGGGAACGAGGTGCCGCCGACGACCGTCCGGCACCACAGGCCAAGCGCCCGCGCGAACGGCGAGAGCGCCTCCTCGACCTGCATGGCCAGCTCACGGGTCGGCACGAGCACCAGCGCGCGCGGCTTCAACGGCTTGGCCCGCCCGCCCGCGAGCCGGGACAGCAGCGCCAGTCCGAACGCGAGCGTCTTGCCGGAGCCGGTCTGGCCCCGACCGAGGAGGTCGCGGCCGGCCAGCGCGTCCGGCAGCGTCGCGGCCTGGATGGGGAACGGTTCGGTGATACCGGCCTGCTCAAGCGCGCGCAGCAGCTCGTCGGCCAGACCGAGTTCGGCGAACGAGGGCAGCGGCCCTTCCGGCATCGTGCTCTCGACGTGGTCCGGAACAGTCGTCTCCAGCTCGGGCTGGGGACGACGATTGCCCTGGCCTGGGCGCCTGCCGCGTGGCTTGCGGAACTGCGGTCGCTCGGATCGGCCCTGGGACGTGGGTGGCAAAACAAACCTCCGGGACAAAGGCACGTCTCGGGGATTGCTCTGCCGTTGACGCAGGCGCGAATCGCAAGGACGGGCCCGGCGCGGTCGCGCGCCGATAGTGGTTGGGAGCATCGCCGACCTGACTGGGTCGTGGGGCAGCGACGGTTGTCGCGCCACCCGGCGATGCACCACTCAGTCTAGCTGATCAACGCCCGGCCTTGCGCACCCTGGCGGTGTTCTGCCGCACACGGGTCGCCGGACGGGCCGTGCCGGGTGCCCGCCGACCGTGCTCGGGAACCGGATAAGCGCACGTCGCGACACCTGCGGCCGGCCTGATGGCAGTGCTATGCCGTGATGGCGGCGCCCGAACCTCTGGTGGCAGCGCGCGGACCTGGTAGGGGATCGGCGAAGTGGTGCGAGGGCTCCGGGCCGATCACGACCCGGAGCCCCCACCCGGAGACAAACGCTTGCGAGCGCCCGGAAGCGGTCAGGTGGTCAGCGCCCGACCCGGCACCGGCAGGCCCCCGGCGCTCAGAGCAGGCCCGCCACGTCCAGCAGCAGGTCGGTGAGGCCGCGCGGATCGGCGAGTTCCGGGGTGAGCCCGCGCGCGGCGAACCAGCCCGAGATGTTGCGCGCGTCCCGCTCCAGGAACTCCGCGCCACGCGGGTTCGACACCACGTCCACCACCTGCGGC
>CBHFOL010000388.1:0-7345 GCA_965995405.1 uncultured Saccharothrix sp.
GTCGGGGGCGAGCCGCACCGGGTGCTGTTGCCGGAGGTCGACATCGACCTTGAGGTGGACCTGGACTTCACCGGCCACACCGAGGAAGAGGCGTTGCGGGCCGTGCTCGACACCGAGGGCAAACAGGCCTTCGACCTGGCCGAAGGCCCTCTCCTGCTGGCGCGGCTGCTCCGGCTGGGATCCCGGCACCTGCTGTTCCTCCTGGTGCACCACATCGTGTTCGACTCGTCGTCCACCGCCGTCTTCGCCCGGGACCTCGCCGCGTACTACCGCGCATGGCCTGACCAGCCGACCGGACTGTCCACATTGGATGCCCGACTCCCGATACCAGTGGATCCGGCCGAGCGGGAACGGGATCTGGCGTTCTGGCGGCGTGAACTGGCCGACCTGCCGGTGTTGCGCCTGCCGACCGACCGGCCCCGACCCGTCGTGCGGACCGGCGCGGGTGCGAGCACGACCCGCGAGTGGGACGAAGGGCTGCTGCGGGAACTGCGCGCGCTCGGCGTCGACTCGCGGACCACGGTGTTCATGTCGTTGCTCGGCGCGATCGGTGTGGTGCTGGGCAGGTTCAGCGGACAGCGGGACGTGGTGGTGGGCACCGCCGTGGCGAACCGGCCGCCCGGTGCCGAGCACGAGGTGGGGCTGTTCCTCGACACCGTCGCGCTGCGCCTGGACCTGTCCGGCGACCCGGCCTTCGGCGCGCTGCTCCACCAGGTCCGGGACCGCACGACGGCCGCCTACGAACACCGCCACGTCGCTTTCGACGAGGTGGTCGGTGCGCTGAACCCGGAACGCGACCCGAGCCGCAACCCCCTGTTCCAGGTGATGGTCGAGTTCGAGCACGAGGGCGAGGTGGAGTTCGACCCGCCGCACCTGACCACCCGGCTGCTCGACGTGCCCAGCGGCCGGGCCCCGTTCGACCTCACCGTGTACCTCACGCAGCACCGTGCGGGCGTGCGCTGCATGGTCGAGTACGACACCGCCCTCTTTGACGAGAGCACCGTGGCGCGGATGCTGGACTACGTCGAGCAGGTGCTGCGCAGGGCGGTGCGCGCGCCGCAGAGCCGTCTGTCCGAGCTGGTCTCCCTCACCGAGGCGGACCGGGCGGCGCTGGACTCCTGGCAGGCCGAACCCGCCCCGGACCCCGACGACTGCCTGCACGAACTGTTCGAGCAGCAGGCACGCCGCACCCCGGACGCGGTGGCACTGCTGTCCGACGACGTCGAGACGTCGTACCGGGAGTTGGACGAGCACGCCGACCGGATCGCGGGGCAGCTGCACAGGCGCGGTATCGGGCGTGGCGACCGGGTAGCGGTGCTCCTGCCCCGTGGCCAGGACCTCGTCGCCGTCGTGCTCGGCGTGCTCAAGCGCGGGGCGGCGTACGTGCCCATGGATCCCGCCGCCCCCACCGCACGGCTGGAGTTCATGGCCGAGGACAGCGGTACGGCACTGCTGATCACGACGGCGACCACACTGGCCTCACACGAGGCGTTGGCCGCGCTGCCGACGCAACTGGTCGAGGACATCGACACCGGGACGGCACACGTGCCACGGGGGAACGCCGGCCCGGACGACATCGCCTACTGCATCTACACGTCGGGCTCCACGGGACGGCCCAAGGGTGTCCTGGTGCCGCACGCCGGCCCGGTCAACCTGATCCGCCGGCACCTGCGGCAGCACGAGCCGCTGCGCACCGCGCAGTGGACCTCGCTCACCTTCGACGTGAGCGTGCAGGAGATCTTCACGACCCTCGCCTCGGGCGCGACGCTCGTACTCGTGGACGAGGCGATGCGCCACGACATCGCCGCCGTGGTCTCGAAACACCGGGTCGAGCGGTTGTTCCTGCCGTTCACACCGCTGAAGTACCTGGTGGAGACGGACGTGCGGCTGCCGTCGCTGCGCGAGGTGTTCTCGGCGGGAGAGGCGCTGGTGCTCACCCCCGCCCTGCGCCGCTTCCTGGCCGCGCACCCGTCGTGCGAGCTGTTCAACCAGTACGGCCCCACCGAGGCGTCGATCATCGTCACGTCCCACCACGTCGACCGCGACGGCGAGCCGCGCCCGCCCATCGGCCGGCCGATCCCTGGCGTGCGGCTGCGGATAGTCGACCCGCACGGGCAGGACGTGCCGGTCGGGGTCGCGGGCGAAATCCACCTCGGCGGACGGGCCGTGGCTCGCGGCTACGTCGGCCGCGACGAGCGGGCGGCGTTCGTGCCGGCCCCGGACGGCCTGGTCTACCGGACCGGTGACGTGGCACGGTGGCGCGCAGACGGGACCGTCGAGTTCCTCGGCAGGCTGGACGACCAGGTGAAGATCCGGGGCCACCGGGTGGAACCCGGCGAGGTCGAGGTGGTGCTCGCCGGGCTCGCCGGTGTCGCGGACGCCGCCGTCGTGGCGCGGACCGACGACCGGGGCGAGGCCGAGCTGGTCGCCTACGTCGTGCCCGAGCGTCCGGGCGACGCGGTGGCGTTCGAGGCACGGCTGGCCGAAGTCCTGCCCGACCACCTCGTGCCCCGACGGTGGGTCGGGCTGGACCGCCTGCCGCACAACGCCAACGGCAAGCTCGACCGGGCCCGGTTGCCCGCGCCCTCCGCACCGGCCGCCGACGTGGACGACGGTCCGCTGACCCCGGTGGAGCACGCGTTGCACGCGGCCTGGTGTGCCGCGCTCGGCCTGGCCGCCGTGCCCGTCACCCGCTCGTTCTTCGCGCTGGGCGGTCATTCGCTGAGCGCGATCAGGCTGGTCAACCGGATGGCCCGGGAGCACGACCTCCAGGTGTCCATGACGGAGTTCTTCCGGGCCCCGACGATCCGCGCGCTGGCGGCCCACCTGGACGCCCGCCGGACCGGCACGGTCGTGGATGTGGCCGCGATGCCGGCGAGCCTGCGCAGGCTGTGCAAACGACACCACGAGAACCCGCACCCGGCCGTCTACAACGTCGCGCAGCGGGTCGACGTCGACGGCGACCTCGATGTCGCCGCGTTGACGCGGGCGTTCGAGGAGCTGGTGCGCAGGCACGCCGCAGTGCGCTCCAGGGCAGTGCTGCGGGACGGCAAACTGCTGGTCGAGGTGCTCGACGCGGTGCCGGTCGACGTGCCCGTCACCGACCTGGCGGACGACCCTCAGGAGGTCGACCGGTGGTGCCGGTCGCACGCGGACGCCGCGTTCGACCTGGCCGAGGCTCCGCTGTTCCGGATCCGGCTCGGCAGGCGTGGTCCCGAACGCTGGGTGTTGCTCGTGGTGCTCAACCACGCGGTCTGCGACGCCTGGTCGCTCGGCATCATGTGGCGCGAGCTGGCGGTGCTCTACGCCGCGGCCCGGTCCGGGAACGAGCCCGCGCTCGCGGCACCCGCCGCCGATTTCCTCGACTTCGCGCGCTGGGAGCACGACCTGCTGAGCGGTGAGCGCAGGGCGGCGCTCGAACAGTTCTGGCGGACCGAGCTGGCCGGCGTGCGGGTACGCCCGGCGCTGCCCGTCGACCGGCCCAGGCCGGCCGAGCTGTCCGGACGTGGTGGCGTGCACGAGGCCGTCATCGCCGGCGACGTGGCGGGCCGGGTCGCCGAGGTCGCCGCCGAACTGGGCAGCACGCCGTACGCGGTGCTGGTCAGCGCCTTCGCCGTGTGGCTGGGCAACACCTGCGGACAGTCCGACCCGGTCGTCACCACGTCGAGCGCGAACCGGTTGCAGCCCGGGTACGAGGAGGTGTTCGGGTTCGTCGGCAATGCCGTCCCGCTGCGGGCACGCCTGTCGGCGGCGGACGACTTCGCGGACCTCGTCGGCCGCATGGCGGCCACGGTCTACCGCGTGCTGGACCACCAGGACCTGCCGCTCCCCGACGTGGTGCGCCTGGTCGAGCCGGACACCGCGGACAGCCTCTTCCCGACGGTGCAGTTCACCGTGGTGACCGCCGCGACGCCCGAGGTGCCGCTGGTGGGCACGACCACGACGGTCAGCGGGCTGACCCGGGCCGGCATGGCGCGCAACGAGCTGTACTTCGTGCTGGTGCCGGCGGACGATCGGATCGACGTGGTCGTGGAGTACTCGACGGACCTGTTCGACGGAACCACCGTCGCACGCTGGGTGGACGCGTTCGTCGGGACGTTGGCGGAGTTGACCGCGAACCCGCACGCCCACCTGCCGAACCCCCGCTGAGCACGACGGTCTCGTGGGGTGCCGTCCCACGAGACCGTCGTACCCGGGGCATGACGTCACACGGGACGTCAGTGCCGCGGTGGTAGTCGGACGTCCGCTACCCGGTCGGGGGTGGCGGCGATCGGGCCGCGGTTACAGTTCCGGCCATGACGAACCCTGTGCCCGGTTGGTACCCGGAGACAGCCGACTCCCCGGTGCTGCGCTACTGGGACGGCACGCAGTGGACCGCGCAGACGCGGCAGCGCCAGCGGCCCAGTGACGCCAGCCCATGGGAGCTCTCGCTGGACAACGCCCCCGACCCGGACCGCATCCGCGAGCAGCAGCGCAAGGCCGGGGTCGGCCAGGCCGGCCACGGCGGCGGGACCCTGTTCACCGAGCCGGTGCTGGTGGTCAACCAGCGGGTGAAGCTGATCGAGCTGGCCAACGAGTACGCGGTCTACGACCAGCACGGCCGGCAGCTCGGCAGCGTCGTGCAGGTCGGGCAGAGCGCGCTGAAGAAGGCCGTGCGGTTCCTGGGCAGCTACGACCAGTTCTTCACGCACAAGCTTGAGGTCCGCGACGCCAACGGGTACACCGTGCTGCGGCTGACCCGCCCCGCCAAGTTCGTGAAGTCGCGGATGATCGTCGAACGCGGTGACGGGTCGCCGGTCGGCGAGATCCGCCAGGAGAACGCGATCGGCAAGATCCGGTTCGCGTTCGAGCTCGACGGCCACCGGGTCGGCGGCATCCAGGCGGAGAACTGGCGGGCGTGGAACTTCATGATCTCCGACCACACCGGAGCCGAGGTCGCCCGGATCACCAAGACGTGGGAGGGCTTCGCCAAGACGATGTTCACCACGGCCGACAACTACGTGCTCCAGATCCACCGACCGCTGTCCGAGCCGTTGCTGAGCCTGGTCGTGGCGTCGGCGCTGACCGTCGACACGGCGCTCAAGCAGGACTCCCGGGGCTTCGGCTGACCGGTGCGGCACCGCCGGAACCGACGGGCCGGGTGCCGCCGGACGTGGGCGGACCCGGCCGACCGGTCACCGGTCCGCGACCCGGGGCAGGTCCTCGAACGTGCCGACCTGCGGCAGGTCGTGGCCCAGCCGGTCGCGTTTCGCGGTCAGGTAGCCGATGTTGTGGTCGTTCGGGGGCATCAGCAGCGGCACGCGTGCGGTGACCGGGATGCCGTGGCCCTCCAGCGCCTGGATCTTGTCCGGGTTGTTCGACATGAGACGCACGGACAGCACGCGCAGGTGGGCCAGGACGCGGGCGGCCGGGCGGTAGTCGCGGATGTCGACCGGCAGGCCGAGGGTGGTCGCGGAGTCGACGGTGTCCAGGGCCCGTTCGTCCTGGAGGACGTGGGTGCGGACCTTGTCCACCAGGCCGATCCCCCGGCCTTCGTGTCCGCGCAGGTACACCAGGACGCCGCTGCCCTCGTGGACGATGGCGTCCAGGGCCGCCTCCAGTTGCTCGCCGCACTCGCAGCGCATGGCGCCGAAGATGTCCCCGGTCATGCACTCCGAGTGGACGCGGACCAGCACGTTCTCGCGCATCCTGGTCCTGCCGAACACCAGCGCGAGGTGTTCGTGGCCGGCCGCCCGGAACGCCACCGCCCGGAACTTGCCCCGTCGCGTCACCAGGTCCGACTCGGCGACGTCCTCGTCACTGAAGGATTGCTCGTACATCCGGTCCCTTCACCACCCGACGCCGGCCGCGCGGTTCACTACGCTCGACCGTGAGGTTGCACCGTAGATCGCCCACCAGGTGGAGGTCACCCTGTTCAGCATCACCGTCCGCGACCACGTGATGGTCGCCCACAGTTTCCGCGGCGAGGTCTTCGGTCCGGCGCAACGCCTGCATGGTGCAACGTTCCTCGTGGACGCCCGGTTCAAACGCGTTGATCTCGATCAGGACAACATCGTGGTCGACATCGGGCTGGCCACGCAGGAACTGCACGCCGTGCTGGCCGACCTGAACTACCGCAACCTGGACGACGAGCCCGCGTTCGCCGGGGTCAACACGTCGACCGAGTTCCTGGCGAAGCACATCGCGGACCGACTCGTCGACCGGGTTCGGGCCGGTGCGCTGGGCGAGGGCGCGCGCGGCCTGTCCGGTATCGAGGTCACGCTGCACGAGTCGCACGTCGCCTGGGCGAGCTACGAACGGACGCTGTGAACGGCTGGTTCGTCGTCCCGGGCGATATCGACCGGATCCCGAGCGGCGGCAACGGCTACGACCGGCGGGCCGGGCGCGGGCTGACCGAGGTCGCCGTCGAGGGGTCCTGGCCGCGTCCGGACGAGGCCGCGCGCGACTGGTTGGCCGAGGTGTTGGGCGGGTTGCCGGACGGGTCGGTCGTGCTGTTGGACGGGCTCGTGGCCTGCGGTGTCCCCGAACTGGTCGCCCCGCACGCGGACCGGCTGCGGCTCGCTGTGCTGGTGCACCTGCCGCTGGCCTGGGAGACCGGCCTCGATCCGGCGGTGGCGGCGGAACTGGACGCCGCCGAACGGGCCTGCCTGCGCGCGGCGCGCGCCGTCATCGCCACCAGCCCGCGCGCGGCCGAACACCTGGCGGCGCACCACGGGCTCGCGGGCGTGCACACCGTCGTCCCCGGCGTGGACCCGGCACCCCTCGCGACGGGGACCGACGGGGTGTCGACGTTGCTCTGCGTGGCGTCGGTGACTCCGCGCAAGGGCCACGACGTGCTGGTGGAGGCGCTGGCGCGGCTGGACGTGCCGTGGCGCTGCCTGTGCGCGGGGCCGATTCCCGAGACCTCGCACGTGGCGCGGGTGCGGCAACTGGTCGACCGGCATTGTCTGAACGCGCAGTTCGAACTGGTCGGGCCGCTGCACGGCCAGGCGCTCGACCAGGTGTATGCCGCCGCCGACCTGTTCGTGCTGCCGTCCCGCGCCGAGACCTACGGGATGGTGGTGACCGAGGCGTTGGCGCGCGGCATCCCGGTGCTGGACGTGGACGCGCTGGGCGACGGCGGTCGACTCCTGCCGGCCGGTGATGTCGGCGCGCTGACGGCCGCCTTGCGCCAGTGGTTCGGTTCGGCGGACGTGCGGGCCGACCTGCGCGACGCGGCCCGCCGGCGGCGCGCGAACCTGTCCACTTGGGACGAAACGGCCGCCGGGCTGGAGCGGGTGCTGGATAGTCTGCGGGCATGACCTCCTCTGGTTTCGCCCCGGAATGGCTTGCCCTGCGCGAAAAA
>CBHFOL010000389.1:0-7336 GCA_965995405.1 uncultured Saccharothrix sp.
GCGGACGTGGCGTTCGTACAGCCGCCCGTACGCCTCGATCCGACCGGTGCGCACCGACTCGATCAACTCGGTGTCCGAGAGCGGCGGTGTGGGCGGCGCGGCCGGTGGGTGCAGCGCGTGGTCGAGGTCCTGGCGCAGGACGGCCAGGTCGGCGGTCGACCAACGGTCCAGGTCGTGCTCGTCGGGCTGCCCGATCACCGGACGTCTCCCCCTGGGTGCGGTGTGTGGTGGATGTCGGTCGGGACCATATAGAAGTCCCGGACGGTACTGGGACGCCCGTGCCCCGTCGCCTTGACGCGCCAGACCGGCGCGGAATCAGTGCGGCGGCGTTTCCGCTTCGCGCGCAACGGATTCCGTCCGCCGAACTGCGGTCGGCCGGTGATCCCGGCTCGTGTTTCCGCCGACCGGCTGGTGTTCGTGCCGGGCGGCGGGTGATTTCGGCCGGTCAGCGGCGGATGAGGCCCTGGCTGGTGGCCGTCGCGACGGCGGCGGTGCGGGAGTCGACGCCGAGCTTGGCGTAGATGTGGACCAGGTGGGACTTCACGGTGGCCTGGCTGAGGTGCAGGCGGGCGCTGATGTCCTGATTGGACAGTCCGCGCGCCACCAGGGCGAGGACCTCGGTCTCCCGGCTGGTGAGGGACGTGCCGGGGGTGCGCATCCGGTGGACCAGGCGGTCGGCGACGGTGGGCGCGAGGGCCGCTCGCCCGGCGGCGGCGGTGCGGACGGCGGTGGCCAGCTCGTCCGGCGGTGCGTCCTTCAGCAGGTAGCCGGTGGCGCCGGCCTCCAGCGCGGGCAGGGTGTCGGCGTCGGTGTCGTAGGTGGTGACGATCAGGACGCGCGGCGGGTCCGGCCGGGCGGTGATGGCGGCGGTGGCCTGCGCCCCGGTCATGCCCGGACCGAACTGGAGGTCCATCAGCACCACGTCGACGTCCAGTTCGGCGGCGAGTTGGACGGCCTGCTCGGCGGTGGCGGCCTCGCCCACGATCTCCAGGTCGGCCTCGGTTTCCAGCACCGCCCGCAGCCCCGCGCGGACGATGGGGTGGTCGTCGGCGATCAGCAGCCGGATCGTCATGGCCGGCCCTCGGTGGTGGCCGTGTGGGTTGCCGGCGGGGCGGAGTGGAGGCGGGGTGTCATGGCCGGTCCCGGGTGTGCGGCAGCTGGGCGGCGATGGCGGTGCCCGTGTCGGGCGTGGACTCGATGGTGAGGGTGCCGCCGAGGGCGCGCATCCGGGCGCGCATGGCGGACAGGCCGAAACCGCCGGTCGCCGGATCGGCGGGAGCCGGCCGGTCCGGGGTGAAGCCCACGCCGTCGTCCACGATGTCGAGCGCGACGGCGTCACCGAGGTAGCTGAGCGTCACGTCCACGACGCGGGCGTTCGCGTGCCGGACCGTGTTCGTCAGCGCGGACTGCGCGACCCGCAGCAACGCGGCCTCGTGCTCGGCGGGCAGCGGCGTCGGGTGGCCGGTCCGGTGGAACGTCGCCTTGAGCGGGTGGCGGGCCGAAGTCGTGGCGCACAGGCGTTCCAGCGCGCCGGCCAGCGTCGTGTCGTCCAGCGCGGGCGGGGCGAGGGCGGCCACGAACCGGCGGGCCTCGGCCAGGTTGTCGGCGGCGGTCACCCGGGCCTGTTCGACGTGCCGGAGGGCGTCCGCGTCCGGAGGCAGGGCCCGCTCGGCGGCCCGGAGCAGCAGTTGGATGCTCGACAGGCCCTGCGCCAGGGTGTCGTGGATCTCCCGGGCGAGGCGTTCCCGCTCGGCCAGCGCGCCCGCCGTGTGCTGCGCCTGCGCCAGGTCCGCGCGGGTCGCGGTGAGCTGCTCGATCAGCCGGCGGCGTTCCTCGCTCTGGCGGTACAGCGACTGGTAGCCCCACACCACGGCCACCGCGACCGCCGCGCCGAGCGTCGGTCCGATGACGACCGCGAACCCCGGCGCGCTCTGGTGCCGGGCGAACCCGGCGACACCGGCGGCCGTGGTGGCGATCACCGCGAGCAGCCCGGCTCGGCGCGGCAGCAGGTGCAGTTGCAGGAAGAACAGCGGGAACGCCAGCCAGATCCCGTCCGGGGACACCGCCAGCAGCCCCAGCCACACCCCGCCCAGCACACCCAGCCACATCCCGGTGGCCACCCGCGACCGGCCCACCGCCGGCGTCACCGGCCCGGCCGCGTACACCACCGCCAGCGTCGCGCACAGCACCAGCGCCGCCGTCGACCCGCCGAGCACGGCGCGTACCGCGACCAGCGCCAGCAGGGCGGCCACGAGCAGGTGGACGCACCACACCAGCACGGGTGCGACCGGGGTCGGCGCTGTCACGTTCACGATCGTCCCAGCCTAGGCGGCCCGCGACCGGGCGCATCAATCGAAAGGTTGAAGTCCGGTCTGCGGGAAAACGCCGGCCGATAGCGAGTGCACTGGATGCCAACCGGAGGGCACTGGTCGCCAACGACCCGAATGGGGCTGTGGCACTAGCGTTTCCACCACGGGCGGCGATCAGGGGTCGTGTAGTGGACGGTCAGGGGGCATCGCCGCCCGTACTTTCCGGTTGCCGGACCAGAAAGGATGGGAGCACACCGAGTTGTGGCAACCCGTCTTCGGATGGGCGATGGAACTGAAGACGGAAACCGACGCCATGTATTGACCCGACGCTCCTCGTGCGACCCGGCCCACCCACTGCGCCGCGCAGAACGCGCAGTGGGCGGGCCGGGTCTTTGCACACCTCCGGCGGCGAGAGCGCGGGTCAGGTTCCGGTGGTCATCGCACGGTATTCGCTGGGTGGGATTCCGAGGGTGGCGCGGAAGGTGCGGCTGAACTCGGCCGGGTTGGGGAACCCCCAGCGCGCGCCGATGGTGTGGATGGTGAGGTGGTTCAGCGCGGGATCGGCGAGATCGCGCCGGCAGCGGTCGAGGCGCCGGGCCTTGATGTACGCGCCGACCGTGGTCCCGTTCCGCTGGAACACCCGGTGCAGGTAGCGCAGCGAGATGTGGTGGGCCGACGCGATCATCGAAGGCCCCAGTTCGGGTGTGCGCAGGTGCTGGTCGACAAAAGCGGTGACGCGCAGGAACAGCACGCTCGGTGGTGACTGCGCCGGGCCGGCCAGGTCGTCGGACAGGTGGTGGGCCAGCACGGCGGAGACCAGGTCCACGATGGTGTTCCCGAGCCGGGTCGTGTCGAGCGGAACGCACCTGGCGTACTCGTCGGCCACGGTGACCATGAACTGGGCGAGGACGCGGCCGATGCCCGCCGTCCCGTCCAGCGGCACGGCCAGCAACCGGGCGACGAGCCGCTCCGGCAGTGGCAGCAGCTGCTTGGGAATGAGCAGGAACAGCGCCTCGCCACCGGCTTGGCCGCCGTGGATCGTGGTGGTGAACGGCTTCGAGGTGTCGTACAGGAAGAAGTTCCCCGGTGTGAGGAGGTTCGAGGTCCGGGCCTGGTCGATACCGGTGCGTCCGGTGCGGGTGAGACCGAGCTGGTACTGCTCGGGGTCCGACTGCCGGATCATCGCCTTGGTCCGCCGCACCACCAGCGGCGGGTAGGACATCGCCGTCAACTGGGCGTCGCCGAGTTGCATGGCCGTCAGCCGGGCGTCGATCGGACGGGTCGGTTCGAGGAACGTCACCTTCGTGGTCATCAGGGCCTGGGTCGTGGTCTCCAGCCAGGCGGACAGGCGCTCGTGGGGAGGCAGTCCGGCTCCGTCGAAAACGATCTCCACAGGCGCGCTCCCAGGTGTGGTGGTGCCGTCCCGGGCCAGTCTGCCGCAGCGTTCCGTCGAACGGCAGTGGCGCACGGTGACCAACGGGATTCGCGGGGCGGATATGAACCCGCACTGCTCCGGACGAATGATTCGCGGCCGGGCGCGTCAATCGAAAGGTTGAACTCCGGCCGAGCCCTTCGACGTGGAAAAGGCGATCCGGCGCGCGATGTCCGGCCGGTCGGCCGCGAACAGGATCGGAGGTGTCATCACATCGTCGGGGAAAGGACCGTGCCCCCATGTTCGTCGCCTGGCGTGATCTCCGGTTCGCCAAGGGGCGGTTCGCCCTGATGGGCGCGGTCGTCGTACTGATCACCCTGCTGGTCGGCCTGTTGTCCGGCCTGACCGCCGGACTCGCGCGGCAGAACGTCTCCGCGATCACCGGCCTGTCCGCCGACCGGATCGTGTTCGGCGCGCCCGCGAGCGGGAGGTCGTTGTCCTACGCCGAGTCCACCGTCACCGAGGAGCAGGCCCGGCAGTGGGCGGACGCGCCCGGTGTGGTGCGCGCCGACCCGCTCGGCATCGCGACCACCCGGGCCGGCGCGAACGGCAGCGCCGCCACGGTCGCCGCGTTCGGCGTGCCACCGGGTCTCGCGCCCGGCTCGCTCGCCGACCGGACGGTGGTGCTGTCCGAGACCGCCGCCGACGACCTGGGCGTGTCCGCCGGCGGCACCGTGACGTTGGGCGGCCGGGACCTCGTGGTGGCCGCCGTCGAGGGCGATGCCGCGTACAGCCACCTGCCGGTCGTCTGGACGACGTTGGCCGACTGGCGGGCCGGGTTCGACCGGGACGCCACGGTCCTCGCCCTGACGACGGACGCCGGGCTGGACACCGGGGCGCTGGACGACCGGTTCGGCACCCGCACCGTGACACTGGACGACTCGCTGGCCGCGATCGGCTCCTACACCTCGGAGAACGGCTCGCTGCAACTGATGCGCGGCTTCCTGTTCGCGATCTCCGCGCTGGTCGTCGGCGCGTTCTTCACCGTCTGGACGATCCAGCGCAGCGGCGACATCGCGGTCCTGAAAGCCCTCGGCGCGTCCACCCGCACCGTGCTGCGCGACGCGCTCGGCCAAGCCTTGGTGCTGCTGGTCGCGGGCACGGCCGCAGGCACCGGGCTCGCCGTCGCCGTCGGGTCGCTGGTCGCCGGCTCGGCCGTCCCGTTCGTGCTGACACCGGGCACCGTGCTGGTGCCGGCCCTCGTGATGATCGCCCTCGGCGCGCTGGGCGCGGCCCTGTCCGTCCGCCGCGTCACGTCCATCGACCCGCTGACCGCCCTGGGGAGCGTCCGATGAGCCTCCGCCTGACCGACATCACCCTCACCTACCCCGACGGCGACGGCCGGCTGACCGCCCTGGACCGGGTGAGCCTGGACGTGCCCGCGGGCAGCCTCACCGCCGTCATCGGCCCGTCCGGCTCCGGCAAGTCGAGCCTGCTGGCCGTGGCCGCGACCCTGATCACGCCCGACTCGGGCACGGTCGTCGTGGCCGGCACCGCCACCACGGGGCTGGGCCGCGAGGAGCTGAGCGGGTTGCGCCGCCGTGCCATCGGCATCGTGTTCCAGCAGCCCAACCTGCCGGGCGCGTTGACCGCCGCGGAACAGTTGCAGCTGATGGCGTGGATCGACGGCCGGTCGCCGCGCGCGGCCCGGGGCCGGGCGCTGGAGCTGCTGGACGCGGTCGGCCTGGCGGACCGGGCGGACCGGCGTCCCCACCAGCTGTCCGGTGGCCAGCGGCAGCGGGTCAACATCGCCCGCGCCCTGATGAACGAGCCGACCGTGCTGCTGGTGGACGAGCCGACCAGCGCGCTGGACCACGAACGCGGCGCGGCGGTGATCGACCTGATCACCCGGCTGACCAGGGAACAGCGGACCGCCACCGTCCTGGTCACCCACGACCACACCCACCTGACGTCGGTCGACCAGGTGGCGGAGGTCCACGACGGCCGCCTCCACGTGCCCGCCTCCGCCGGATAGCCGCCGTCCCGGCCCGGCGTTCGAGTGACAGCGGGGAAGCTCCCCCCGTTTTCGTCTATGTGTGTAGACTAACCGAAACTCTTGCGGCTAGTTGAGGAGCGTTCATGGGTGAGGCGCCCCGCGTCCCGGTCCGGCGTCTGGGTCCCGGCGGCCCGGAGGTGGCGCTGTTCGGGCTCGGCTCGTGGAACACCTGGGACCGGATGGAGTTCGACGACGCCGTCGCGCTGCTGCGGCACGCGGTCGACGCCGGGGTGAACCTGTTCGACGTCGCGCACTACAACATGGGTCCGCACGCCGAGCAGGCCCGCACCGACATCATCTTCGGCGAGGCGGTGCGCGCCGCCGGGATCGCCCGCGACGACTACCACCTGTGCGGGAAGCTGTGGCTGTGGGAGTACCCCACGACGAGCTTCGAGCAGCAGCTGACGACCTCGCTGGAGCGCGTCGGGATCGACAAGGCGGACAGCGTCGTGGTGGGCGACTACATGTCGCCGCCGGACATCCCGTCGATCGTCACCGACGTCGCCGAGCAGATCCGCGCGGGCCGGTTCGACACCTGGGGCGTGAACAACTGGGTCGCGTCCGACCTGGAGGCCGCGCTGGCGTTCGCGGACAAGGAAGGGCTGACGCCGCCGTCGTTCGCGCAGCTCAAGTACAGCATCGCGCGGCGCACCATGGCCGAGGGGCCGTACTACGGCGAGTACTTCAAGTCCGGCCGGCTCGCGCTCCAGGCGTCCGACGTGTTCGAGGGCGGCATCCTGGCCGGCCGCAAGTTCCCCGAGCGCAAGATCGGCGCGGACCCGGGTGGCATCCGCGACGCCATCCGGGAGGCCGCGGACAAGGTCGCCGAGGTCGCCGCGCGGTTCGACGCCACCGCCGCGCAGGTCGCCATCGCGTTCTGCCTGGCCAACCCCGCCGTCGCCAACGTGCTGTTCGGCGTCAGCCGGCGGGCCCAGTTCGACGACAACCTCGGCGCGCTCCGGCTGGCCGCCGACCACGGCGCCGAGCTCCGCGCCGAACTCGATCCACTGTGGACGGACCGCGCCGTCAACGCCGACGGCTCCTGGTGATCACCTACCGGACAAGGAGACTCCGCCCCATGCCCCTCGACCCCGCCGTCGCCGAGCTGCTCTCGGCCACCCCCGCGCCGCCGGCGGAGGCGATACCCCGGACGGCCGCCGAGATCCGTGCCGCGTTCGCCGCGATGGTCGCCGTGCCCGACGACCTGCCCGAGGTGCGCTCCGTGACCGACCTGACCGTGCCCGGGCCGGCGGGCGGGCTGCGGGTCCGCCTGTACCTGCCCGAGGTCGACGGGCCGGTGCCGCTGTTCATCTGGATGCACGGCGGCGGCTGGACCCTGGGCGGCATCGAGGAGAACGAGCTGCCCAACCGCCGGGTGTGCCGGGACGCGGGCGTCGCGGTCGCCTCGGTGGAGTACCGGCTGGCACCCGAGGACCCGTTCCCGGCCGCCCCCGAGGACTGCTACGAGGTGCTGACCTGGTTGGCCCGCAAGGGGTCCGGGTACGGCATCGACGCGTCGCGGATCGCGGTGGGCGGCGAGAGCGCGGGCGGCAACCTGGCGACCGTCATCGCCATGATCGGTCGCGACCGGGGCGGCCC
>CBHFOL010000390.1:0-7334 GCA_965995405.1 uncultured Saccharothrix sp.
ACTCGCCGGTGGCGGCGTTGAGCCCCCAGCCGGCCTGCAGACCACGCACCTTCTCCGCCACGACGCCGCCCTCGAGGCCGGCGTTGATGGCGATCTGCTTGAGCGGGGCCGACGCCGCGACGCGAACGATGTTCGCACCGGTGGCCTCGTCACCCTCGAGCTCGAGCTTCTCGAACGCAGCCTTGGTGGCCTGCAGCAGGGCCACGCCACCACCGGCGACGATGCCCTCCTCGACGGCAGCCTTGGCGTTGCGCACCGCGTCCTCGATGCGGTGCTTGCGCTCCTTGAGCTCCACCTCGGTGGCGGCGCCGGCCTTGATGACCGCGACACCACCCGCGAGCTTCGCCAGGCGCTCCTGGAGCTTCTCGCGGTCGTAGTCCGAGTCGGACTTCTCGATCTCGGCCCGGATCTGGTTGACGCGGCCCTGGATCTGCTCCGCGTCGCCCGCACCCTCGACGACCGTGGTCTCGTCCTTGGTCACGACGACCTTGCGCGCCTTGCCCAGCAGCGACAGGTCGGCGTTCTCCAGCTTGAGGCCGACGTCCTCGGTGATGACCTGGCCACCGGTGAGGATCGCGATGTCCTGGAGGATCGCCTTGCGGCGGTCACCGAAGCCCGGGGCCTTGACGGCGACGGACTTGAAGGTGCCGCGGATCTTGTTGACCACCAGGGTCGCCAGGGCCTCGCCCTCGACGTCCTCGGAGATGATCAGCAGCGGCTTGCCGCCCTGCATGACCTTCTCCAGCAGCGGCAGCAGGTCCTTGACCGAGGCGATCTTCGAGCCGTAGAGCAGGATGTACGGGTCTTCGAGGACCGCTTCCTGCCGCTCCGGGTCGGTCACGAAGTAACCGGAGATGTAGCCCTTGTCGAAGCGCATGCCCTCGGTGAGCTCAAGCTCAAGACCGAGCGCGTTGCTCTCCTCGACGGTGATGACACCTTCCTTGCCGACCTTGTCCATGGCCTCGGCGATCAGCTCGCCGATGGTCGAGTCGCCCGCGGAGATGGACGCCGTGGCGGCGATCTGCTCCTTGGTCTCGACCTCCTTGGCGGTCTTCAGCAGCTGCTCGGTGACGGCCTCGACGGCCTTCTCGATGCCGCGCTTGAGACCCAGCGGGTTGGCGCCGGCGGCCACGTTGCGCAGGCCCTCGCGGACCAGGGCCTGGGCGAGGACGGTGGCGGTCGTCGTGCCGTCACCGGCGACGTCGTCGGTCTTCTTCGCCACTTCCTTGACGAGCTCGGCCCCGATCTTCTCCCACGGGTCCTCCAGCTCGATCTCCTTGGCGATGGAGACGCCGTCGTTGGTGATGGTCGGCGCGCCCCACTTCTTTTCGAGCACGACGTTGCGGCCCTTGGGGCCCAGCGTCACCTTGACGGCATCCGCGAGGATATTCATGCCGCGCTCAAGACCACGGCGGGCGTCCTCGTCGAACGCGATCATCTTGGCCATTGCGGTGTGTTCCTCCGCCTGTGAACGACTTATGGGGCCACTGCGGACGCGGGTCCGCAGCGGAACACGGCGCTTGGCCAGGCTCGGTGCCCGCGACGGACGACCTGCTCCTCGCGGAGCCTGCCTCACCGTCCCAGCCTGCGTGCTGGCACTCAGGTGGTCCGAGTGCCAGGTCCGTGTTTAGCACTCAACCAGGGCGAGTGCAAGAACCGCAGGTCAGCGAGACGTCTTCACGGGCACGCTGGTCGGCAGCGGGCGCTTGGTCCCGCTGTCGCCGCCGACGTCGATGGACTGGCCGGACGTGGTCGGCGACGGCGTCCGGGTCTCCTCGGACTTCGGGGTGAGGATCAGCACCAGCACGACGACCGCCACGATCGCCACCACGCCGACCAGCACCGGGGCGACCCACGAGGGCCGGGACTTCGCGGTGGACGTGAACGCCGACGCGCCGACCTGCGTGGGCGGGCGCAGCCGGACCGGGTCGGCGAGGAACCCGGGCTGCTGGTTGAACGCGCCGGACTGGGGCGGCTGCGACTGCTGCTGGGGCGGCTGCTGGTAGCGGGGCGGCTGCTGCACGGGCACGCCACCGGTGTGCGGGCCGACCTGCGGTCCGCTCTGGAGCCCGTTCTGCGGTCCGCTCTGGGGCGCAGCCACCGGGGCGTCGACCCGACGCGGCGGGGCGGTCACGGTCGCCGCGCCGCCCAGCGCGGTACGGGCGGCGGAGATCAGCTCCTGGCACGACCCGAAGCGCTGGTTGGGGTCCTTCGCGGTGCCCTTGCGCAGCACGTCGTCGATGCCCGGCGGCAGCGCGACGAGCGAGGTCAGGGTCGGGATGTCGGCCGCCAGGTGGCCCTGGATGACGTCCTGCACGCTGCCCTGGAACGGCGGGCGGCCGGACAGGCACGCGAACACCATGCAGGCCAGCGCGTACTGGTCGGTGCGGCCGTCCAGCGGCTCGCCGCGCAGGTGCTCGGGCGCGGCGTAGGTGGGCGAGCCGAGGAAGTCGCCGGTGCGGGTGCGGTGGCCGGTCGCGCCGCGCCTGGTCAGGCCGAAGTCGGCCAGGTAGACGTGCTCGCGGGACGCCTCCTTGGTGGTCACCAGCACGTTGGCCGGCTTCACGTCCAGGTGGACGAGTCCCTTGCCGTGCAACATGTCCAGCGCCTCGGCGACCTGGCCGAGCAGGGTCAGCGTGCGGGCGGGCGAGATCGGGCCGTCCTTGATGTGGCCCGCCAGGTCCTGGCCGTCGACCAGCCGCATGGCGATGTAGAGCAGGCCGTCGACCTCGTCGAAGTCGTACAGCGGCACGATGTTCGCGTGGTCGATCGCCGAGGTGTTGCGCGCCTCGTCGACGAACCGCTCGCGGAACTCGGCGTCGGCGGTCAGGTGCTCGCCGATGACTTTCAGCGCCACCTTGCGGCCGAGCCTGACGTCCGTGGCCTTGTAGGTCACGCTCATGCCACCGCGGCCGAGCACCCCGTCGATCCGGTAGTGGCCCAGCCGTCGCCCGCTCAGGTCCTCCGACACGCGGGGCAGCCTAACGTCCGTCTGCGCCCGCGTGCGCCGGGTTCGGGGTAAGACCACCTGCGAGGACCCTGTGCCCGACCCGCGCGGTGGCGGGCCGGGCGGGGTTCACGATGCCTTCCGGACGTCCGACGCCTGGCTGCGGCCGTCGCGGCCGGCCTGGATCTCGAACTCCACGCGGTCGCCCTCGGCCAACGTGCGGAAGCCTTCCATCTGGATCGCCGAGTAGTGCACGAAGACATCGGGCCCGCCGTCGGCGGCGATGAAGCCGTACCCCTTCTCCGAGTTGAACCACTTGACCGTGCCGACAGCCAAGATGTCCTCCTTCGAGAATTACCTGAGCAAACCGCCACGCTAGAGGCAGGAGGGGGTTCGCCGATACCTCCTTATGGAGTCATGCGCGGGCGCTGAATCCGTTGTCGCGCAACCAACTGACGAGTCCTCGCGGGCTGCGGGTCCGGGTCAGCACGAGCCCCGGACCGGCGAAATCCAGGACCAGGCCTTCGCCATTGCGCACCGATTGGGGCACGTCCGGGGAAACCGCGCGCAGCCGGCACTGGAGGGTGTCGGCGAACCCCACCACGTGGCCGCTGTCGAGGGTGACGAGTTCGCCCGCGTCGAGCGTGACCACGTCCAGCGTGCCGTAGCAGGAGAGCACCACCGAGCCGGTGCCGTAGACGTAGGTGAGGAATCCGCTGTCGCCGCCGTGCAGGGCGCGCACGGGTGGCGCGGCCGGGTCCATCGAGACGGTGGCGGACGCGGCGAGCCAGCTGTTGCGGGCGACACACCAGCCGGTCGTGCCGTCGAGTTCGAGGACGTGCAGGTCGCCGGGCAGCGGTGGCGCGACGTCCACCCAGCCGCCTTCGGCGCCCGACGTGCACAGCGCGGCTTTGACCCCGAGGGCCTTGCCCTTGGTGTCGTGGTTGACGCCGTAGCTGGTCGCCACCAGCGACGAGCGTTCGACGAGGACCGGTTCGGCCGGTGCGAGCACCAGCCTGGCCACTCCGAAGGTCGGCGTGTGCCGCGTGCGGACCTGCACCGGACGTTTCCCCCTCACTGCCGTTCGCGTGGCGGCCGGTCGGAGCAGTTTCGCACGCGCGCGGCAGGATGGTGACCGTGTCGAACTCGTTGACCGCCGTCGCGGACCACCGGGCCCGGATCGCCGCGCTGCTCGGGACGGTGCCGGTGGCGGACGTCCCGGTCGCCGACTGCCTGGGCCTGGTGCTGGCCCGGGACCTGGTAGCGCCGGTCGCGCTGCCGCCGTTCGACAACTCGGCGATGGACGGCTACGCGGTGCGCGCGGCGGATGTCGCGGCCGTGCCGGTGGTGCTGCCGGTGACGGACGACATCCCGGCCGGGCGCACGTCGCTGTCGCCGCTGGAGCCCGGCACGGCGCAGCGGATCATGACCGGCGCGCCGGTGCCGGTGGGTGCGGACGCCGTGGTGCAGGTGGAGTGGACGGACGGCGGGACGTCGGCGGTGCGGGTGGACCGGGGTGTCGCGGCGGGCGCGAACGTGCGGCGGGCAGCGGACGACGTGGCCGTCGGGGCGACGGTGCTCACGGCCGGGACGGTGCTGGGGCCGGCGCAGCTGGGGTTGGCGGCGGCGTTGGGGTTCGGGGCGCTGCCGGTGCGGCGGCGGGTCCGGGTGCTGGTGCTGTCGACCGGGTCGGAGCTGGTCGCGCCCGGTGAGGTGCTGCGGCCGGGGCAGATCTACGAGTCGAACGGCGTGATGCTGGCGACGGCGGTGCGGGAGGCCGGCGGGGACGCGGAGCTGCTGCGGTTCGTGCCGGACGACGTCGAGGCGTTCCACTCGGCGATCGGGGCGCGGCTCGCCGGGTTCGACCTGCTGCTGACGTCGGGCGGGGTGAGCGCGGGGGCGTACGAGGTGGTGAAGGACGCGTTCACCGGGCGGGGTGTGGAGTTCACCAGGGTCGCGATGCAGCCCGGTGGGCCGCAGGGTGCCGGGCGGTACCAGGGGGTGGCGGTGGCGACGCTGCCCGGGAACCCGGTGAGCGCGCAGGTGTCGTTCGAGGTGTTCATCCGTCCGGCGCTGCGGGCGGCGATGGGGTTCCCGGACGTGGCGCGGCGGACGATCCGGGCACGGCTCACCGCGCCGCTCACGTCGCCGGCGGGTCGGACCCAGTTCCGGCGCGGGAAGTACGACCCGGCGTCGGGGCAGGTCGTGACCCCGGTCGGCGGCCCCGGTTCGCACCTGTTGTCAGCGTTGGCGATCAGCGACTGCCTCATCGAGGTGCCCGAGGAGGTCACCGAGCTGGCCGAGGGCGCCGAGGTCGACATCAGGTTCCTACAATAGAATTGTTCAACAATCCTATTGATCGGGATCGATTGAGTACACTGGGTTACAGTTAGCTCACTCAGTGCTATTGATTAGCCCATGTGACCCGGATTACACTCGCCGACGCGCCTGTCCGGGTATGTCCGTGCGTTTCGTCGGGGGACGCACGGACATACCGGACGGGGCCCGGGCGGTGCCGGCGTAGCGTGTGGCCGGCCAGCATTGCCCTGACACGGAAGAGCCATGACCGTCGATCGCGACAAGAACAGTGGTGCCGTCTCCCACTTCATCGACCTCGCTCGGGGGATCATCCCCCCGATGCACCCGGCCGGCCGCCCGTTCGTTGCGGGTGCGGCGGTCGCGACCCTGCTGCTGCGCAGGTTCTCCCGGCGCGGGGGCGTGGTCGGCGCACTGCTGACCGCGTGGGTGGCGTGGTTCTTCCGGGAACCGAAGCGCACCACCCCGACCCGGCCGAACGTGGCCGTCGCACCCGCCGACGGGACGGTGTCGCACGTGGTGGAAGCCGTGCCGCCGGCCGAACTCGGCATCGGCGACACGCCGATGACCCGGATCAGCGTGTTCCTGTCCGTGTTCGACGTGCACGTGCAGCGCGTCCCGGTCACCGGCTCGGTCCGCCAGGTGTCGTACCGGCCGGGCAAGTTCCTGTCCGCCGACCTCGACAAGGCCAGCGAGGACAACGAGCGCAACACCGTGTGGCTGACGTCCAGCGAGGGCCACAGCATCGTGGTGGTCCAGATCGCCGGGCTCGTCGCGCGGCGCATCGTGTGCCACGTCGCCGAGGGCGACAAGGTCGAGGCGGGCCGGACGTACGGCCTGATCCGGTTCGGGTCGCGGGTCGACCTGTACGTGCCCAGGGACAGCCGGGTGCTGGTCGAAGCGGGCCAGCGCACCATCGGCGGCGAAACCGTGCTGGCCGAACTCCCGGAGCTCTGACCCGATGGCTCCCAGCGGCCCCGGGGTCCGGCTGCTGCCCAACGCGATCACCGTGCTGGCGATGTGCGCCGGGCTTTCCGCGGTGTACTTCGCCATCAACCGCTACTACGGCGCGGCCATCGCGTCCATCGCCATGGCGGCCGTGTTCGACGGCCTCGACGGGCGGATCGCCCGGCTGCTCGACGCCACCAGCAAGATGGGCGCGGAGCTGGACTCGCTGGCCGACGCGGTGTCGTTCGGCGTCGCACCCGCCCTCGTGATCTACGTGTGGAAGTTCGAGCCGCACCGCGAGGGCTGGGTGGTGGCGCTGATCTTCGCGGTGTGCATGGTGCTGCGCCTGGCGCGGTTCAACACCCTGCTGGAGGTGGAACAGCCGCCGTTCGCGAAGGAGTTCTTCGTCGGCGTGCCCGCGCCGGCCGGCGGCTTGCTCCTGTTGCTGCCGCTGATCCTGGACGAGCAGGTGGGCCGGTCCGGCTGGTGGTCGGATGTGTGGGTGGTCGCGGTGTGGACGGTGGGGATCGCGTTGCTGCTGGTCAGCCGGATCCCGACGCTGTCCGTGAAGACGATCAAGGTCCCGCCGCGCGCCGTCGCGCCGCTGCTGGTCATGGTGGGTCTGCTGGCTTCGGCCGTGATCACGTTCCCGCTGGTGGCGCTGATCGCGGCGATGCTGGTCTACCTGGCACACCTGCCGTACTCGGTGCAGCGGTACCGGTGGCTGGCGAAGCACCCGGAGGCCTGGTCCGTACCGGCGGCCGACCGGCGGGCGATCAAGCGCGCCCACGGCGTTGCCGCGCGCAGGTTGGGGCTGCGGCAGCCGTTGGGTGGTCGGGTGGCGGGCGCGGCGATGCGCGCGGTACGCCGCCCGCGCCGGAGCAGCGATCCGACGACCCACGTCACCACCGAGCCGAGCAGCCCGAACGGGCCAGGCAGCTCGAACGGCCCGAATGGCCCGAACGGCCAGGCCGGTCCCAAGCGTCGGGGCTGGAGGCAGATCGGCTTGCGACGCCACCAGCGTCCCTGAGCTGTTCACGCGCAGGGTTGCGGCAGAGTCGTTTCACCAGGGCTGCCCGGTGTCAGGCGGCGTCGGCGTGTGTGGTTGTGGTGGTGGTCGGGT
>CBHFOL010000391.1:0-7321 GCA_965995405.1 uncultured Saccharothrix sp.
GAGGCGCTGGCCGGCGTCATCCCACCCGGGCTGGTGCCGTGATGTCGACATCGGAGCAGACCCGGAAACCGTTGCTGTACGCGGCTCTCGGCGTGGTCGTGGTGCTCGTGCTGTCGTGGGTCGCGCGGTACCTGTCGAGCACCGTCCCGAAGATCACCAAGGGCACCGGGATCGAGGGGATCGGCGCGTCGATCGAGTTCCCGATCTACGCGATCCTGTTGGGGCTGCTGGGGAACGCGGTGCTCAGCGCGACCGGCGTCCGGGACCGGCTGGCCGGCGGGTTCCGCACCGAGTTCTTCATCAAGACCGGTCTGGTGCTGCTGGGCGCGTCGATCAACCTGAGCGTGATCGTGTCCGCCGCCGGTCCCGCGATCATCCAGTCGGTGCTGCTGATCAGCCTGGTGTTCGGGTTCTCCTGGTGGCTGGGCGGAAGACTCGGCCTGGACGACAAGCTGCGGGCGCTGCTGTCGGCGGCGGTGGCGATCTGCGGGGTCAGCGCGGCCATCGCGGCGGCGGGCGCGGTGCAGGCCAAACGCGAACAGCTCGCCTACAGCGCCAGTCTGGTGATCGTGTTCGCGCTGCCGTCGATCTTCATCCTGCCGCTGGCGGCGACCGCGCTCGGGCTCGACCCGCGGGTCACCGGGGCGTGGATCGGCGGCAACATCGACACCACGGCGGCGGTGACGGCGGCCGGTTCGCTGGCGGGCGAGGAGTCCTTGCAGATCGCGACGATCGTGAAGGTCACCCAGAACGCGCTGCTCGGCGTGGTCGCGGTGGCGTTGACGGCGTACTTCGCGCTGCGGGTGGAGCGGAAGCCGGTCGGGGTGTCCGCCGGGCGGCAGCTGTGGGACCGGTTCCCCAAGTTCGTGCTGGGGTTCCTGGCCACGTCGGTCATCGCCACGATCTACCTGGCGAACGTGTCGACGGCGACCGGGAAGGCGTCCATCGGCGTGGTGAACGACCTGCGCACCTGGTTCCTGATCCTGGCGTTCGTCAGCATCGGCCTGGAGTTCCGGGCGGGCGCGCTGAAACAGGCCGGTTGGCGGCCGGTGGGCGTGTTCGCCGCGTCGACCGGGGTCAACGTGCTGGCCGCGCTAGGGCTCGCGGTCCTGCTGTTCTGAGGGCTGCTCCTTGCGTTCCCAGTTGAGGTACTGGCCGGCGGCGGTGGACAGGCTGGTGAGCAGCCACACCGCCACACCGGCATCGTCGGTGATGCCGATGACCGGCAGCAGCTCGGGCAGGATGTCGATGGGCGACACCAGGTAGACGACCGCGAAACCCCACTGGGCCAGCCGGGACGCGGGCAGCCCGTACTCCTTGCGGCGCGCCAGCAGCCGGGGGAGCGCCTTGGCCCGGTCCACGACGGAGCCGACCGGCTCGGGTTCGCCCCGCGCCACCCGGCGGCGCTTGCGGCGCACGACACCGGCCGTGACCGAGGCGGCGGCGAGGACCAGCAGGGAGATACCGACCGCGACCGGTGGCAGACCGATCACGTCGGCATCGCGCCACAACAGGGTCGACACCCCGATCGCGGCGAGCATGATGCCGAAGAAGATCACGGTCCCATAGTATTTGCGCAGATCACATAACGCACCGGGAGAATCGGTCCCGGCCGTCACCGCCGGCGTTCGGCCGCCGCCGCGTACCAGAGCCCGGCCGCCACCGCCGCACACCCTACGGCCGCCGCGCCGCGCCACAGCACCGGCTCGACCACCGCCAACACGCCGTTCCACAGCGCCACCGCCAGGAAGACGAAGGCCAGTGCCACCAATGGTCTCGACCACAGTTGACGTCGGGTTTCGCGCGTCCTCATGACCTGAACAGCGCTCACGGCGGGCAGGACGTTACCGCGCGGTCACCGCCGGCAACGGCTCGTCGTTGAAACCCGCCCAGTGCCGCACGTCGAACCGGTCCGGGCCGGCCTGGCCGACCGGCGCGATGTCCCGCTCGCGCACCGCCCGCACGGTCAGCGCCGCCTGCCGGTCCAGCAGCCCGTCGACCTCCGCGCCGGACAGGCCGTCGATCTCCTCCCAGAACGTGAGCACCCGGTTCACGTAGAGCGCCACCAGGTGGTCGCGGGCCGCCTCGAACCACCCGGCCGACAACGCCGCCAGCGCGTCGGCCAGCACGTGCGGCCAGTCGTCCACGGTCACCCGCAGCCCCCACGACGCGGGTTCCAACGTCCGGGCCGACGGGAACAGCAGCCGCACGTCGTCCCGGTGCGCCTCCAGGTACCGGGCGACGGACGCGGACACCCGTGCCACCACCGCCGGGTCCTGCCGCACCGCCGTGCCGTCCACCGCCGCCCGTGGCGCGGTCCGGACCGGACTCGGTGGCCGAACCCGGTCGGTGCGCAGGACCACGTGGAACAGCGAGTCCAGGACCTGCTGCGGGAGTCGGAGGATCTTCGGGAACGGCGAGTTGTGCAGCTTGCGGCCCAGCGGCACCTCCACCACCCGCAAGCGTTCGCGCAGCGCGTTCGCGGTCAGCCACACGTCGATGCCGTACAGGTGGGCGCTGTCCGGCCGGTGCCACGTCCGGGCCCGGTCCAGGAACGCCCGGTTGAACGCGAACTCGCCGCCGATCGGCTGCTGGACGTGCACCCCGAACACGGCCGCCAGCAACGGGCCGGCCAGGTGGTTCGTGGTGTTGGCCTCGAACCGGTCGCGCCGGTACGCGGGCACCGCCAGCGCCGGCTCGTCGCCCGCCACGGCGTCCGCGAGCAGCCCGACCCACTCCGGTTCGGTCGACCGGACGTCCGCGTCCAGGAGCAGCACCCGGTCTGCGGCCAGGTCCAGCGCCCGGTCCATGATCGCGAACACGTTGGTGCCCTTGCCGGTGCCCGCGCCGGACGTGCCGGCGACGACCTTGCGTGCGCGCAGCGGTGTCGCGGTGAACCGCTCCACGGTGCCGTCGGTGCTGCCGTTCTCGGCGAGCACCACGACGTTCGTCCCGTCGGGGAACGCGCGGTGCAGGCCGGTGTCGGCGGCCGTGGCCACCGCGCCGACGGTGCGTGCCTCGTCGCGGGCCGGGATGCCGACCACGGTGACCTGGTTGCGGTTCGCCATGGTTCCGAATGCTTGGTGCACCGGGTTACGTAAACACGGCATCCGGGTAACGGCTCACCGGGGTCTCGCCCTGGGACCGGAGCGGGCCAGCGGCCGGGGGTGCGCCCTGGTCCGCACGACCGGGGCGTGCTGCGGGATCGGCAACGGCTGTGACTCCTGCTGCTGCCGCGGCACCTCGAACCGGTCCGCCTCCAGCCGTTCCACCTGCGCCCTGGCCGCGAACCGCGCCTTGTACTCCTCGAACCGCGCGACCGCCTGCTCCGGCGGCACCTCGAACCGCTCGGACGGCGCTTCACCGCGCACGGCCTCGTCGCGAACTGCCTCCGCCCGGCTCGTCGCGGGCTCGACGGGTTGGCCGAGCTCGACCACGTTGGTCATGGGTTCGAAGAGGTTCACCGAGGTCACCGGGTCAGGCACGGCTTCGGGCGCCGACCGCCCAACCCGCTCTGTCGTACCCTCGTGGGACAATGGTGACCGGGGGCCGGAGGCCAAGCCGTCCTCAAGCGACCCGGACTGCGCCCTGAACCTGCCTGCCGACGACACATCGCCCGCCCCCGACGCCTCGAACCGGGCCGGCGGCGCGTCGTAAGGCACCGGCGCGGGCTCCCGCACCGGCTCGGCCAGCCGCTCCGGCGGCACCAGGTGCTGCGGTCGCCCCGCACCCGCCGACGTGACCCGGTTCTGCCGCCACAACTCCGTCGACAGCTTGATCATCGCGGTAGGCGCGTCCAGCCCCACCATCCCGACCAGCCGTCCGTCGTCCACGAACCCGGTGATCGTCCGATGATCCTTGCGCGACCCGGCCAGCGTCGTCGTGTCCTTGCCCATCGCCGGCAGCCCGGACCCCTGGATCCGCATCCCGTACTGCTCGGTCCAGAACCGCGGCACCGGGGTGAACGGCCGCGAATTCTCCCTGCCCGCCAACAGGTTCTCCGCAGCCGCCCGACCCATTTCCACCGCGTTGAGCCAGTGCTCGACCCGCCGCGGCTGTCCTCCGAAGCGGAGGTTCGGCCACCGTGCGACGTCACCCGCCGCCACGATGTCGGCACCGCCGACCACGTGGCACGTCGCGTCGCACAGCACCCCGTCCTCCAGTTCCAGCCCGGACCCGCGCAGCCAGGCCACCGACGGCGACGCCCCCACCGCGATCACCACGACCGCCGCGAAGAACACCTGCCCGTCGGACAGGTGGATCGCCACCCCGCCCGCCTGCGGCATCCAGTGCCGGATCTTCACGCCCATCGCCATCCGCACGCCCCGCGCCCGGTGCGCCTCGGTGACGGTGTTCGCGATGTTCTTGCCCACCGCGCTGCCCAGCAGCGTGGACGACCGGCTCACGATCGCCACGTCCCGGCCCATCGACTTCACCGACGCGGCCATCTCACAGCCGATCAGCCCGCCGCCGATCACCACCACCAACCCCTGCGTCGCGTTGATGGCCTGCTTGATCGCGATCGCGTCGTCCACCGTGCGCAGCACGTGGATCCGCGAGTCCTGCCGCGGCGCGCCCTGGAGGTGCCGGGGCTCCACACCGGTCGCGATGATCAGCCCGTCGTAGCCGATCTCCTCCCCACCGGGCAGTCCGACGACCCGTCGATCGGGCTCCAGATGGGTCGCCGCCGTGCCCAGCCGCCAGATCGCGTTCAGCTCACGGCTGATGGTCAGCCGCAGGTCGGACGCGATCAGCTCGCCGTTGATGGCCTCCTTGGACAGCGCCGGCCGGTGGTACGGCAGGTGCCGCTCCGCGCTCACGATGACGATCTCGCCGCGGAAACCCAGCTCGCGCAACCGTTCCCCGGCGCGCAGCCCGGCCAGTCCGCCGCCCGCGATGACGACCCGCTCCTCGTTGTTCACCGGACACGCTCCCGCAGCTCGATGGCCCGCATGGGGCACGCGCGCGCGGCGGCCCGCGCCTTCGCGAACAGCTCGGGCGGCGGTCTGCGCTCGTACCGCAGGCGTTCGTCGTCCACGAGCTGGAACAGGCCCGGCGCCTCGGCCTGGCAGATGCCGTAGCGGTGGCAGCGCTCGTTGTCCACGCTGATGTCCAGCGCGCTGCCGCCCGCGCCGTCCGGCTCGGGCTCGAACCCGGGCTCCGGCTCCAGCATCCCCAGCCGCACCAGCACGTGCGGCGGCAGGAAGCGGGCCAGCGCGATGGTCACCGTCGGCACCAGGATGGTGAGGCCGCCGAGCCACAGCACGGCCAGGTTGCCGTTGGCGATCGCGCCGAACCACGAGTGCACCACGGTGACGCCGACCGCGAAGTACGCGACCTGGTGCAGCCGCAGCCACTTGCGGTAGTAGATCTTCTTGCGCAGACCGGCGGTGAACGCGATGACCAGCATGAGTTCCAGACCGACGATGCCCAGCGCGTGCCGGAACAGCCCGCCGTTGAGGAACGGCACGGAGATCCGGGCCAACTCGAACGGGCCGAGCGCGAGCAGGGTGAACGCGAACGCGTGCAGCGAGCCGAACGCCAGGGCCAGCGTCGCCAGCACCATGTGGCTGTTGCGCAACCCCTGTCTGCCGGTGATCTTGTTGGCCCAGCCGGTCGCGATCAGCACGCCCCAGCACAGGGTCGCGCACATGAACGCGTAGGCCAGACGCGCCGAGAGCTGCGCCACCTGGCGCACCCCGGCGTCGTGGTCGCCGCCGGCCGCTTGCGCGACCAGCAACGTGACCTGGGAGAACACGGTGATACCTCCGAGATGGCGGGAGAGAACTCGCAGGTGGGTGGACGACCCGCCCGGCGGGCCGCGCAGGAGTGGTCACGGCCACGCCGGGCGGGTGAGGTGCGAACAGTTCCACGATGGAGTCGCTGTGGTCGGGAGGGACGTCCGGCCACCACCTCCTTTCACTTGACGTTCGCCTTGGGCCGCAACAGGCGCAGGACTCCGATCGTCACCACCGCGCCTGCCAGGCACATCAGGAGCACGACCAGGGGACTCGGGCCGTCCTGGACCTGGGTGGCGGTGCGCACCGGTTCGGCGTTCACCGCGCCCGGCACGGGTTGCGCGCCGGCGGCGACCGGTTTGGACAGGCCCATGTCGGTGACCATGTTGGTGCTCTCCAACAAGGTCATGTGTTTGAGCACGATCTGGTTGCAGACCTGCGCGAACTGCCGGATGGCCTCGTTGCGGGTGTTCGCGCGGACGGTGCCGACGACCGGGAAGATCGAGCCGTGCGCGGCACGCAGCCGGTTCGCGAACGAGTCGTCGAAGGCCGCGCCTTCGAGCGAGCGCATCTCCGCCATCCACGACTGCTGGTCGGCGTTCGGCTCGTCGGGCAGCGGCACGTCCAGCTGGCCGGCCAGCCGCAGCACCCGTTCGTCCAGGAACATGTGGTCACTGGCCAACTGCGCGCCGACGTCCTTCACCCGCTGGCTCGCGGCGCGCTTCGTCGCCTCCTCGCCCATGGGCATCTCCCACAGGCCGGCCAGCCGCACCTTGACCAGCAATTCCTTGTCCTGCTCGGTGATCGGGCCCAGCGGCGTCTGCTGCACCGGACCCGGATCGGCCAGGTCGTCGGCCCAGGCCGTGCCCGCGAAGGTCGGTCCGAGCAGCAGCACGATGCCGAGCGCGAGCGCCGCGATCCGTCTGGCCGCGACCGTGAAACCGTTGGCTGACATGGGGAATCCTCAGCCGCCCGCGCCGGTCGAGCCGTCGCCCTGGGCCTTGCGGCCCTCCGGCGTCACCGCGAACCACGCGCCGCCCTTGCCCTGCCCGGTCAGCTCGCCGGCCTTCTGGTCGCCGGTGAACCGGTACAGCGGCCAGCCGGCCAGCGTGACCTGCTTCTTCCCGTCGGTCCGGGCGACCGAGCCGACGAGCGTCGGGTCCACACCGGACGTCATGGTGTGCTCGCTGACCAGCACCGGCAGCCACATCTTGGCGCAGTCACCGTCGCAATTGGACTTCGGTGGCTTCGCGGTGTCCTTGTCGTACCGGTACAGCGCGAACCCGCCCGCGTCCGCGACGAACCAGCCGACCTGCCTGGACTCGGTGGCCGACAGCATCTGGTGCGGTTGGTTGCCGAACTCGGGTTTCTGCTGGAGAGTCGTCGTGCCGGAGTCGGCGGCGCCCGCGCCGTTCTGGCCGCCGGAGCCGTTGCCGGTCGTGAACGGGGTCTGCACGACGAGCGGGGAGCCGGGGCTGCTCGTCCCTATGCCGACGAAGCCGGTCGAGGTCGTCAGATGCACGACCGACCCGGCGTCGGTCCAGCCGCCCGGGCGGCATGATCAGTCGAGCAGCGTCAGGCTT
>CBHFOL010000392.1:0-7285 GCA_965995405.1 uncultured Saccharothrix sp.
GGCGTGCTTGACACCCGTGACCAAGCGCGGTTGCCCTGCGGGCAGGCCACACGGGGATGACAAACAGGCGGGGTGGGGTATGCGCGCTGCGCGCGCACTGGCGGCGGGCTAGCTGTTGATCAAGGTTGCCAGGCGGGCAGCCAGGTCTTCCCAGCGCCAGTCGCGGGCCACCCATTCCCGGCCGGCCAGGCCCATCTTCGCGGCCAGGTCGCGGTCCGCCAGCAGGCGTCCGACCTCCTCCGCCACGGCCGGCACCGAACGGCCGTCGACCACGGTCCCCGTGATGCCGTCGCGCACGGTCTCCGGCGCGCCGCCGGAACGGCCTGCCACCACCGGCAGGCCGGTGGCCGACGCCTCCAGGTAGACGATGCCCAGGCCCTCCACGTCCAGGCCACGGCCGCGCGTCCGGCACGGCATGGCGAACACGTCACCGACGTTGTAGTGCGCGGGCAGTTCCGACCACGGCACGGAGCCGGTCAGCACGACGTGCTCCCCTACGCCCACCGCGTCCGCCAGCCGCGCCAACTCGTCCCCGTACGGCCCGCCGCCCACCAGCAGCAGCGCCGCGTCGGGCACCTGCCGTCGGATCGCCGGCAACGCCCGCACCAGCACGTCCTGCCCCTTGCGCGGCACCAGGCGGGACACGCACACCACCACCGGGCGGTCGCCGAGGCGATATCTGGTGCGTAGTTCCCGGCGGGCGGCCGGGTCCGGAGTGAACACCTCGGTGTCCACTCCGGGCGGTAGGTGTTCCAGTGCTGCCATCGGGCCGAACGCGGCGGCGAATCTGGATCTGGTGTAACGGCTGATGAACGTCACCACGTCCACTGTGGACCCGATGGCGCGCAACGACTGCCGTGCGCCGGGCAGCATCGACCAACCCACCTCGTGCCCGTGCGTGCACGCCACTATCCGATGCGCGCCGGCGTCCCGCAGCCACGGGGTGAGCAGCGCGAGCGGTGCCGCCGCGCCGAACCACACCGCCTCGCAGCCGTGTGCCCGCACGATCTCCGACGCGCGCCGCCGGACGTCCGGTGTGGGCAGCATCAGCGTGCCGGGGTGCCGCACCACCTCGAACGGCTGCGCGGCGTCGAACTCCGGGTGTGAGCCGGACGGCGAATCCCACGACGGCGCGTACACGACCAGGTTCGGCAGGCGGGTCGCCAACGCGTGCAGGTACGACTGGATCCCACCCGGGCGGGGCGGGAAGTCGTTGGTCACCAGCAGCGTCCGGCGCACGCCCACACGTTACGGGAACGTCGAGCGGAGGAATTCGCGCCAACCACGCACCAGTTCGGCCACGTCCGCGCCGGTCGCCTCGCGCACCAGCGCGTTCATCCGCTCGTCGGTGATCCGTCCCGCACCGGCCACCCGCCGGTAGAAGTCGACCAGGCCCCGTTCACCCAACCGCTGCGCCAGGTACAGGTTCAGCGACCACGACTCCTGGTACGCCAACTCCATGCCACTGCCCCGGAACCGGTCGTCCGCCGGGAACGCGGTGGGCAGCGCGGTCCGGATCCGCTCGGCCAGCGCGGGCGCGGCCTTGCGCGGCGGGACGTCGCTGCCCCGGTAGCCCACGTAGTCCGCGAAACCTTCCAGCAGCCACATCGGCGCGCCGTCCACCGTCTCACCACGGGCCGCGACGTGCGTGATCTCGTGTCGCAGCAACACCCGCAGCGCCAACGGCGACAGGGCGTTCGCGCTGCCCGGGTTCAGCACCACCCGCTGGCCCTGCGCGGTGCGGGTCCGCTGGTCGACGCGGTCGGCCACGGCCACGCCGGCGATCGAGCCGTCCGCGAAACCCGGTCCGACGAGCGCCCGCAGTTCGTCGGCGTCGGCCGGGACGATCACCGCCACCTGCCGCGCCCACGCCTGCCCCCACACCTCGGTCACCGCGGCCACCGCCGTGTCCAACTCGGACAGCACCCGCGCGGCCAGCGGTTCGCCGCCGGGGTGGGCGATGACGAACCCGCCGGTTCCGGTCAGCACCTGGCACGGGCCGAAGTCCCACGGGCCGCGCCAGGTGCGCTTGCCCACCGGCTCCAGGGCGGTGTCCGAATTCAGGTACCAGCGGTCGCCGCGTCGGGTGAACAGGTAGGCCATCGGTTGGCTGCCGGATTCGGCGTCGACCCCGCTCAGCCGGTAGGCGAGCTTCAGGTCCGGTGCCCACGACTCGTCGGCGACGGGCAGCCGCACGCCGGTCAGGTCGCTCCCGCCGCCGATCCGGTACTCCCACTCCCCCACCGGCACGGCGGCCAGGTTGCGGAACAGGTCGCGCTGCCGCTGCCGGAACTCCAGGTCGGCGGCCGGGTCCAGGTCGGCGGTGAACGCGGTCTCGTCCCGGGTGAGCACGGCGTGGGACCGGCGGTCCAGCAGGTCGCGCACCGCCTGCTCGCGCGGGTCCTGGGCGGCGGCCCGCGACGCGGGCGGTGCGGCCGGTGTCACGGCCAGCACCAGCCCGCACAGGAACGTCACGGCCACCGCGGCGGCCAGCACGACCCGGAAGCGGCTCACGTGTCCCCAAAGTAGTCGGCAGGGCCGCCCCGTGGGGGACGGCCCTGCCGGCACTGCCTTGCTCAGCCTTCGATCCGCCGCATGGCGTAGATCGAGCCGGGCGACTCCAGCGGCACGATCTTCACCGGCACGCCCTCCGTGGAGGCGTGCACGACGGTCGCGTTGTCCACGGCCATCGCGACGTGGTTGCCGCCGTTGTAGATGATCAGGTCGCCCGGGCCGACCTCGCCCCGGGAGATCGCCCGACCGGCACCGGCCTGGCCGTTGCTGGTGCGCGGGATGGTCACGCCGGCCGACGCGTACGCCCTGGACGTCAGGCCCGAGCAGTCCCACGAGTCCGGCCCGGTCGCGCCGTACCGGTACTCGTCGCCGCGCTGCTCCAGCGCGAACGCCAGCGCCGCGCCCGCCGTGCCGGGCGGCACCGCGATGTTGGACTGGTCGCCGGGGTCCTTGAGCTTCGAGCGGTCGCTTGAGCTCAGCTGGTTCATCTGGGCGCGGACCTCGTTGATCTGGCCGTTGAGGTCGTTCTGGCGCTTCTTGATGTCCTCCGCGATCTTGGCGGACTCGTCGGTCGCCTTCTGCGCGCGGCCCTGCGCGTCGGCGGCAGCGGACTTCGCCGACTCGGCCGCGTTCACCGCACCGGACAGCTTGTCCAGCGCCTCGTTGTTGTCGGCCGCGAGCACGCCGAGCGCGGACATGCGGTTCAGGAAGTCCTGCTGGGAGTCGCTCACCAGGAGCGCCGACAGCTGGTTGAACCGCGCGCCCTCGAACGACGCCTCGGTCAGCTGGTCGACCTTGCCCCGGAACGCCTCCACGTCGTGCTTGGCCTGATCGCCCGCCTGGGATGCCTGGGCGAGTTCGGCGTTGGCCTGGTCCAGCAGGACCTGGTTGCCGTCGCGCTGCTCCTCGGCCCGGAGGAGTTCCTCGTTGAGCTTGGTCGCCTGTTCGGCCAGCTCGTTGTACTTGTTCAGCGCATCGGAAGCCGTGTTCGGCTGAGCTCCGGCGGGAACGGGCATGACGCCCACCGCCGCAGCGGCCACCGCCGTGGCCGCGATCGCCCCGCGCACACCGCGCTTGAGTCGTTGCGACGCCACAGTCGCGTGTCACTCCTAACGTATGAACCGCCTACCGGTCGGGCGTGCAAAAACGCATCTGCCCGACAGATCTGGCTCGGTGCTTCCGGCTCGGCACCCCGACAGGCCGATTCGGCGGTGAACCCGCGTCGCCGTCCAGGATGGACGGCTGCCCGCCGCGAGGTCTCGGCTAGGTTACGAAAGGTGAGCCCCGGAGTCCACCCGCAGGTGCCCGAAAACCTTTCAGGTTGACAACGATCCTCGAACGGCCGACCCGTGACCTCGGGGTGTGACCAAACGTGGTGTGAAAAACACGTCCCGTGTCACACCCGGCCCAGGCGGGCGAGCAGCACGGCGGACGGCACCGGGTGCGCACCCCGCCGTCGGACGGAGTCCGCGACCGCCCGATCGGACGTCACGACGACCACCGGACGGCCCTCCGGCTCCGCCGTGACCAAGGCGCGGATCACGTCGTCCGCGAGCACCCCGGGATCGCTGAACAGCACCCGGACCCCGCGCGGCGCACTGGTCGGCACGGCCACCACGCCGGCGCCGTCGAACACCAGCGTCACCTCCGCGCCGGTACGCGCCGCCAGAACCGCCAGTTGGTGCACCAACCGGTCACGCTGGTCGGACAGCGACAGCTCCGGATAACCGGTCTTGGTGACGTTGTAGCCGTCCACGATCATGTGCACGGCGGGCAGCGCCAACAGCCGGTCCAGCGCCGCGGGGTCTTCCACCCGGCCGACAGCCCCTTGAGCGGCGCTCGCACCCCGCACCAGGTCCGCCGGACGCGGCCCGGCACCACCGAGCGCCAGTTCCCGCCGCAGGCCGTTCACCGCGCCGTCCAGCGTGTCCACGAGCAGCGCGAGGCGCACCTCGTCGGCCTGCCGGGCCTCCTTGGCCGACTGCCGGGCCACCTCCGCGTCCGCCTCGGCCCGCTGGGCCTTGCCACGCTCGTTCTCGGCCCGCTCCCGTTCCCGGTCACGCTCGGCGGTGATCCGCCGGACCTCGGCGTCCGCCCCGGCCTTGGTTCGCTCCGCCTCGACCTGGGCGGCCGAGGCGAGGTCCTTGGCCTCACGCAGCCGCACACCCTGCTCACGCAGACGTTTGCGCAGCCGCTCCAACTCGACCTCGGCGACTTCCCGGATCTTGTCCGTGACCCCGGTCGACTCGGCCCGCTCGGCCTTCAGCCGTTCCAGCTCCTGTTCCAACCGCTCGGCCCGCTGAACGGCCGTGTCCCGCTCGGAGCGGAGGGTCGTCTCGGTGGCCCGACGCGTCACCAGCTCGACGAAGTGGTGCGCGACCTCCTCACCCTGGAGGATCGCCGCCGCGCCGGCCGCCACCGGATCGGGCGAGGTGACTTCGAGCGCCGCCGGCCGGTTCCGCCGCAGCCACTCGACCACCGCCGCCCGGAAGTTCGCCGACGTCCGCAGGCCCGCGACGAGCTGCCCGCCACCCAACCGGGCCCGCTTGGTGGGCGCGAACCGCGCGACCGCGCGCAAGGGCTGCGGCACGTCGACTTTCGCCAGGTCACCCAGGGCGTCGGCGCACAGCTCGGCCAGCCGGGCGCGCAACGGCTCCGGCAACGCCCCCCAGTCCACAGTGGACTCGACGGGCGCGTCCGGCTCTCCGGTCACGAGCTCGTCGGCAGGCGCTATCGGGTCTTGCACCCGTACAGGCTACGGTGCCGTGACCGTTGACACCGAGCGTGATCCCACAGGTCGCCGCGCCTGCCGTTCGACAACACCGTTGCAGAAGCTCCACCAGCACGATGCCCAGGGCGCCAACGGCGGACAAACGCTCTTCAATCCATCTACTCAGCGGGACCACCGCAGCAGGACCCCGGACTCAGGTCGATCCGTCCGTACACAGGTCTCCACTGTCGGGAACGCTGATCAAATGGACCACATCATCCGCACGTCCGGGGCCGGTCCTGTGCCAGGCTGACGGCGGAGGGGGGTCCAGGGTGTCGTCGTCGGGGGACGTGGCCGCTCAGGTCTCGCAGGCGTGCGACAAGGCGTCGCAATGCCGGAACGCGTTGGCGGTCGCGCAAGACCTGGCCGAAGACGCACAGGCCATCCTGGCCGCCGCGCTGGAAGGCTCCGGCGAGCCGGACGCGGACGGGGCCGTCGCCAACTTCGGCGAAGTGGTCACGGGCGTCGTGGACCTGTGGGGAATCCTCGGTTCGGGCATGAACCACGCCCAGGCCGTTCTGGACGTGTTGACGGGTGGAAGTCCACCACCGCCCCGCCCGGTCGCTCCACAGGCCGCACAACCGACACAGCAGGCCAAACCGGACGAACCACCCGCCATCCCACCGGAACGGATCGAACACCTAAGGCGCGAACTGCCCCCGCCCGTGGTGCCCAACAGCGGACAGAAGACGCACGGCCGGTGGACAACCCCTGACGGGGAAGTGCGTCCGCTGGTGAGCGGCTACGGTGAACTACTGGAAGAGTGCGAGAAGGCTTTCCCCGATTTGGGGCTACGGCGCGGGCTGCCCAACATCGCCGCCCACGTGGAGACCAAGCTCGCCGCATACATGCGTAACCACAATATCCCGACGGCGACGCTCATAATCAACAATTGGCCCTGCGAGGATGGTCCGCTCACCTGCGAACAGGTGGTGCCTGCCCTGCTGCCCGAAGGGCACACACTGACCGTGTACGGACCGAACGGTTTCAGCAGGACCTACCGAGGAGGGGCTACCCCACCGTGGCGCAAGCGTTGAACGTCTACTACGAGAAGCGACACACGGCTGATCCGGTCGTCGTCACCACACCCGATGAAGTCCGGGACCTGTTCGCCGAAGTACGCGCGAAGTACTCGGCGGGTACCGCCCTGCTCATGACCGTGGTTCCCGCCGACGACCCCTGGGCTTCGGAACTGACGGTGGGGATCGACGGGGACAAGGGGGTGTTGCGCTACGCCGGGGAGGACAGCCCTCCGGCCGGCTGCTTCAGCAAGAGCGCCACTCCCAGCAATGCCGAACCCGTCGTCTACTACCTCGTGACAGCCGACAGCGAGTTCCCGCCGCACGCGGAACTCCCCGTGACGGACCTCGAAGCGGCAGTGATCGACTACCTGACGACCGACCAACGCCCCCGGGGCATCGAGTGGCAGACCATCAGGTGATCCCGGCCCGCCACCGGTGACGTGCTCTCACGCTCACCACCCTGTCTGCTAGCCCTACCAGCGCTCCCACCAGCGGCCGGAGCCGCCCGGGCCGGGAATGTCGTACCCCCTCGCTACCTTGCGCGGCGATGACCACCACGGCTGCCGCCCAGCTCTCCTTCGACGAGCTCGGCACACCCCTGCGCGACACCACCTTCGTCGTGTTCGACCTCGAAACGACGGGTGGCAGCGCGGCCGAGGACACGATCACCGAGATCGGCGCGGTGAAGGTCCGGGGTGGGCAGGTGCTCGGCACGTTCTCCACCCTGGTCGACCCGGAACGCGGGATTCCGCCGCAGATCGTGGCCCTCACCGGCATCACCCAGCTCATGGTGACGGGCGCACCGCGCCTCGCGACCGTCCTGCCCGCGTTCCTGGAGTTCGCCGCCGGCGCCGTCCTGGTGGCCCACAACTCGGGCTTCGACGTCGGCTTCATGAAAGCCGCCTGCGAACGCCACGGCTACCACTGGCCCAAGCCGACCGTCCTGTGCACCGTCAAGCTCTCCCGCCGCGTCCTGTCC